>CAYPQM010000035.1:0-45171 GCA_964412845.1 uncultured Streptosporangiaceae bacterium
TCGTCATCCTGCTCATAACCGGTGAGCATCCGGTCTACCAGGTACTCCAGCAACCTGGCAGGATCTTCGACCACCCCCGGCCGCGCCTGGGCCGCGACCGCAACCAGTTCGTCCAGGCCGACGTCGAGCCCGCGCCTGCGGTTCTCCACCAGCCCATCCGAGTAGAGCACTGCCGTGTTCCCGGGCGGCAGCCGGAAGACGTATTGCTGACGCGGACTCGCCCAGCCCAGCGGAGTCCCAGCTTCGGTCGGATCGAGCCGGGGCGGTGCCTCGCTGGACAGCAGCAGCGGGGGGAGGTGACCGGCGTTGCCCGCCAGGCCCTCCCCGGTGACCGGGTCGATGACCAGATAGGCCACGGTCGTCACCTGCTCGTCCAGCTCGGTGGCGGTGAACAGCCGGTCGAGCCCGGCGAGTACCGCGGCCGGACGCGGGTCGGTGAGCGCGAGGGCACGCAGCGCGTTGCGCACCCGGCCCATGCCGGCCGCGGCGGTCAGCCCCTTGCCCATCACGTCACCCGCCGCGACGGCCAGCCGGCCGTCCGGCAGCCGGAACGCGTCGTACCAGTCGCCGCCGATTTCCATGTTCCTGGTGACCGGCAGGTACCGCGCTTCCAGGACGATCCCTGGCACGCTGGGCAGCCGGTCCGGCAGCAGGCTGCGCTGCAGGGTCTCCGCCGTGGTGTGCTCCCGCTCGAACAGCGACGCACGCTCCAGCGCCAGGGCGCACTGGCCCGCGAGCGCCTCCAGGAAGACCCGCTCTTCCTCGGTAATCTGCCGCGGCCGGGTGAACGAGAAGCGCAGCGCCCCCAGCGGCGCGCCCGCGGCGAGCAGCGGCAGCCCCACCCAGGCGCGCTCGTCGCTGTGGGCCAGGAACAGGTCGACGTTGGCGACACCGTCAAACAGCCTGCGCAGCGCTTCAGGGTTCTCGATCAGCACCGGGCGCCGCGCGGTGATCGCGGCCGTCATCACGCTGGCCACGTCCAGCGGGATGTCGTCGCCAGGCGCGCCCGGGCTGTCCGGAAGGCCGGCTGGATTGACCGTGCGCAGCCGGAGCCGGTCCTGGTCGAGCAGCGCCACCGCGGACCGCTCCGCGCCGATGGCCGACCGCCCGACCTCAGTGATCACTTCGACGACCTGCAAGATGGTCAGCGCTTCGGCGAGCATCGAGGTGGCCTGCTGCAGCCGGGCGGTGCGCAGCGCGGCCGCAGACAGCTGCTCGGTCAGCCGGCCGCGCATCTCCTCGGCCTCACGCTGGCCGGTGACGTCGGTGCTCGCCCCCACCCACTCGATGATCTTCCCGTCCCGCTCGATCGGAACCGCGCGGACGTCGTAATGCCGGTACGACCCTGTCTTGGTGCGCACCCGGTACCTGTTGTCAAAAACCTTTCCCGCCGCCACGCACTCCCGCCAGTCACGATCCACCCGCTCGCGGTCCTCGGGGTGGATCGCGTCCAGCCAGCCGTTACCCAGGTACTCATCCAGGGTCTGGCCGGTGATCCAGCGCCACTCCGGGGAATCCTCGGCGATGGCTCCGGTCGGCGTGGTAACCCAGACCACCTGCGCGCCGGCCTGGACGAGCGAGCGGTAACGCTCCTCGCTCCTGCGCACCGCCTCCGCCGAATTCTGGCGGTCAGTGACATCCACCGCGATCAGGGCGACACCGGTGATGTTCCCCTCCGGATCATGCGAGGGGAACCAGGAGAAGGCCCAGTGCCGGAGGCCGGCACCCGCCGGGGCCGGGCTCCCCGCGCCAGAACCGTTCGCGGCTGAGGCGTCCCCGGCTGAGTCACCGGGACCGTCCACGCCCGGAGCGTCAGCGGCGGCGGCATCCGGAGGCGCCGGGGCGGCGAGCACGCTGACCGGCTGATCAGACTCATACAGCGGCTGATCCTCGGCCAGGACCCGGCGGACCGCGGACTCCATCCTGGCCGCCAGCGTCTCCGGCCAGACTTGTGAGGGCAGTTGGCCGAGATGCTCGCCAAGGCTGCGGCCAGGCATGCCCGCCAGCGCCCGGTTGATCCTGAGCAGGCGCATGTCGGGCCCGAAGAAGGCGAATCCGATCGGGGCCTCGCGCAGCAGGGTCGCGAGCAGCACCGAGTCGGAGATGTCCGGCCCGGACAGCTGGGGCTGGGGTGCAGAGGTGTCAGTACTCATCGTCCGCACTCCGGTCCCGTGCGTGAGCCATGCAGCGGCTCCTTCCTGCTCACCACAGACACAAGCAGGCTAGCGGCAATAACGCGGTCACGGGGAGCCACCGACGCGGCACCGCGCCGCCGCGAGTGCCACGCAGACAACCGCAGACATCGTGGCGGCCACGCAGGCAAGCTTCCCATATCCTAGGCGAAATCGCGCGGCACCGGAGCCAGCATGCCGACGTTCGGGCCGGCGGGAGCACCCGCGCCAGGTCCTGAAAAGCCCGACGGATACGGAAACGTGCCGGCATCCCCGCGTGGACATGGCACGACACACCGTGAATCTGGGAAGCTGTCCATGTGAGCCCGCAGAGCAGACGCCGAGAACCCCCGGGAGGGGCGGGCCACTCAGGCCACGGTAAGAGCCCCGGGTCCGCGGCAGCCGCATCGCCACCGCCGAACGCGCTGTTCGCCGAGATGCTGCGGGCCGCCCGGGAATTGCTGGCCGTGCGCAGCCCGCTCGATGCCGAGCTGATGGTCAGCGAACTGCTGGGCACCTGGTGGGGGCAGCCCGCCCCGCAGGGAGGCAGGCGCGGCCACACGGACGTCGAGGAACTGGTCGGCGAGGGCCTGGTCGGCTACGCGGCACAGCAGCAGAGCCCGGCCGCGCTCGCGCTGCTGTCCGGCATCGCCTGCCTGGGCACACCACGCCAGGCGGCACGGGCCGAGGCAGCAGCCCTCGCCCTGATGGAACACGGGGTGGCCAGGCCGGGCTGGGCGGAGCATGTCGGCGCGGTCGCGGCCGCCGAATGCTACGTGAACTCCGACGTCTTCGGCGACCGCGACGAGGTCGTTTGCGTGTTCAGCTACGCGGGGGAAGAGCCGCACGCCCTGGTCATGGTGGTCGATTACAACGCGGGCGGGATGCTGCGCGATGGATGGGTCACCTCGCAGGTCGACAAGCTCCTCGAACGATGCCGGGAGGCCAGCGGCAGTGACCCGGGCGAGGCCACCCGCCCCGCGTTCCGTCAGGTGGAAGCACCGCAGGCCCGGCGGCTCCTGGAGACGGCCCTCGCGGTGACCGAGACGGGGACCGGCCCGTCGGTGAGCGACTCCTTCCCCTCCTATCACGCCTTCCTCCGGGCGAGGATCCGCACGCTCCCGCCGACGCTCCTGCCGGTGCCCGGCCGGCTGGGCACCGCACCGGGTGCCAGCGGCTCAGCGTGGGGCGACCCGTCGGCACCAGGCACCGGCTCCGGCTGGGCCGGTGCGACCGCGCGCAAGCACGCATGGACGAAGGACCGCCGGGCCACGCTGGTGGCCGAGTTCCTCGCCTCCGATGAGGCGGAAGACCTGTCCGACACCAAGGCCGCGAGCCGGTGTGCGGACCACATCATCGACTACGGCTGCGACAAGGACTTCGGCCGCCCGCTGCGGATGAGCCCGGTGAAGGTGGAGACCTTCCTCCTCGACTGGCTACCGCGCAAGGTCATGCTGACGGCGGCCGAGCAGCACGCCATGCCGCACGTGCTGGCCTCATGGGTGCGCTGGGCGGGCAGGCGGCACGAGGTCGCCGCTGACGCGATCGCCCAGACGCTGGATGCGGTGTTCGAGTCGATGGGCACATTCGCGCAGGTCTACCGTGACCCGACCGCATTCGGCCTCGATCCGCAACTAGTGGCCAGGCTGCTGCCCGACGATGACCTGGAGGCACTGCCCCGGCGCGCGTTCGCCTTCCCTGTGCTCAGGGGGCGGCATGACGACGTCGACCTGAGCACGCTGCACCCTGCCCACCACGAGGACCGGCGAACCCTGCTGGCGGCCGATCACAAAGAGGCCAGCGGACGGCACACCGGCGAACTGCACATCGACCGGCACATGACGCTCGCCGACCGGCTCTGGCGGGGCGACCCACCGGAACTCTGGGAGGCAGCGCAGCGCCTGCTCGACCGGGGCGAGGACAGGCACTCGGTGCTGCACACGCTCATGTACGTGATCAGGGACGCGGGCACGGACTCCAGCGCCCTGATCGCGGCGCTGCAGGAGCTGCCCGCCGTCGATCAGGGCTGACCAGTTCCCGGAGGGCACGGGTCCCGTCTCAGGACGACGCGGTGTCCGCCTGACCGCCCAGTTCGTCGAAGGCCCCGCGCAGGTCGGCAGCCGACACCGTGGTGAGATCAGCAGCACTCGCGTCCTCGCCGAGATGCGCCACCCGCAGGTCCCTGGCCGCGCAGGCACGCTCGAACAGCGAGCGAGCGAACCGCCCGTTGCCGAGTTCGTCAATGCGCCCCGCCGCGGCGGCGCGGGAGAATATCTCGTCAAGCACGGGGATCGCATCCGGCTCGAAGGTGTCCCCCGCCTGCTCGGCGATGACCCCGGCGATCCTGGTCAGCTCACCGGAGGTGTAACTGGGGAAACCGATCCGCACGCTGAACCGGGAAGCGAGGCCCGGATTGCTGTGCAGGAACCTGTCCATGTCGGCGGGGTATCCGGCCAGCACGATCACCAGCCGGTCGCGGTCGTCCTCCGCTCGCTTGAGCAGCGTCGCCACGGCTTCAGATCCGTACGCGTCGCCACCTGAGTACCCCGCGTTGTAGAGCGAGTACGCCTCGTCGATGAAGAGCACCCCGCCCAGGGCCGAGTCGATCAGCTTGCCAGTCTTGATGGCGGTCGAGCCGAGATGCTCACCGACCAGGTCGGATCGGTGCGCCTCCACCACCTCGGGGCGGACCAGCAGCCCGAGCGCCGCGAAGATCCGGCCGAGGATCCGGGCCACGGTCGTCTTCCCGGTGCCCGGCGGGCCGGTAAACACGAAATGCCGGGCCGGCGGCTGGCTGGCCAGGCCCTGCCGGTCCCGCAACCGGGCCACTCGCAGCTGCGCGGTGATCTCGTGTACCTGCCGCTTGACTGGCTCCAGGCCGATCAGCTCATCAAGTTCGGCGAGCGCGCTCTCCAGCGTCGGCGCCTCGGTGTAGCCGCGGAACCTCGCGGTGAGCTCGGTGCCGGCCCGCTCCAGGTCCGCCGCCTCCAGCGTCACCAGATCCGCGGAAGTCGGCTCGGCCCCACCCGCCATCACCCGGACGTCCCGCGCCTGGCCCGCCTTTTCCAGCAGGCTCCGGACGAACCGCCCGTTCCCGAGCTCGTCCGCGAGCCGGCGACGGCCCACGTCCTCCATCATCCGCCAGAGGGCCGGGCGGGCATCGGGGTCGAGGATCTCGCCCCGCTGCTCCAGCGACAACTCGGCCAGCGCCATCAGCTCGGCGGGCGAGTAGCCGGGGAACTTCACCCTGAGCCCGAACCTCGAGTTCAGCCCCGGGTTGGTCGCCAGGAAGGTCTCCATCTGCCGCTCGTAGCCGGCCAGGATGATGACGAGTTCCTGGCGGTTGTCCTCGGCACGCTTCAGCATGGCCTGGACGGCCTCGTTGCCGAACCGGTCGCCCTGCCCC
Source organism: uncultured Streptosporangiaceae bacterium (assembly GCA_964412845.1). Taxonomy (GTDB): domain Bacteria; phylum Actinomycetota; class Actinomycetes; order Streptosporangiales; family Streptosporangiaceae; genus JAWWPY01. Next base: position 5,578 of record CAYPQM010000035.1, read on the forward strand.
TCACCTTCGTTCACCAGGCTGTACGCCTCATCAATGAACAAGACCCCGCCGAGCGCGGAGTCGATCAGGGCATTGGTCTTGATCGCCGTCGCGCCCAGGTACTCACCGACCAGATCGGCTCGCTGCGCCTCCACTACCTCCGGGGTCTCGAGCAAGCCGAACGCGTAGAAGATTTTGGCGACTATCCGGGCCACCGAGGTCTTCCCGGTGCCGGGCGGTCCGAGGAACACGAAGTGGTTCATGGGCTTGTCGGTGCCGTAGCCCGCCAATGCCCTGCGCCGCGCGGCCTCCACCGAGGCGGTGATCTGCCGGATCTGTTCCTTGACCGCAGCCAGGCCGATCATGGCGTCCAGCTCCGCCATGGCCTGATCGACGGTGATCTCCGGTAGCTGCCTAGCCCCGGCGCCACGGTCCACCGAGGGGTCCGGCGAGCCCGGGCTCAGCATGCCGTCGGCGGTCTGGTGCACCCGGGCCAAGTCGGCGTTCTGCCCGCCCCGGCCACCGCGCCCGCCGCCACCCGGCGGACGCCGAGCGGTCCCGGTGCCCGCCCGGCCCGACCAGTCGTGCGGCGCGGCGAGGGCACCCCCCCGGGCCTGCTGGCGGCCGAAACCACGGGACTCCTGCGCGGCCCTGGCCAGCCGCGCGGCCAGGACGAGGCAGGCGAGCACCCAGCCGACGATGATGCTGACCAGCGGCCGGCTGGGCCAGATGCGCCAGGCCACCATGGCCGGCAGGACCGCCCAGATAAGGGTCCAGGCCACCGTGCGGCACGGCACGAACCAGCGGGACAGGCGGCGGGCGTGCGCGGCCGCCACCATCACGAACGGGAGCAGTAGCAGCGGTGCGATGGCGGTCTGGTTACTGCCGGACAGCCCGGCGACCACCGCCAGACCCCAGACTGCTACCGCCAGGGAGGCCAGCAGCGAGCGGTGCCCGGCGAAGACCGCGACAGGCGCGTAGATGAACGCGGCCACCATGAGCGGCAGAGCCGCGACGACTCCGAGCAGCAGCAGGGCCGCGACCAGTACGATCTTGACCGGCAACGGGGCTGCGGCAAGCGTGCGGCGCACGGCGGCAAGCCGTTCCTGCACCATTTGCCTGCCAGGCAGGGACCCGTCGTTCGGCCGCATCTCACTCCCTCCTGCCTTCCTTGTATAGCGCACTTACCACCCGCGTACGGAGACACACAACCAGATACCAACAAGGAATGGCCAGCGGCGCCGGCCCGGCGCGGCGTGTCCCACCGGCCCGCCCGGTCATGCACACCTGGTCCGGGCCGCCGCATCATGACCGGGCGGCGATGCTGGTGGTGGGCCCGGACGCAGCCACAGAATCGGGCTGACCTGCTCATCCCTCGGCGCGGGCGCAGCGGCGCGACGCGGCGTCACGGTGATCGACGGGCCAGCGATCAGCCATCCCGGACCCGCGCAGGAGGCAGCTAAAACTCGCCCAGCGGACCGCCACCATGCCGCAGCCGTCATGTCAGGTTCTGGATCTGCCCTGGGCGTTTCCGCGCTTCTCGCCTTCGGAGCGGGCCGTGGCCGGTCTAGTACAGGTCAGAGATGGGCGGGGTCGGGAAGCCGCCGGCGGCGCTCTCGTAGGCCTGGGCGACCCGCAGGCAGGTGGCGTCCGCGAAGTGCCGTCCGACAATCATCATGCCCACTGGGAGGCCGCCGGCCAGGCCCGCCGGGACCGAGACGGCCGGATGGCCGCTGACATCGAACGGGGCGGTGTTGGCGATCATCTCCAGCGACCGGGCGATGCGTTCCTCGCGGGAGGCGCCGGGCCCGGGAATGACCGACGCCACGATCGGCAGCGTGGGCAGGACCAGGACGTCAGCGTCGGCCAGGGCGGCATCGTAGGCAGCGGTCAGCTCGAAGGCCATATTCCGGGCCATCGCGTAGTAGCGGCCGTGGTACCGGTCGATGGCGTACCGGCCGCACAACGCGGCCATCTTGACCGTCTCCGATAGCTCATCGGCGTGCGCCCTGCGGCCCTGGGCGTAGTGGACCATGAGCTCCGGGTCGTAGAGACCGGGCCAGTTCATCCCGTAGCCGTTCCCGTCGATCATCTGGCCGACCACTCCGTCGGTGGCGATGACATTCCAGACGTGCAAGCCGTCGCGATGCCACGGAATGCTCACGGTGCCGACCACCGCGCCGGCGCCCGCCAGGGTGGCGACAGCCGCGCGCACCGCCTCGTCCACTCCCGGCTGGGACAGGCCGGGGATGGCGAATCCCTGCTCAACTACGCCGATCCGGAGACCGTCGACACCAGCGTTAAGTTCCGTGAGGTAATCGCCGGGGGTAACGGTGCTCGGCCGGCGGGGGTCCAGGCCGTCCGGGCCGGCCAGCACGCCAAGCAGCACGGCGGCATCACGCACCGTGCGGGTGATCGGGCCGAGGTGGTCCAGGGTGTTCTCGATGGGGAACGCGCCCGTGTAGGGAACCAGGCCGTGGGTCGGCTTGTGGCCCACGGTGCCGCAGAAGGCGCTCGGGATGCGGACCGATCCGCCCTGGTCGCCGCCCAGGGCCAGGTCGGCATGGCCGGCCGCGACCAGCGCGGCGCTGCCGCTGGATGACCCGCCGGCCGACCTTGAGCGGTCCCACGGATTGCGTACTGGCCCGGTTCGGGAGGTGTGGCTGCCCCCGGAGAAGCACAGGTCCTCACAGACCGCCTTGCCGGTGATCGTCGCTCCCGCGTCAAGCACCCGGGTGACCACCGTCGCGTCACGCCGGGGGATGTAGCCCTCGACCGTGGCCGACCCGTTCATCATCGGCAGGCCGGCGACCTCGATGTTGTCTTTGACCGCCACCCGGCGGCCGGCCAGCGGGCCGTCGTCCCGCGTCGTGATCTCCGTCGTCACATACCAGGCCCCGAGTTTGTTGTCAGCGTCGGCGGGACGCTGGTAGGGCCTGCTCGGAGCTTCCGGCAGGCGCGCCGCATAGAGCCGCTCGACCTGGTCGTAGGACGCCAGCGCACCGGTGATGAGAGCGTGGAACGACGCCACGTCCGGCGGGGTGAGGTGGAACCCGTAGTGCTCCGCGATAACGGCGAGCTCGGCGGTGCTGGGTGGAGTGATGGCCATGGGTGGCATGGTAATCAGACCCGAGGTGCCCGTTCCGGACGGCCACAATCGGTCAGATCCGGCGCAGCACGGCGACCACCTTGCCGACAATGGCCGCGTTGTCGCCCAGGATCGGCGGGTATGCGGGGTTGTGCGGCATCAGCCAGACGTGATCGTCACTTCGCTTGAGGGTTTTGACCGTGCCTTCGACCTCGACCCCGTCGATCGTCGCGGCCACGATATCGCCATTCTCGACGTCCGACTCCAGGCGGACGACAACCCAGTCGCCGTCGGCGATCGCGGCGTTGATCATCGAGTCGCCGACGACCTTGAGCACAATGAGCTTCCCCTCACCGACCAGTTGCCTGGGCAGCGGGAAGATCTCCTCGATCGACTGCTCGGCAAGGATCGGACCGCCCGCCGCGATCCGCCCGACCAGCGGCACATGGGCGACTGCCCGCCCGTCTATGTCAGCTTGCAGCTCGCCGGCAGGCGTCTCGCCGGCAGGCGTCTCGCCGGGGGGCGGCTCGATGGGGGGATCAGCCGACGGGTGCAGCACGGCCGTGCGCGGGCGCCCCGGCCCGCGGCTCAGGTATCCCTTCTGCGCCAGGACCGACAGCTGGTAGGAGACACTTGACGTGCTCGCCAGCCCGGCCGCCTCGCCGATCTCCCGCAGAGTGGGCGGGTAGCCGTAGCGCCGCTTGGAGTCCTCGATGGCCTGAATGATCTTGCGTTGACGCGGGGTAAGGCCCGGATCGGTGGCATCAGGTGGCTCCGCACGTCTCATCGCGTGGCTCCTCATCGCGTGGCTCCTCATCGCGTGGCTCCCAGCTCTCAGTAACTGTTGTGACGGCATATGGGCAGTCTAGCCGTGTTTATCAAATACACATTCGAATGACACGCCGACGGTGTCAATCGCGGCTGCCCCCGAGAGGTCCTACCGGCGCCGGGCAGTTATCCGGAGCGTCCGGCATTCGTCCGTGTCCACGTCGCGGAGCGGCCGGTTCCGTCGGCCCGGACCTTGCCTTCGTTCCTCAGCTGTTCCAGGACGAGCCGGATCGTCTGGTCACTGATGCCTGGCACTGCCGTCCTTATATCCGCAAGCCGGAACGTGGCGGGTGCGTGCCGCAGGATGTGCTCGCGAACGCGCTGCTGCTTGGTTCCGGGAGTCCTAGCTGCCGCTGCGCGATCGGCAAAGACAGCGTAAGCGTCGGCCATCACGTTGATGAAGTAGCCGAGCCACGGCCATGGGTCGGCGGCACCGTCATGCCAGCCGTGGGTTGACTCGAGGAGGGCCTGGTAGTAGGCGTCAGCCGATTCGGCGACCGCTTGCTCAAGGCTCACGTAGCGGCCGACCGTGTATCTGTGCTCGGTGAGCATGGCACCGGTGAGCAGGCGGGCGACTCGCCCGTTGCCGTCCTCGAAGGGGTGGATGACGAGAAGGTCGAGGATGAACAGCCCGGACAGGAGCACCGGATGGTGCTCACCCGCCACAGCCGCGTCCTTGTAGCGCTCGATGAGGTCGTCAATGGCGAACGGGGTGCTCGCGGCGGACACCGGCTTGAAGCGGACGGTCGTCGAGCCGTCTGGCGATCGGTCCACGACCAGGTTGTCCTCTGTCTTGAACGCGCCCCTGGGCACCGCGGTGTGCGCGAACAGCAGCCGGTGCAGGTGCAGGATCAGGCCGACGTTCAGCGGCCGCCAGTCTTGCTGGAGCAGGTAGTCCTGGGCGTCGCGGTAGCCGGCCAGTTCCTGTTCGCTGCGGTTGCGCAGCGTCATCGCCTGCCGGTTGATGATCCGCTGGGCGCGGCCGGCGTCCGCGACGATGATGCCCTCGATCGCGGACGAGGCGGTGATGCTCTGCACGCGAGCCCGGTCAGCGAGTTCGGTGAGCAACCCGGGCATCTGATCCCGGTAGAGCGCCTCCGAGCCCCGGCCGAAGTCGATCGCGCTGAGCCGGGTGACGGCCTGGGCCGGCACCAGGCCGATGAGAGCATCAAGGTCAGCGAAACTCCGCAAAGAACCTCCCAAGCCAACCTGCTAAACAACCTAATCTTAGCGCTACTTAGCATGTTTAGTAGGTTAGTTAGTAGGTTTATGCGGCCTCGTGTCGCGCGACCAGACATCGGCACCGCCGCCCCGGCAGCTCCTGGTTGGCCGCCAGACGGCCCGGGGGGCAGCGGATGACCTCCGCTGCCCCCTGACCCGGTAATTCGTGTGCGGTTCGGTTGCCTGCTAGCTGCAGCCGCTGGTGGAGCCGCAGCCTTCGCAGACGTAGCAGCTGCCGGCCGGGCGCATCTTGGTGCCGCAGGTGAGGCAGAGCGGCGCATCGGCCAACCGGCCCTGCTGCGACTCGATCAGCTCGGTGGAGCTGTGCGGCTGGGCGGCGGGCTCGGCACGGGAACCCTGAATCTGCTCCTCGAGGTGCGGGTGGGCGCGTTCTACCGGGGCAGATTGTGCCATTTCCGCGGGATCCTGCTCCTCGGCCAGCGTGGCCGGATCCTCCCCGGCCAGCTGGGCCGTCCGCTCGGCAGCCGACAGGATGCCCAGCTCGGCGCGCGTGTCGTAGGGCAGGTGATCCAGGGCCAGCCGCCGGAACACGTAGTCCATCACCGAACTTGCGATCCGGATGTCCGGGTCATCGGTAATCCCGGCCGGCTCGAAGCGCATGTTGGTGAACTTCTCCACCCACTTCTCCAGCGGGACCCCGTACTGCAGGCTGATGGAGATCGCCATCGAGAAGGCGTCCATCACGCCAGCCAGCGTCGACCCCTGCTTGCCGAGCTTGAGGAAGACCTCGCCCACGCCGTCGCCCGGGTAGCTGGATGCCGTCATGTAGCCTTCGGCGCCCGCCACGGAGAACCGGGTCACCACGGCCGGCCGCTGCTTCGGCAACCGCCTGCGCACCGGACGGACATCATGCGGCGACTGCGCCGCCTCGACGGCCACCTCAGCAGCCGGCTTCTTCCTGGCATCGGACAGCGGCTGGCCAACCTTGCAGTTGTCCCGGTAGACAGCCAGTGCCTTGAGGCCCAGCTTCCAGCCTTCGATATAGATCTGCTCTATATCCTCGATTTGTGCCGTTTCGGGAAGATTCACAGTCTTGCTGATGGCACCGGAGAGCGCAGGCTGGACCGCGGCCATCATCCGGACGTGGCCCATCGCGCTGATCGAGCGCTCACCCATGGCGCAGTCGAAGACGTCGTAGTGCTCCTGCCGAAGGCCGGGGGCGTCCACGACGTGCCCATGCTCCGCGATGTACTCGACGATCGCCTCGACCTGCTCCGGCTGGTAGCCCATGCTCTTCAGGGCGCGCGGCACGGTCTGGTTCACGATCTGCATGGAACCGCCGCCGACCAGCTTCTTGAACTTCACCAGCGCCAGGTCCGGCTCCACCCCAGTGGTGTCACAGTCCATCATGAGGCCTATTGTCCCGGTAGGTGCGAGTAGCGAAGATTGTGCGTTTCTGTACCCATTTGTCTCGCCCAGGGCGAGGCAATCCTCCCAGGCGCTGTTGGCGGCGGACAGAATCTGCTCGTCCATGCCGCCCAGCGCGCGGATCTGGCTGCTGGCGGCCCCGTGCTTCCTCATCACCCGCTTGTGGGCCGACGCGTTGCGCTCGTAGCCGTCATACGGGCCGACGACGGCCGCCAGTTCCGCGGACCGGCGGTAGGCGGTGCCGGTCATCAGGGATGTGATCGCGGCCGCGACCGCGCGGCCACCCTCGGAATCGTAGGCGTGGCCGGTGGCCATCAGGAGTGCGCCGAGGTTGGCATAGCCGATGCCGAGTTGCCGGTAGGCGCGGGTGGTCTCGGTGATCTTCTGGGTGGGGAAGTCCGCGAAGCAGATGGAGATGTCCATCGCGGTGATGATCAGCTCCGTGATCTGCTGGAACTTCTTCACCTCGAAGCTGTTGTCGTCACGCAGGAACTTCAGCAGGTTGATGCTCGCCAGGTTGCAGGACGAGTTATCCAGGTGGATATATTCGGAACATGGGTTACTTGCGGTGATTCGTCCGGTTTCTGGGCAAGTGTGCCAGTCGTTGATTGTCCCGTCGTACTGGATGCCGGGGTCAGCGCATTCCCAGGCCGCCTTGGCCATCTTGCGGAGCAGGTCCCTGGCATCGACGGTCTCCACCGTCTCGCCGGTCATCCGGGCGGCCAGGTTGAAGCTGCCACCCTGCTCCACGGCCCGCATGAACTCGTCGGAGACCCGCACCGAGTTGTTGGCGTTCTGGTACTGGACGCTCACGATGTCCTTGCCGCCGAGGTCCATGTCGAAGCCCGCGTCACGGAGGACCCGGACCTTTTCCTCCTCGCGCGCCTTCGTCTCGATGAACTCCTCCACGTCGGGGTGATCGACGTCGAGGACGACCATCTTCGCGGCACGGCGGGTGGCGCCGCCCGACTTGATGGTTCCCGCGGAGGCGTCGGCTCCGCGCATGAACGACACCGGGCCGCTCGCGGTGCCACCGGACGACAGCAGTTCCTTGCTGGACCGGATCCGGGACAGGTTCACCCCGGCGCCCGATCCGCCCTTGAAGATCAGGCCCTCTTCCCGGTACCACTCCAGGATCGAGTCCATCGTGTCGTCCACAGCCAGGATGAAGCAGTTGTGAACCCGCAGGTTGCCGGAGAGGTACTCGCCGCTCTCGGTCTGGATGTCGTAGACCTCCATTGCACCCAGCGACTCGATCCAGGCAATCTCGAGGCGCTTTGTGTCACGGGCTACCTGTCCGGGGATGTCAAAGCTCCGATCCAACTTCCCCGCCTTCACGGGATCGATGAATCCGATCTCGTCGGCGAACGTACGCCGATCACCGGCGCTTTGGATGCGCAGTGTCCAGCAGCCCTTACGGTCGGCCCGGGAGTCCCGCTTAAACCCGACCCGGGCGTAGATCCCGAAGCGGAGCAGCAATCGCTGCATCCCTCGGATAAGGTGCTCCGAGATCATGTCGACTTCGACGACCGTGGATGACGTTCGGGCGGATACGAAGCCCTCTGCCTGGAACATGCTCCTCAGGTAGGCAGCTACCACCGGCAGCGGCGCGGTATATAGGCGCTCGGGCACGACCATGTCCAGGCCGCGCGTCATCAGATCCCACCGCTCAACGTACGGCCGCAGAGACTCTCCGTAGAGTCGAGTCCGGCGGCAGTCGAGTTCGACGCTCTGAGTCTCGACACGCCGCTCATGGCGGTGAACATCCGGGAAGACCCAGTCGAGCGCTGCCGTGACCCACGCCATCTCTGCGTCAGTCACGGTCATGGCCTCGATTGTCAGAGAGGTATTCGTGCCAGACGCGTATTGGCCTACGAAACCATCCGACTGTAGCCACCCGGCGAGCGCAGCCTCGGCGATTTCGTCCTGGTCAATCTCGCTCTCGCCAGCCGCGTCCCGGCGAGACCACTCCAGCTGATCTCCAGGCACAAACGTGCCTGCAGCGGCGAAATGGCCGGTACCGGCACCTGTTGACCGCCAGACGAGGTGGTCTGCGGTGACGTCGAGGGTGTAGCCGGCCTTGGTGTGCAGCCGCAACACGTCCTTCACCCCGTTGGCCTTGGTGGCAACGATCCTGGTGACGCCGAAGGCGTCATAGACCTTGGTTCCTACAGCATCGTCGTCCACCAGCTTGCCGATAGGGATGAGCCCTGCAGGAGTGCTCACCATCGCGTCATACGGCTGGCACGCTGAGACCTGCTGGGGGGAGGAGGTGCCGACGTTGAACCAGACCGGGGAGTTGAAGGCGAAGATCTGGTGGATCAGCGCGTAGCTGAGCTCGTGCTCGAAGATCTCGGCGTCCTTGGCGGTGGCGAAGTAGCCGTTCTGGCGGCCGGACGCCACATAGGTGCCGACCACCCGGTCCACGAGCTGCTTGAGGCTCCACTCGCGCTGCGGCTGGCCGACGGCGCCGCGGAAGTACTTGGTGGTCACGATGTTGGCGGCGTTGACGGACCAGGAGTCGGGGAACTCGACGCCACGCTGCTCGAAGTTAACCGAGCCGTCCCGCCAGTTGGTCATGATGACGTCACGGCGTTCCCAGGTGACCTCGTCATAGGGGTGAACGCCTTCGCGGGTGTAGATCCGCCGGATTGTGAGGCCCTTGCGCGCCCCCTTGCCACTGCGGTGCGCCGACCCGCTCGCGGTCTCCGTCATGCCGTACCCCTTCCGGGATCCAGGTGGATCCCTCCGGACCTGGCAAGGCCCATCCCGATGGTTTTCAATGTGCTGCCAGGCTCATGGCGTCAGTGCGCCGGCCTCGTGACGCGCTGATCGCAGCGCGGAAATCTCCTGTTCGAAATCGGCGAGCGATTCGAAGCCCCGGTAGACCGACGCGAACCGCAGGTAAGCAACCTCGTCCAGGTCCCGGAGCGGCCCGAGGATCTCCAGGCCGACCTCATGGGAGGCGATCTCGCCACAGCCACGGGCCCGGATCGCATCCTCGACCTGCTGCGCGAGGATGGCGAGCTCATCCTCGCTCACCGGCCTGCCCTGGCAGGCCCGCCGGACCCCGCGGACAATCTTGTCCCGGGTGAATGGCTCGGTGGCCCCGCTCCGCTTGCCCACCATCAGGATCACCGTTTCCTGGGTGGTGAACCGGCGCCCGCACGCCGGGCATGACCTGCGGCGACGGATCGCCGCGCCATCGTCGGCAGTCCGGCTGTCGATTACCCGGCTGTCCAGGTTCCTGCAGTACGGGCAGATCACATGACCACCTCCCCCGGTGGGCCGAAACGGTGCCGACTCTAGTGAACACAACTTGTGGATAAACTACAAGCCTGTAACTACTAGATGTTGTGGTTACGGTAGAACAGCTACCCTACCCGACGCAAGCGTCGGCCCGTCCCGGGTGCACGATCAGCCCCAGGAGTGCTGAATGTGCTGGTCGGCTGGCCAAAAACTGGCTCCCGCCGGCGTGTCGCACATCAGTGCCCAGCCAGGCCGGTCCGCGACTGACCGCGAAACCCCCACTACTACCTGCAACAACAGCGTCCGCAACGAGCGTGCTAGCCCCTCGGCACCCACAGCCGCTCTCCCGGCACGACCACATCGCTGCCGAGAGCGTTGAACTGCACGATCTGGCTGATGACGACTCGCGGATCAGCGGTCGGCTCGGCCCGGAGGGCGATCGTCCACAGCGTCTGACCAGGCTGGACGACGACTGGCGTCATGCCCGCGTCAATAGTGCTGGCCGCCGCCCCGTGGTTCGCGGCCTGCGCGCCGGTCGCCGCGGCCAGCCAGAGCGCTGCGACCACCGCCAGGACAACCCCGACTACGAAACCGACGACCACACAGCGCCCGCGGCGGGTCAGCCGCACCCCGTGCCCGCTCCGCCGCGCGGCGAGCCCGTGCGCACGCTCCCGCCGTTCGCTTTCCCGCAGTTCCCCGGCGACCCGCAACTTCCCGGCGACAGATCCCCGAGCACGCAGCTCACGGGTAAGCGTTTCGTGGGCACGCAATTCACGGGCCAGCATCCGGCGGCCGCGCAGTTCGCGCTCCAGCCGGCTCAGCGGGTAAGGCTCATCCCCCGGCAGGTCACTACCCGGCAGGTCGCGGCCACCAGGCCGCCCCGTCCGCGCCCGACCAGCGACACCGCCGGTCTCGTCATCGAGTCCGGTCGCCCCAGGCCGCTGGCCAACGCTCATCACGCTCATGCCGACCTCCTCCGTCGAATGACCGTTCTATCGTACAGTTATTCGATCGAATACGTGTGCGATCGAATGACTGTACGATACCCTTCTACCTCAGGGGTACGACACTTTTTCGGGTCATCGAACAGATGTTTGAGATCCAGGAGCGGAAGCGCTACCGTCAGCTCTGGACTCAGCCACTCGGATTCGGAGGTCAGTTGATGGACAGCAGCGCGGAAGACGGCGGAGCGCAGGGCGCGCCGCCGGAAGGCCGCACGGACATTACCTCGATTGCAAAACCCAAGGGCCGACCGGGCCGGAAGCCGAAGGGCAGCGTCCCCACGGTGGTCACCGAGATGCCAGACCGGCCCGATCCCGACCATGTGCTCACCTGGCGGCAGCGCAAGGTACTCCAGGTCATCCGCGAGTCCGTGCAGCGCCGCGGCTACCCGCCGTCGATGCGCGAGATTGGCGAGGCGGTCGGGCTGACCAGCACGTCCAGCGTCTCCTACCAGCTGTCAACGCTGCAGAGCAAGGGCTACCTGCGCCGGGACGCCGGCCGGCCGCGCACCGTGGAGGTCCGCCTGCCTGGCCATCCGGCAGTGCGGCCGGAAGCCGACGCTGACGAAGAGACCTCGATGGACATCTCGTCACAGGAAGCCGCCTACGTGCCGCTGGTCGGACGGATCGCAGCAGGTGGCCCGATCCTCGCCGAGGAAGCGATCGAGGACATCTTCCCGCTGCCCAGGCAGATCGTCGGCGACGGAACATTGTTCCTGCTCAAGGTCGTTGGTGACTCGATGATCAACGCCGCCATCGCAGATGGCGACTGGGTCGTGGTGCGCCAGCAACCGGTCGCGGAGAACGGCGACATCGTCGCGGCGATGATCGACGGCGAGGCCACGGTCAAGACCCTCAAGCACTCGGCCGGTCATGCCTGGCTCATGCCGCACAACCCGGCCTACGCACCCATCCCGGGTGATGAGGCCGCGATCCTGGGCCGCGTGGTCGCCGTACTGCGACGGATCTAAGTCGCCGCACTGTGACGGATCTGGAGGTGCGCTCGACGACCCGCCCAGCGCCAGCGACCAGCGGGCAGCAGCGTGGGGTACCGGCCCGGTCTTGAGCCGGGCGACCTAGCTACCGCTCCCGGGACGTAACGGCCCCCTGACCACCGGGCCATGCCCGATGACCGGGCCATGCCCTGATGACCTGGCCGTTCTCGAATGGCTGGCGAGCGCATCCGTCAGACGGCCCGCTCGTGGACAACCCGGCCCGCGCGGCCCGTCAGATGGGAACGACGTTGACCAGCCGGGGCGCCCGGACGATCACCGTCCGCACTTCGCGGTCAGCCAATGCCCGGGCCACGCCCGGAGCCGCCAGCGCCAGTTCGCGCAGCTCGTCCTCGCCGATCCCGGGCGGGACCTCCAGCCGGTCGCGCACCTTGCCGCCCACCTGGACGACACAGGTCACCAGGTCCTCGACCAGCAGCGCTGGGTCCGCGGATGGCCAGCCAGCCTCGGCCACCGATGGCTCGTGTCCCAGCAGCGCCCAGCACTCTTCCGCCGTGTACGGCGCGAAGATCGACAGCAGTATCGTCAACGTCTCGGCCGCTTCACGCACCGCCGGGTCAGCCGCCCCCGGCCCGGAGTCGATTGCCCGCCGGGCCGCGCTGGCCAGTTCCATCAGCCGCGCCACCGCCACGTTCAGCCGGGATGATTCGACCAGCCTGGTGACGTCGTCGACGGTCCGATGAGTAACCTTCCGCAGTTCCAGATGCCCGGGGCCAGGGCTCGCGGGCACCGCACCGGCGTCAGCCGCCACCCGCCACGCACGGCCCAGGAACTTAACGCTAGCCTCGGGCTTCATGTCGGCCCAGTCGATATCGTCCTCGGGCGGACTCGCAAAGATCATCGTCAGGCGGATCGCGTCGACGCCGTGCGCGGCCAGTTGCTCGCCCAGGTCGACCCCGTTGCCCAGCGACTTGGACATGGCGCGGCCCTGGTTGATGACCTGGCCCTGGTTCAGCAGCCGGGTGAACGGCTCCGTGAAGTCGACCATCCCCATGTCGTGCAGCACCTTGACGAAGAACCTGCTGTACATCAGGTGCAGGATGGCGTGCTCCACGCCGCCCACGTACAGGTCAACAGGCGCCCACCGGCGGACCGCCGCCACGTCGAACGGCCCGTGCTCGTAGGCCGGCGAGCAGTACCGCAGGAAGTACCACGAGGAGTCGACGAACGTGTCCATGGTGTCGGTGTCCCGCAGGGCCGGGCCGCCGCACTTGGGGCACTCCGTGTTCACCCAGTCCGTGGCGGCCGCCAGCGGTGAGACACCCTTCGGAATCAGGTCCTGCCCGCGCAGATCCGGCAGGACCACGGGCAGCTGCTCGTCGGGAACGGCGACCTCACCGCAGGCGGAGCAGTAGATGATCGGGATTGGCGTTCCCCAGAACCGCTGCCGGGACAGCAGCCAGTCACGCAGCCGGAAGTTCACGGCCGCCCGCCCCTGGCCATCCGATTCCACGATCTGCGTGATCCTGGCGATGGCATCAGGCTTGCGCAGCCCGTTCAGCGGTCCGGAGTTGATCAGCACCCCATCGCCGTGCGTGGCCACTCCGGTGACGGCGGGATCGGGCTCCCCGGTGTCCACCACGACGCGGACGTCCAGCCCATGCGCCCGGGCGAAGTCCAGGTCGCGCTGGTCGTGCGCGGGCACGCCCATGATCGCGCCGGTGCCATAGTCCGGCAGCACGTAGTCCGCGGCCCAGACCGGGATCAGCTCACCGTTCACCGGGTTCACCGCGTGGCGCCCCAGGAAGACGCCGGTCTTCTCGCGGTCCGTTGACTGCCGCTCGATGTCGGTCAGCTTGCGCACCTGGGCCAGGTACGCGGTCAGCGCGTCGCGGTGTTCCGGGGTGCAGACCGCCTCGGCCAGTGGTGAGTCGGCCGCGACGACGAAGAAGGTAGCGCCGAACAGCGTGTCCGGCCGGGTGGTGAACACCGTGACCGGCTCATCGCGGCCCTCGATGACGAACTGGATCTCAGCGCCCTCCGAGCGGCCGATCCAGTTGCGCTGCATCAGCAGCACCCGGTCTGGCCAGTTGCCCTCCAGGCCCGCCATGTCCTCCAGCAGCCGGTCAGCATACTCAGTGATCTTGAAATACCACTGGGTCAGCACCCGGCGGATGACCTCGGTCCCGCAGCGCTCGCACTTCCCCGCGATGACCTGCTCGTTGGCCAGCACGGTCTGATCGTGCGGGCACCAGTTGACGTAGCCGTCCTTGCGGTAAGCCAGGCCGCGCTCGTAGAAGCGCAGGAACAGCCACTGGTTCCAGCGGTAGTACGCCGGGTCGCAGGTCTGCAGCCGACGGGACCAGTCGAACGACACCGCATACCTGCGGAACGAGGCCGCCTGGGTCTCGATGTTGGCGTACGTCCAGTCGGCCGGGTGGGTGTTGTTCCTGATGGCCGCGTTCTCCGCGGGCAGGCCGAAGGCGTCCCAGCCGATCGGGTGCAGCACGTTGTGGCCACGCTGGAAGTAATAGCGGGCCACCGCGTCGGCGATCGCGTACGCCTCGGCGTGCCCCATGTGCAGGTCGCCGGACGGGTACGGGAACATGTCCAGCAGGTAGGTGCGGGGGCGGTCATCCGCGGGATCATCGCTTGCCCGGAACAAGTCCAGGTCAGCCCACCTGGCCTGCCATTTCTCCTGGACCACGCGCGGATCGTAATGCTGTGTCCGCTCAACGCTCTCGGCGGCTGTCATGATCTTTCCTCACCATGGGATTGGTCCGGCTCCGGCAAATAGAAAAGCCCCCCGGTCCACGAGGGGCAGCCGCGCCAACGACGGTCAGTCGGCGCGGCTAGGTAAGGAGCAGCCGTGCGGAACGCATGTGTTCAGGGTAGCGCACCCGGTGACTGGCCGCATAACGCCCGGGACGCCTGGCCCAGCCGCTCTGTGACGGCCGCGGGGGCCGCTCCCGCCGTTGACGCGAGACTACGGGCTGCCGGCGTAGCGACGCCGTTTGTACACAGTGCGCTAACCCCGGCGTGTTATCACCGCAACATCCTTCGCGCAGACTGAAGCCGTGAATACCAACACTGCACCGGCCACGCCCGCGCCACGGCGGAAGATCGCGCTGGTGGCGCACGACCGCAGGAAGCAGGACCTCCGTGAGTGGGCCCGGTTCAACCGGGGCGAACTGGCCAAGCATGACCTGTTTGCGACCGGTACCACGGGGCGTCTGCTCAGTGCGGACCTCGGCCTGCCGGTCACCTGCTTCCAGAGCGGACCTCTGGGCGGGGATCAGCAGATCGGGGCGCGGATCGCTGATGGAGACATGGACCTGCTCATATTCCTGTGGGACCCGATGGAGTCACAGCCGCACGACCACGATGTCAAGGCACTGCTGCGCATCGCCGTGGTGTGGAATATCCCAGTCGCCTGCAACCGGGCCAGCGCCGACTTCCTGATTTCCTCACCGATGATGGAACAGCCCACAGCCCAGTCCGCGCCGGGCGGCGTAGGCCGTCCCTACTCTGTGCTGGCAGAATCCTGGTCCTGACCGGCTCAGGTCAGCCGTGATGGCCGCCCCCGCCACCGCTGTCCCCGCCGCCACCTCCGCCACCGTGGTGTCCGCCGCCATCACTGCCGCCCCAGCCGCCACCCGGGTGCCCGTGATGGCCGCCGCCGGACTGCCCGAATGTGCCGGGATCACCCGGCCAGCCGTCGTAGCCCATTCCCCGGTTGCGCCGGACGCGGCGGCGGATGAACATCGAGAAAACACGCACGATGATGAAAAAACCAACAACGCCTATGAAGGTAAGACCAGTCCCGTTCATCGGGGCTCCTGTCTGTGCCGCAGCATTCGCACTGCGCCCTGGTTCAGCCTAAAGGTCCCGCCACCACCGGGATAGCGGGAAAGGGCTGATCCGCATGGGCGGGATCGTGTCGTTACGGGCCGCCCCGGGTGTCAGTTGGCGGCCGGGCAGCGGGTCAGCCGTGGTGGCCGCCAACGCTGCCGCCGTCAGCACCACCACCCGTCCAGTCGCCGTGGCGGCCGCCGTGTTCCTCCTCCCCCGGAGCAGTCCGCAGCGCTGCGCTGGCATCAGCGTAGATGGCAGGCATCCGCAGGAATAGTGCAAAAATTCCTTTCGCCGGGACCTGATCCCACCCAGGCGGCAGGATCGCCAAAGCGTCCTCCATAGCCCTCCCGCTGCGCCGTTCCATGTGCCACGATGGCCCGGCGGGCGGATGTCGCGGCCCAGGTCGGGGGGCCTGCAGATTCAGGACATTGGCATCGCGGCTTGGCACCGTGGTGGATAAGGCTTTTTCGGGGGACCAATGGGCGTTCTGGCGTGGCTGAATTTCGCGTGGACAATGGCCGCCGTGACGTCCGGTGGGCCCGACCGCGAATCCGGTTGGGCCCATGCCTGAGGATCCCGTACCCGCGGCCAGCGCCCAGCCGATCGCCATCGTCGGTGTGGCCTGCAGGTTCCCCGACGCTGACGACGCGCCCGCTCTCCTCGAGATGTGCCTGGCCGGCCGCCGGGCCTTCCGGCGGGTGCCGTCGGCCCAGCTCGACCCGGCCCGCCGCCGGCCGGCCTCTCCAGCGGAGCCCGAACGCGCCGGACCCGTAGGCGCCGCACCCGCACCCGCACCCGCACGCGCCGCGACGCATCGGGCCGCGCTGATCGAAGGCTGGCGGTTTGACCGCGGCGCGTTCGGTATCTCCGAGTCCGCATACCTGGTGGCGGACCCGGCGCGCTGGCTCGCCCTGGAAACGGCGGGCCGCGCCCTTGCCGATGCCGGGTTCCCCGGCGGGCAGGGGGTCCCCGAGGACCGGGCCGGGGTCATCTTCGGCACCGGGGCCATCGCCAGCCGGATCAGCGGCCAGTTCGGTTTCCGGGGCGGCGGCCAGGCCACGGCCAGCCAAGCCACCACTACCACTACCACCACCGGCAGCCAAGCCACCGGCAGCCAGGCGACCGGCACCGCGTACTCCTCGGCGCTGCTCGCCGTGGCCGCCGCCTGCTCCTCGCTCACCGCGGATGATCTCGATTTCGCGCTGGCCGGAGGAGTGCATCTCAGCCTCGACCCATCCGAGCTCAGCGGGCTGGCCCAGGCCGGCCTGCTGGCCGCCGACGACATGCGTGTCTATGACTCCAGCCCGACCGGGTTCCTGCCCGGGGAGGGCTGCGGCGTTGTCGCATTGATGCGGGCCGCTGACGCCCGCGCCGCGGGCATACCGGCCTACGCTGAGATCATCGGCTGGGCCCGGTCAGCCGCCGGCTGGCCGGGCGAGGACGGCCCAGACCCCGGCAGCGAGCTCCAGGTCCTTCGCTGGGCCTACGAACACGCCGATGTGGACCCCACGGACGTCCAATTGATCGAGGGCGCCGGCCGCGGCACAGCGGCAGGAGATCTCGCTGAGCTCACCGCCCTGGTGACGATCCGGGCCGGTGCCGCATCGGCTGCGGCGCTCGGCTCAGTCACGGCCAACATCGGCCGTGCCAGGGCCGCGGCCGGGGCGGCCGGGCTGATCAAGACGGCGCTGGCGGTGAACGCGGGGGTTATCCCCCCGGCCACCGGATGCGCCCGCCCACATCCCCTGCTCGGCGCTGAGGACGCGACGCTGCGGGTGGTGCGCGCCGCCGAGCCCTGGCCGGGGGGCACCCGGCTCGCAGCGGTGAGCGCGATGGACTCAGGCGGCAGCAACGTGCACATCGTGCTCCGCAGCGGCAGCAACCCCGGCGGCAGCCGGGACACCAGCGGCGGCAGCCGGGACACCGGCCACGGCACCAGCCCGGACACCGGCCCTGGGCCAGCCGCGCTGCGGCGTGCGCCCGCGCAGGTCCGCGGCGGGCTCCGCGCCAGGTCATGGACGGTCAGCCCGCACCTCCGGGCGGACAGCTACCTATTCAGTGGATCCAGCCGTGCGGTCGTGTCCGGCGCGCTGGCCAGGGTCGCTGCCCTGGCGCCCGGGCTGTCCGACGGGGAGTTCACCGATCTTGCCTGCCAGCTGGGCCGGACCGCGCACGACGGACCGGTGCGGGTCGCTGTCGTGGCGAGCAGGCAGGACGACCTCAGCCGCCTGGCCAGCCAGGCAGCGGCTCTGCTGCCTGGCCTGGCCGGTGGCCGGCTGACAGTCCGCCCGGGCATTTTCGCCTCGGACGGCGCGCGGGGCCGGGTCGTGCTCCTGTTCCCCGGCCAGTCTCCCGGCCAGGACGCTCCGGCGATCAGGTGCTGGGGCGTCGCGATCGTGCATGCGTCGCTGGCCGCGCTGCACTGGCTGGACAGGCTCGGTGTGCAGGCCGCCGCGGCGGTGGGCCACGGCCTCGGCGAGATCACTGGTCTGGTCTGGGCGGGCTGCCTGTCAGAATCGGACGCGGCGCGGCTGGTCGCGCAGCGCGATGCCGTAGTCAGCACTCCAGACCCGCAGCGCAGCGGCATGATCTGCGTCACGGCCGACACCGCGACCGCCCAAGCGCTGTGTGCCGGCCGCGATCTGGTCATCGCCGCCTACAACGGCCCGCGCTGCCACGTGCTGGCGGGCTCCGCCGCCGCTGTCCGCGATGTCAGCCGGCGGGGTGCTCGCGACGGCGTCCCGGTGTACGTCCTCGCGGCGGACAATGGACTGCACTCCCCCGTCATGGCTGACCGGGTAGCGCCGTTGCGCAGTGTGCTCGCGGGATACGAGTTCGCGCCGCCGAGCCGGCGGCTGATGTCCACGGTCACCGGCCGTGAGCTGACCGCCGCTGACGACATCGCCCGGCTCCTCGGCAGCCAGCTGACATCACCCGTGCGGTTCGCCGAGGCGCTCGGCGCGGCCACCGCTGATGCCGATCTCCTGATCGAGGCGGGGCCCGGCCAGGCGCTGGCTGGCCTGGCCGCCGGCTGCTGCGACGTGCCCGTGGTCAGCCTCGCTTCCGGGCACGGTGACGCCGTGGCGGCCTCCCGGGCCGCAGCGGCGCTCTTCGCGGCGGGTGCCATCAGCAGCCTGGCCCCCCTGCTGGCCGGCCGGCCGGCCCGGCCCATCGACATCGAGCGGGAGCAGGTGTTCATCACCAGCCCGCGCGAGGAAACGCCGCATACCGATGTGCCCAGGCCGCGCGGTGCGGGACCACACCGCACAACGGTCAGGGCCAACGGCTCAGGCCCGCGGATCCGGTTAGGACACGCCCAGTGGTCTTACCGACCACTAGCTCCATCTGATGCGGAGCTGGCCATGCAGCGTCGCCAGCTGACCTGGGTCCCCGCGCACGTCCAGGCCCGCCGGGTCGCGCCGGTTCCAGAGCAGCAGGTAGAGATCGGCCGCCGACCCGGTGATGTCGCAGTCAGCGGGCCCGGCGCCACGGGTCACCTCGGCATGACCCGGGCCCATCGCGACCAGCCAGTGAGCAGTCGCGGCAGGCCCGTCGGCGGCATGCACGCCCAGCGTGCCAGGGCCCGGCTGCCACGACCTGCGGCGCGCGGCGCGCGGCAGGAAGCCGGTGAGCAGTTCGTCGATGCCGTCCGCGGCCAGCCGCGGCGGAATCTGCTCGGCCGCTGACCCAGCCGCCTGCTGCACGTCGACCCGGTGGATCGCGGTCTCGTGGGCCTGCCGCCGCGCCCAGAACGCCAGCGGCGAGGGAGCAGGCAGGAACGTCCAGCACGACACGCCCGGGTCGGCGTCCGCCAGGGTCCGCACGAGTCCGGCGTGCCCGGCCCGGAACCAGTCGACCAGCCCGTCGCCGGATGGCCCCAGGGTGAGCAACTCGTCCTCCCCAGGGGCCTCGATCATGTCGGTGCGCTGCTCGGCCAGGTACCCGGCAGCCCACCGGTGCACGAAACCGGTGTGCTTGAGGAGATCGCGCACGGCCCATCCGGGACACGCGGGCACCGGCGTGCCCAGGCCCGCCTGGCCGGCCGCGGCAGCGAGAAGCTCACCCTCGCGGCGCAGGCACTCGATGTGGTAGGCGACGTCGCAGGGGCGGTAACCGGGCATCTCCATGGGACGAGCATGCCGCCCTGGCTGGCCCGGCGCGAGTCCGCCCCGGGCGACGGCGAGATGGCGGCGGCGCGCCTTCCCGGCAAGGGCTGCGCTCTGCAACGATGGAACCGAATGACGTTCAAGTCCGATGGAGGTAAGGCCTAGTGACCGCACACCAGCCTCCCGGGACAGGATCCTCCCTGGCCACCGGCGACATCGATCTCTCCGATACGGCATTCTGGGGACTGCCCACGGCGGACCGGCAGGCCGCCTTCGCCCGGCTGCGGGCCGGCGACCATCCGCCCTTCTTCGCCGAGCCGGAGTCACCTTTCGCCGAGCAGGGCCCTGGGTATTACGCGCTGGTACGCCATGCGGATGTGACCGAGGCCAGCAGGAACCCCGGGGTGTTCTGCTCCAGCCGGGGCGCGACGAGCATCCTCGATCTGCCCGCTGAGTTCAACGAGTATTTCGGCTCGATGATCAACATGGACGACCCCCGGCACGCACGGCTGCGCCGGATCGTGTCCCGTGCCTTTACCCCGCGGATGATCGGGAAATTCGAGCAGGACGTGGCGCGGGTGGCCACCCAGATCGTCGATGACCTGCTGGCCACCGGTCCCTGCGACTTCGTGGAGCAGGTAGCCGCGCGCCTTCCGCTGACCATCATCTGCCAGATGATGGGCGTCTCGGACAGCAATTACGACATGGTGCTGCGCAACACCAACATCATCCTGTCCGGCGCCGACCCCGACTTCCTCAGCGATGACATCGGCGAAGCGGTCGGCCAGATCCTGGGCGCCGGTCAGGAACTGGCCGATCTCGTCACCAGCCTGGCCGTGGCGCGAATCGCCGACCCGGCCGACGACCTCGTCTCCTCCCTGGTCACCGCGAACATCGACGGCGAGCAGCTGACCAGCGCGGAACTCGCGTCGTTCTTCATCCTGCTCGTGGTGGCCGGAAACGAGACCACCCGCACCGCGATCTCGCACGCGCTGATGCTGCTCACCGAGCACCCCGCGCAACGCGCACTGCTGCTGGACGCCTTCGAAGACCGGATCGGCGGGGCGGTGGCGGAAATCGTCAGGTACGCCTCGCCGGTCATGTTCATGCGGCGGACGCTCACCTGCGACTACACCATGAACGGCCACGATTACCGGGCCGGCGACAAGACGGTGCTCTTCTACTGGTCGGCCAACCAGGACGAGACGGTCTTCGCCGATCCGGCGCGGTTCGATATCACCCGCTCACCCAACCCGCATGTCGGCTTCGGCGCGGCGGGCCCACATTTCTGCCTGGGCGCGCATCTGGCCCGCAGGGAGATCACCGTCATGCTCCGCGAACTGCTGGGCCGCGTCCCCGACATCGCCACGGCCGGGCCGCCGGACCGGCTGCTGTCCAGCTTCATCAACGGCATCAAGCGCCTGCCCTGCGAATTCTGATGGCTCGGCGAATTCTAGTAACAAGATGTGATCACAAGACCGCAGCGTGTATAACTGGAAACCCCTGGCTTTCCGGGGACCGCGCCGCGCCGAGGGACCTTCGTCCGCTGGGCGGCGCCACCCGGGGGCGTGGCGCCACCAGGACGAAGGTGCCGGAGCCGGCCGGCGTCAGGTGAGCTGGCTGATCCGGCGGGCCAGGGCGAAATCAGCGGCCGTCAGGCCACCGGCCGAATGAGTCGACAAGGTCAGCGTCACCCGGTTCCACTGGATCAGGATGTCCGGATGGTGATTGGCATCCTCGGCCAGGTAGGCGACCGCACCCAGGTACAGCATGGCCGCCCGGAAGTCGGTCAGCGCGGTGGCGGTGGTGATGCTGTCGCCGGCCCGGGTCCAGCCGGGCACAGTCGCAAGCTCGGCCGTGATGGCGTCTTCGGTAAGCAGTTCCATGGTCGGAGACTAGCCCGCGGCCGCGGCACGGACGGCCGGTAACGACGCCATCACGGCAGCCACCACAAGCGAGAGGCGTATGCCGTGCACGGCGCGACGGTGACCTGCGTTCCCGCCACCAGGCTGGCTCCCGGATCGCGCAGGCACCCGCCGGTCAGCACGTTGCGCAGCTGTCCGGTTCCCGATGCCGTCCATTGCTGCCAGGTGAGGCTGTCGCACCGGCGCAGCCGGACGTTGGCGTAGGCCGCCTTTGACGCGACCGCGGCGCAGAACTGGCCACTGCGGATCGTGCCGCCCACCGCGCTCCACTGCTGCTGGCGGACACCCGTCCCGCAACTGCCGGTCACCACCGGCGCATTCTGCCCGTATTGCGCGCGGGCCAGGCACACCCCGAGCAGCGCGCTGGCCACGGTGCCCGACCGCAAGCCGTCGACCGCCGCCTGAACTGCGCTGACATAACGGGAATACCCCCCGCCGGTGTACCCGGCCCACGCGGCGAAGTTCGTCCCGCGCCCGCTGACCGCATAAGCGGCGTTCGCGTTGCACTGGGGGTCGAACGCGCAGATATCGGAGATGCCGGATTGGCCCGCGCTGTCGAGCTGCCACAGGCCGCGGTCGTAAATGCCGGGACAGACGATAGGCGGATAAACCCCGTCATGGCCGGTGGAGTCGCAGAAGTAGACCAGCGACCGGCCACCGGATTCGGCCACGCAGACCGCGCCCGCCGTTACCAGGCTGCCGTTGTTGGCCCAGCCGGCGGCGGTCGCGTAGCTGGCGCAGGTCTGCGCCGCCGATGCGGCCTGCGCGGCGTTCAGCGGCCCGGGCGAGCCGGGCGAGCCGGACACCGCGAACGGCACTGCCTGGTGGGGTCCTGGTGCGCGCACGGGGCCGGCCGCCGCTGCGGCGGCGGGGCCTGCGGCCGCTGACACGGCGGGCTGCGGGGTGGTCCCCGCGGCCGCGACGCCGCCCGTGAACAGGACGGCCACTGCGGCCAGGAAAAGAGCCCGGGTTTTCAGCCGGGCGATGAACGCGAGCATCGTTGCTCCCCTCGCTCTGGGCGGATGCCAATCCCGCCACATGGCCGCGTGCGGGGCACGCGGCCCTCGAGGGGCTGTGATGGCCAGCCACCTAGCCATCCCGGCTGAGCCTAACACCAGGCCCCGGTAGGCTAGCCCGCGCAGGCCAGCCGCCCGTACCGGCCTTGGAGTGCGCGCAGATGACCATGCCCGACGCCGCAGAGCCGCGACGCACGCTGTCGCGTCCGGATCCGCCGCGACCTACCCCGCTGCTGCGGGTGCACGAGCGGCTTGGCGCCACCATGACCGGCTTCGCCGGCTGGCAGATGCCGCTGCGCTATCGCAGTGAGACAGCGGAGCACCAGGCGGTGCGCCGGGCCGCTGGCCTGTTCGACCTGTCCCACATGGGCGAGATCGCCGTCACCGGGCCGGCCGCGGGCGCGGCGCTCGACTACGCGGTGACCGGGCGGCCGTCCGTGATAGCGCCTGGTCGCGCCCGGTACACGATGATCTGTGCCGAGGACGGCGGCGTGCTCGACGACCTGATCATCTACCGGCTCGCCGACGAGGAGTTCCTGGTTGTCGCGAATGCCGCCAACACCCCGGTAGTGCACGAGGCTCTCGCCGAGCGGGCCGGTGGCCACGACGCCCGGGTCACTGACCGGACCGCCGAGTACGCGCTGATCGCGATCCAGGGGCCAGCCGCCGCGCGGATCCTCGGGCCGCTCACCGACATCCCGCTCGACGGCGTGAAGTACTACGCCAGCCACCGGGCCCGCGTGTCGGGCCACGAGGTGCTGCTGGCCCGCACCGGTTACACCGGGGAGGACGGCTTCGAGCTGTTCACCAGCCCGGCCGACGCCGAGCCGGTGTGGACGGCGCTGACCGACGCGGGCTCCGGCGACGGCCTGGTACCCGCGGGCCTGGCCGCGCGCGATACGCTCCGCCTTGAGGCCGGCATGCCGCTGTACGGCAGCGAACTCGGCCCTGAGCTGACACCGTTCGATGCCGGGCTGGGGCGGGTGGTCACCTTCGGCAAGCCGGGCGACTTCGTCGGCCGGGCCGCGCTGCAAGCCCGCGCGCAGGCCGGTCCCGGCCGGGTGCTCGTCGGCCTGGTGGGCGGCACCCGCCGGGTCCCGCGGCACGGGTACGCCGTCCTGTGGGACGGCCAGGCCCGTGGCACGGTGACCAGCGGTGCCCCCTCCCCCACCCTCGGCGTGCCGATCGCGATGGCCTACGTCGACCCAGAGGTCGCACGGCTGGCGCCCGGTGACACCCCGGACGGCACGCTCGCGATAGACATCAGGGGCAGCGCCGAGCCGGCCCGCCTGGTGGACCTGCCGTTCTACCGCCGGGCGGACTGAAGCGCCGTCCGCCACCACCGCCAGAGACCAGCCAGACGCCAACCCCCAGATGCCAGACCCAGGTGCCAAACCCAGATGAGAGGGAAACCATGAGCGTCCCGGACGAACTGCGCTACACCGCGGAACACGAGTGGGTAGCCGTCAACGGCACCGTCGCGTCCGTCGGCGTCACGGACTACGCGCAAAGTTCCCTCGGCGACGTGGTTTACGTCTCCGTCCCCGCGGCGGGCACCGCGGTGACGGCTGGTGAGCCGTGCGGCGAGGTCGAGTCCACCAAGTCCGTCAGCGACATCTACGCGCCGGTGGACGGTGAGGTGATCGAGGCGAACCCGGAGATCGAGGATGACCCCGGGCTGGTCAACTCCGACCCGTACGGAGCTGGCTGGCTGCTGCGGATCCGGCTGGCCGACGACGAGCCGCTCGATGGCCTGCTGACCGCGGAACAGTACGCTGAGCTGATCAAAGAGGCTGAGTGACCGGTCCCGGCCCGTCTGACCTGCAGCGGTACAACGCGGCGACCGCGCATCTGGAGCCGCCGTTCGCAGCGGTCGACCTGGCCGCGCTGCGGGCCAACGCGGCGGACATGACCCGGCGGGCCGCCGGGAAACCGATCCGGCTGGCCAGCAAGTCGGTACGCTGCCGGGCCGTGATCGAGCAGGCCCTGGCGATGACCGGGTTCCGCGGGATCATGGCCTTCACGCTGCCTGAGGCGCTCTGGCTGGCTGGCTGCGGCACCAGCCAGGACATCCTGGTCGCCTACCCCACCGCCGACCGGGCCGCGCTCGCCCGGCTGGCCGGCGATCCGGTGGCCCGGGCCGTCATCACCGTGATGATCGACTGCCCGGAGCATCTCGACATGATCGAGAAGGCGGCCGGCCAGGTCCGCGACGCCGGCCCGGTCAAGGTCTGCATCGACATCGACACGGCCTATGTGGCGCTCGGCGGCCGGATGCGGGCCGGGGCCCGCCGCTCCCCCGTCCGCACTCCTGCCGACGCGGCTGGCCTGGCCCGGAACGCCGCCGCCCGGCCCGGAATCCGGCTGGCCGGCATCATGGCCTACGAGGCGCAGATTGCCGGGGTCGGCGATAACCCGGCCGGACGGCAGTACTACGCCAGGGCCGTGCGGTACATGCAAAAGAAATCTGGTGCCGAACTGGCCCGGCGGCGCGCGGCGATCGTCGCCGCGGTGCGGGCCGTAGCGCGGCTCGACTTCGTCAACGGCGGCGGTACCGGCTCCATCGAGAAGACCACCACCGAGGAAGCGGTGACCGAGATCGGCGCGGGCTCCGGCCTGTACCAGCCCTGGCTGTTCGACAGCTACCGCGGCTTCTCCGGGCAGCCCGCGGCGCTGTTCGCGCTGCCTGTGGTGCGCAGGCCAGGGCTGGGCGTGGTCACCGTGCTCGGCGGCGGGTACCTGGCCTCCGGCCCGGCCCAGGCCAGCAGGCTGCCCCAGCCCTACCGGCCGGCCGGGCTGCGCCTCGACGCCCAGGAGGGCGCGGGCGAGGTGCAGACACCACTGCTCGGGCCGGCGGCCGACGGGCTGGCCATCGGTGACCGGGTCTGGTTCCGGCACGCCAAGGCCGGTGAGCTGTGCGAGCGGTTCACCGAGCTGCACCTGATCGACGGGGCCTCGGTGACCGCGACCGTGCCCACCTACCGGGGCGAGGGCCACGCTTTCGCCTGACCGCGGCCCGCTGGCCTACCTGCGGCGGCGGCGGATCAGGTAGGCGGCCACCCCCAGGGCGAGCACCGCGGCCGCCACACCGCCGACCGCGCGCTGGACCTCCGGGCGCGCGGCTTGCTCACGGGCCTGGTTGGCCACCCGCCGTGCGGCGTTGCGCGGGCTGACCCGCTCGGTCAGGGCGTCGATGGTGCGCGCGAGGTTCTCACGGGTGCGCTCGATTTCCGTGACCAGCGCATCCGGGTCGCGTGTCGCGACCGCACCGTCGCCATCCGCCATCGAAACCTTCCCTTCTTTACCCAACGTTTCGTTGCCGGCCAGTCTCCCAGGCGCACCGGGGGTGCGCGCGGCCGGCGTCAGTATTCGATCATGCCAGGGGCCGTAGCATGTCACGACATGGACGATCCGCTGCGGCTGCGACCAGTTGATGAGGATGACCTGCCGCTGCTGTACCGGCTGACCGGCGACCCGGAAGCCACCGGCGAGTATGCCTGGTTCGGGTGGCGGGATCCCGGCGAGTTCCGCCGCCCCTGGATGGAGAACCGCTTGCTGGGCGACGACGGCGGCATGCTGATCGTGGCGAAGGGCTCCGAGTCGCTCGGGCTGATGAACTGGCATAAGCACAGGATCGGCCGGGTCGCGCACTACTGGGAGGTCGGCATCGCCCTCGCGCCGGAGGCGCGCGGCCAGGGATACGGCACGCAGGCGCACCGGCTGCTCGTGGCGTACCTGTTCGCGCACACGGTGGTGAATCGCATCCAGGCCACCACCGAGGCTGGCAACGTTGCCGAGCAGCGGACCCTGGAGAAGGCCGGGTTCACCCGTGAGGGCGTGCTGCGCGGGATCGGCTTCCGCGACGGCCGGTGGGTGGACGGGGTGCTCTACAGCATCCTGCGCGCCGAGGCCTGACCCGGGCCGGCCGGCCGCTCTACGGCGGCTGGAACCTGCGTATCGGCAGCGACTACGCACCCGCTGCTACGTAGTGACTACGGATGCGCGGCCAGGTCCGGTCACGTTCAATCCTCCCATCCGCCGTATGCGCGCCGCGCCATGCGCCTGCGCGATCGGGCGGTCATGGCCGAGAACAGTTTCAATCCATGGGAGACATGACATGCGGGGCATCGCAGTGACCCTCTTTGCCGCTACATCCGCAGTGCTGCTGACCGCCTGCGGCTCATCGACCGGCCCGCCGTCCGGGTCCGCCAGCGGCGGGGCAACGCAAGCCGCGACCAGCGCCCCGGCCTCAGCGACGGCGAGCCAGTCCGCGGTGGCCACCTCGCTTGACCCCTGCCAGCTGGTCACGAGTTCCGAAGCGTCCTCGCTGGCCGGCACCTCGTTCGGAAGCGGAAAGGAGGAAACCAGCAGCGGCGGCGGGAGGCAATGCGTGTACGGCTACCAGACAGCGAACGTGTTCACGGTGGAAGTCGGCCAGGCGCAGGACACCGCCACCGCGCAGGCGGACTGGTCGCAGGCTCAAGCCCAGGCGAAGGCTTTGGTCAAGGAGAAGCTGCCCGCCGGGATGCATGTGTCCCTGAACACCAGCGATGTTGCCAACCTGGGTGATCGGGCGTCCACCGTGTACGGGAGCACCAGCATCTCGGGGCAGGCGGTCGGCCTCAGCGGGATCTACGTCCTCAAAGGCGCGACCTTCTTCGCCTTCCAGGACCTCCTCCTCGGCCACGCTCCGCCCAGCACCGCAGCGATGCAGTCCGAAGCGCAGACGACCCTAAGCCGGGTGCCCTGACGCTAGCTGCAGCTGCTCTTGTAGGTGAAGGGCTGGAGATCGCCGCGCCCCCGGCGCGCGTGACCGAGCCAGGCTGACCGGGTGAGATGGGCCCGGCTCGGGCTACCGGGCCATGACCTCAGCTATCCCGGCCCTGGGGCCCGGCCGGCCTGCTGCCGGCCGGGCCCGGGCCGGTCAGCTGGCGGCGGCCAGCAGCCCGGCGGAATGGACCAGCACCCCGCAGGCGAGCGCCTGGCCGGCTGCGCCACGGACCGGCGTGTCCCTGAACGCCGCCGCCTCCAGCTCTCCCTTGATCTTCCCGGCGAGGCCGTCCCTGGCCCGCTCCAGCGCGCTCAGCGCCTGGTCGGTGCGCAGGTAGCTCTTGTCGCCCGCGCTGGTGCTCTCGATGGCCTTGGTCGCGGCCTGCAAGGTGGCCGTGCCGAACTGGCCGACACTCGAGTTGAGCTGCTTGTAACAGGCACCGAGCGCCGCCACCCCGGGCGAGCGGAGCGCGCCGTTCGGGCGGGTCAGGAACTGGCTGACCACCCGGCCGTCGTGCTCGTAGTCGTCCCGCAGGCCCGCCAGGTACATCAGCGTGGGCCGGATGTCGGTCTCGTCGATCCAGGTGCCGGTGGTGCCGCTGCCCGGGACCGTGACCTGCCCGCTGTTGGCACCCGCGGAGTTCGGCCCCGCGGCGGCCGCGCTGCCGTCCAGGCCGAGATGGGCTACGCCCGGCCCGGCCAGGCCGAACCAGTCGGTGTCGATCTCGGCGGCATAGTCACCGTGGTTCCAGGCGAATCCGGTGTTCTGGGTCACGCACGGGCTGGTGCAGTTCGCCGCGCCCGAGGACAGGAAGTAGTCGGGTTTGGCGAACAAGGCGAATGTGGGCGTCCGGGCCGGGTCGGCGTTCACCATGTGCAGGATGCCTTCCTCCGTCGGGTCCGCCAGGTAGTTCGCGATCTGCTCGGTGGCGTTGCCGGAGTAGGGGTTGCTCGCGGTGAGCCCGCTTACGTCACGTTCGAGCGTGCGCACCTGCGGTGCGTCCGCCGGGGGCCGGCCGGTGACGTAGAACTCGGGGGCCGAGTCATTTTCCAGGGTGAACGGGGTCGTGTCGCCTTTCTGGGTCGCCAGCAAGCCGGTCAGGTTGCCGGCCAGCTCACCGAAAGACCCGGCCGGGTAGGTGCATGCGACGTCAGGTGTCACCACGGCGCCGCTCACCGTCGCGCCGTCGCAGTTCGCCGGGGTGGGCTGGATGGCCCGGCCCACGTTGGCCCCGGCCTCGTGGTCGCCCTCGTCGACGCTGACCAGGAACAGCGAGTTCTTCGTGGTGATCCCGTCGGCGGCGAGGCGGGCGAAGAACGTCGCGAACGCCTGGTTGTAGTACTGCGCCTGGGCCACGTAGCACGCGCTACCGCTGCCCAGCGCGGCGGGCGCCCCGCTGCACGCGGTGACGCCTGGGATGTGCTCGTTGCCATGCAGGTCGGCGATGTAGCCGTTGGTGACCGGCACGCCGGACTCCTGCATGTCAGCCAGGTAGGCGAGGGTCTGCGAGGCGTTGATCGGCCCGAACCCGGGGAAGCCGGGGTGGCTGGTGAGGAAAGCGCCGTTGATCTGGTTCCCGTTCAGGTCGACCAGGGCCCCGGCGGCGTTCGTCACCTGGTAGCCGTTCCTGGCCACCCCCGGCGTGCCCGCCCCCAGCTGGGGCGCGACATACCGGTGGCCGAACAGGCCCTGGAAGCCGGTATAGCCACCCGGCTCGTCCGGCAGCGCGTCGGGCACCGCGGTCGCGCTGGGCGCGGCCTGGCCGAACTTGACACCCTGGGCGGTCGAGCAGAACGCGCTGCCCTTGGCGCAGTGCACCGCGACGCCGACGTAGTCCGCGGTCTCCGCGTCCTTGAAGGAGTCGGTGTCCGCGGCGAGCTGCTGGGCCTCCGGTGAGCTGGCGCCGAACACCTTCGGGATGTCGACCGCGGTGTTCTCCAGCTCCTGGTTGACCGTGGCGGCGTCACCGACATCACAGCCCGCCCGGGTGAACAGCACCCAGGGTGCCGGAGTGGTGGTGCCCGGCGCCGGGGCCGGTGACGTGGTGGCCGGCGGGGTGGCCGAGTAGACCATGGACGGGTTGGTGTCGTGCCCGGCATTCGGGTGGGCCGCGGTGTCGAAGATCGGGTCGGTCCAGTAGGCGAATGACCCGGCCGGGTCGGTCGTGCCGTCGGTGTTGTACGCCTGGTAGGAGTTGCTGACCGGCATGCCCGCGCGGTCGCCGTAGAGGCCCGTGAAAGTAGTCAGCAGGTCGTCAGCCGTGTGCGCGATAAGCGGGGTGTGATTGTTGGACGACAGCGTGCCGTTGTCTTCCAGGAAATGCAGCAGGCTCGGCATCATTTCCAGGTCGGAAGGCACATTGGGGTTGTCGCGGAAGAAATGGACGTTGTCGAAGGTGATCTGGATCACGTGCTTGACGCCATTGCCGAGATGACAGCTGCTGCCCGGCTGCGAGTCCGCGGCCGCCGAGGCCCGGGCCGGCTGCTGGCCGGCCGAGGCCAGCCCGGGCGTGCTCGCCGCTACGGTGCCGAACCCGCTCAGCAGCGTGGCGCATCCGGTGATGGCGGCGGCTCTGGCGGTCAGCCGCCGTCGGCGCTGGTGCTGTCGCATCGATCCCTCCTCTGCCCGCTGCCGGGCGTGGTCCGCCGGGCAGCCCTGCCGTGGACCTTAGGCACGTTGCCCGAACTCCTGGCGACGGGAGGGAGACGTGGGGGCTAACTCTCCCATGGGCCTTCCTGGGGCGCCTGTCACCTTCGGGCTACGCATGCTCCCACCTTTCATCAAGTCCGGGCCCTCGCCTAGTGCCTGCGCAGAATGCCCGCTGCGCGCCAGTTCCCGCACCGGACCGGGACAGTGTGCGTTTTCCCAGGTCAGCGTGAAAGCGCCGGCCGGCCATTTAGAATGCGGTTCGTGGCGATCAGGGCGGTCATCTTCGATTGGGGCGGGACGCTCACGCCCTGGCACACCTTCGACCAGCAGGCACTCTGGCGGGGGGTCTGCACCCAGCACTTCCCGGAACGCGCGGACGCACTGGCCGCGGCCATCTGGGCGGCCGAGATGGAACTCTGGCGGGCGACCGGCAGCACGCGCGCCAGCGCCACCCTGGACCAGATGTTCGACCGGGCCGGCCTGGTGCCCACCGAGGCCTTCCTGGCCAGCTATTTCGAAGCCTGGGATCCGCACACGTTCACCGACCCTGACGTGCCGCCGCTGCTCCGCGGCCTGCGCGGGCGGGGCCTGCGGGTAGGCGTGCTGTCCAACACGATGTGGCCGCGCAGCGCGCACGAGCGGGTGTTCATCCGGGACAACGTGCTCGACCTGATCGACGGCGCCGTGTACAGCAGCGAGATCGCCTGGGCCAAGCCGCACCCGGAGGCGTTCCGGACCGCGATGGCCGCGGTGGGCGTGGACGACCCGGCCGCGTGCGTGTTCGTCGGCGACCGGCCCTACGACGACGTGCACGGCGCCAAGAGCGTCGGCATGCGGGCGGTCCTCATTCCCAACAGCGACGTCCCGCCGTTCGAGTCAGCCGAGCCGGACGCGGTCATCACCCGCCTGTCCGAACTCCCCGACCACCTGGACACCTGGTAACCCCGCGCCGCTTCGCAGGATCTCAAGAGCTCTCCATGATTGCGGTGGATCGCTGGTCACCCGCAGCCACCTATCGACCGCGATCATGAACGAGCCAAGGCCCGAGGTCCTCACGATCAGGCTGAACTGGGGATGGCAGGCAGACGCTCCGGTAGCGGTCGGCCCGTGATGCGGGCGGCCCGGAGGGGGGGTCACTCGCGGATCTCGACGGCCTGCCGGACGTGGTAGCGGCGGGCCCGCACGGCGAGGTCGATGAGCGTGACCAGGACGATCAGGGCGGCGGCACCCTTGACGGTCCGGTCGGTCGGAGTCGCCGTGAAGACCGGGCCCGCTCCGACCGCCCAGGTCAGCACGATGCACGTGACCAGGCCGTTCACCATTTCGGCCTGGCGGATCCAGGGCCGCCACCGTCCCTGCCACAGCAAAGTCGCCTGGATGATCAGGCCGGCGATCATAAGGCCGAGCACGACCGGCCCGCGCAGCCGGAGAAAGCCCTCGTCATAGGCGAACGCCCGGTACACCGCCGACGCGGCGCGGCCACCGGAGACCACCCTGATCAGCCCGGCCGGGTTTGTCAGCACGAGCGTGCCAAGGACGAAGAAGATGATCGCGGCTGTCCGGCCCGGCCTGTTGATCCGGTCGGTGGGCACCGGATGCGGCTTCCACCTGGCGTCTGGCCGGCGCCGCCGGGCCCACGCGGCGGCGGCGAAGCCCACGACGAGCAGGCCCAGCCACGCGAACACGCTGGGCCACGCCTTGTCGACGGCCCGCCCCAGGTCCCGCTGCGGTCCCGCATGGTCGATGAGTTCGTTGAGTACGGCACCAAACGGGATCAACACGGCGCCGGCCAGCGCGAGGGTGAGGAATCTGCGGGTGTCCGCCGGGTCGATGAGGGTTACCGGCGAGCCGTAGCGCGCCGCCACGTCAGCCGGCCGGCCGAAGCTGACCAGCAGGGCGCGGGCCGCCTGCTCAGGCGATGCCTGCTCGCTCGCTGCGGCGTCGACCTCCTCGCTCAAGAGCATCCGCAGCTCTTGAGCCACGTCGCGGCGCTGCTTGCGCGGCAGCAGCATGACAACGTCGGCCACGTAACCGTCGATCAGCTCGTCAGCGGTCATCGCACTCTTCACCTTCCAGGAGGTGGTCCATCGCCTTGTTGAGGTCACGCCACGACACGGTCAGCCGCTGGTAGAGGTCTGTGCCTTCGGCGCTGAGCACGTAGTAGCGCCGCGGCGGCCCCTGCGTGGTTCGCCATTCGCTGCTCAGCACGCCCTGCGCTTCCAGGCGGCGCAGCAACGGGTACAGCGTGCCTTCCTCGATCGGCAACCCGCTGCCGACAAGAGACTGACGAAGTTCGTATCCGTAACGCAGCGTGCGTAGCTGCGAGAGCACCGCAAGGACCACGACGCCGCGGCGCAGCTCCTGTTCGAGCTTGTCCTCGGCGCTGCTTACCATGCGGCATACAGTACTGTGTGGCGCACAGCTCCGGCAAGTCTGCCAGCGGACCTACCCGGCCGGCGACGCTGTCATGCTGGCCGCGCGGCCGATCTGCCCGGGAACCCCGCGTTTCCATTTATCGTCACGGAAGGCAAAAAAATGGCAATTGATAATTGCCGGGCCACCACGGCGGTAGCGGGACGGGGAATGCCCGCATAACGTAACGAGGCCCCTCCATGTATGAGATGGAGGGGCCTCGCGGCCTCGCCGCACGGACGGGCCGATTGCTCAGCCGTCCTGCGTTGCGCTGCCAGCCACCAGGGCCAGGAACCCGCCTGAAGCGCCGGCTGCCCGACTCTTCCAACGTTCCGGGTTTCCCCAGACAGTCCCCGTTTCCGGTGGCCTGCCGCCGGTGCCAGAGACCCGCCCAAAGTGCCGGTCACCCGGCTCATCTAGCGTTCCGGGGTCTCCCCCGGGTGGTTCCCGTTTCCAGCAGTGAAGTATTTCTACTGCTTCACGGCGACGGCCACAAGAGTTATCCGCTGGTTAATTCAAGATTCTTTGGCCGTCCACAAGGAGTCCACAGAATGCGCGCGGTTATCCCCCGGAGCAGGGTGTTTTTCCACCGCACCGTCCACATGTCGGTCCACAGCCGGGCTGCGTCAGCGGCGGGAGCGGGCCGATGATGCCAGCGGCAGCGGGGCGACGATGACGCAGAATGGCGATATGCCCGCTGACGACGAGACTGCCGCGCTGCGTGACACCTGTACCCGGTTCCTGCATGGTCATGGGCCGGTCCGGGCCTCGGACCTGCTCGCGACGATCCCCGCCGACTCCGCGCCGGACCGGTACGGCGACGGCGGGGTGGTAACCGAACTGGAGGGAGAGATAGCCCGGCTTCTCGACAAGCCCGCCGCGGTGTTCCTGCCCAGTGGCACCATGGCCCAGCAGGCCGTCTTGCGGGTGCACGCTGACCGGCGGAAACGGCAGGCGATCGTGTTCCATCCGGCCTGCCACGTGGACCAGCACGAGGGCCGGGCCTACGCGCGGCTGCACCACCTGGTGGGACGGCCCGCCGGTGACCGGCACCGGCTGCTCACCATCGAGGACCTGCGGGCGGTCGCCGAGCCGCCCGCGGTGCTCCTGCTTGAGTTGCCGCAGCGGGACCTGGGCGGCCAGCAGCCCTCCTGGGAGGAGTTGCGCGCACAGGTTGACTGGGGCCATGACAACGGTGCGGCGGTTCACCTGGACGGGGCCCGGCTGTGGGAGTCCGCGGCCGGCTATGGCCAGCCTCCCGCCGCGGTGGCCGGCCTCTTCGACACCGTGTACGTGTCGTTCTACAAGGGCCTGGGCGCGCTGCCGGGCTGCTGTGTGGCCGGGCCACCGGACGTCATCGCCGAGGTGCGCGAGTGGCGGCACCGGATGGGCGGGACGCTGTTCGGGATGTGGCCCGCCGCGGCCTCGGCGCTCACCTGCCTCACCCGGCGCCTGCCGCTGATGCCGCGTTATCTACGGCACACCCGCGCCATCGCTGACGCGCTGCGGGACCTGCCCGGGGTCCAGGTGATCCCGGACCCGCCGCAGACCCCCATGCTGCACCTGCTGCTGCGCAGCACGCAGGAGGGGCTCGCCGCCGCCGCCCGCAAGCTCGCGCAGGAGCAGGCCATCTGGACCTGGCCGCAGGGCATGACGACCGGGGACCCGGCCGTGCAGCGTGTCGAACTGGCGGTCGGCGACGCTACCAGCGCCCTGGAACTGGCCGAGATCCGCAGCATCGTGTCCGCCCTCGTCACCACCTGAGTGCACGCGTATCCTGGAACCGTGCAACGCCTCGTTCTGCTGGGCTGGTGGTCGTTCTAGGACGGTCCCCGAACTGCTGCACGCCTTGCGGGCCGTCCTGTGGACGGCCCGTTTTGTCGTGTCCGGACATGCGGCCGCCGCGGGAGGGTCCCCGACTCACGGAGGAGATCACCATGTCCAAGACCGCGCCCGCCGCCTCCCCCGCTCGCGCCACGCCGCCGGATCCCCGTGCACCGGGCCCGCTCCGGATGCTCAGCGGCGACCGGCCGACCGGGCGACTGCACCTGGGCCACTATGCCGGCAGCCTGGCCAACCGGGTCCGGCTGCACCGGTCGTACCAGAGCTTCTTCATCATCGCCGACCTGCACATGCTGACCACCAAGAACACCCGGGCGGACATCGCCGCGACCGCCGGACTCGCCCGCGACATGGTGCTTGACTCGCTGGCCGCCGGGCTGGACCCGCAGCATTCGGTGTTCTACCTGCAGTCCGCTATCCCGGAGGTGGCCGAGGTCAGCCTGCTGCTGCAGAGCCTGATCACGGTTCCCCGGCTGGAACGGGTGCCGAGCCTGAAGGAGATGGCCCGGGACGCCGGCGCCGATGAGATGGCCTACGCGCTGCTCGGCTACCCGGTGCTGCAGGCCGCCGACATCCTGGGCATCGGCGCTGACGTGGTGCCGGTCGGGCGGGACAACGCGCCGCACGTCGAGATCGCGCGGGAAGTCGCCCGCCGTTTCAATCACCTGTACGGCCCGACGCTGACCGTCCCGGAGCTTATCCCGGGCGGCACGCCGTCGCTGGTCGGCACGGACGGTCAGGGGAAGATGAGCAAGAGCGCCGGCAACGTCATTTACCTGTCCGACCCGCCGGAGCAGGTCCGGCGGAAAGTGGCCCGGATGTACGCCGACCCGGGCCGGGTCCGCGCCGACGTCCCGGGCACGGTGCAGGGGAATCCGGTCTTCGTCTACCACGACGAGTTCAACGATGACCGGGCCGAGGTCGCCGGGCTCAAGCAGCGCTACCGGGCGGGCGCTGTCGGCGACGCCGAGGTCAAGGAGCGGCTGGCCGCAGCGATCAACCGGTTCCTGGACCCGATGCGGGAACGCCGGGCCCGGTTCGAGGCCAGCAGCGGCCTGGCCGAGGAACTCATCGTGACCGGCACCGAGCAAGCCCGGCGCCAGGTGCAGCAGACCGTCGCCGGCATGCGCCGGGCCATGGGGTTCACCGCTGTGTTCAGCCAGCTACGGGGCTCCCGGCCCAGCGCACCGGGCGCCCCGGCAACCGGTGGGGCCGATGGGATTTGAACCCATACTGGCAGGATCCTAAGTCCTGTGCCTCTGCCGTTGGGCTACGGCCCCGGATGCCCGCTGCGACTGTCCGGCCCGGCCCGTGCCGCCGGTGGCCGACGGCAGCGAGCAGGGAGTTCCCGTTCAGGCAGCGAGGTCTTTGAGCAGGCGCTCGACGTGGCCGGTGGCTTTGACGTTGTAGTACGCGCGGGCCACCTTCCCCTCGGGATCGATCACGAAGGTCGACCGGATGACGCCTACGGTCTTCTTGCCGTACATGGTTTTCTCGCCGTACGCCCGGTACGCCTTGTGCACGTCGTAGCCCGGGTCGGACAGGAGGGGAAAGTTCAGGCCCTCCTGGTCGCGGAACTTGGCCAGTTTGGCCGGCGCATCGTGGGAAATGCCCAGGACGGTGAGCCCGGAGCGGCTGAGCGCGCCGAGGTTGTCGCGGAAATCGCAGGCCTCCTTGGTGCAGCCCGGGGTCATCGCGGCCGGGTAGAAGTAGACGATCACCTGCTGCCCGCGCAGCGCGGACAGGCGCACCTTCCCGCCGTCGGCGTCGGTCAGCGTGAACTCCGGCGCCTCATCCCCGGGTGCCAGCCTCTGCTCGGTCACGCGCGTGCTCCCTCCACTGCGGAAGCACCTACGCTACCTGTCACGCCGCCCAGGTGCGTCCGGTCACAGATCTCGCACAACGGCATGTGGGGCCGCGCGCACGGGTTATAGTCCAGCCCAAAGGGACATATCTATGCCTCTTTGGGTGACATCGAGCTGTCTGTCAGGTAAACGGGAGATTTCATGGCGTTCCGGCCGGTCGCCTTTGCGGCGGTGTGCGCCGCCGTCATCACGGCGGCGGGCTGCGGGTCCAGTGCCCCGGGTTCGCATGCCGAGACGGCAGACGCGGCCGGATCGCAGTCGGCGCAGCCTGCCGCCCATGCCATCTCGCTCGCCGCCAGCGCAGCCCAGCACATCACCTCGTTCGCCGCCACGATCAAGGTCCGGTCCTATGGCAGCCTGGCCACGTCGCTGTCCGGGACGCTGCGGATGCAGACGAAACCCATGCTGGCCGACCAGAACTTCCACGTCACCGCCGATGGCCAGAGCCTTCCCGGGGGCGTGGAAACGCTCCTGACCAGCGATGCCGCCTACCTGAAGATCGACACCCTGGCCCGGATCATCGGCAAGCCCTGGGTCAAGGTCTCGATCTCCGGGCTGCAGCACGCGGCCGGGATCAACCTGATCCCGCTGGTCCAGCAGGTGCAGGGCGGCAACCCGCTGGCTCAGGCCCAGATGTTCGCCGCCGCCCGCGGCGTGCGCGAGGTCGGAACCCAGGCCGTCAACGGCATCGAGACCACCGAGTAC
This sequence comes from uncultured Streptosporangiaceae bacterium, assembly GCA_964412845.1. Lineage (GTDB taxonomy): Bacteria > Actinomycetota > Actinomycetes > Streptosporangiales > Streptosporangiaceae > JAWWPY01. The sequence continues at coordinate 42,432 of CAYPQM010000035.1, forward strand.
ACCGGGAGCTACCGGGTCGCGGACGGCCTCGCCAGGCTGGACCCGAGCCTGGCCTCCCTGGTCGGGCCGGCCCTGAAGGCCACCGGAATCTCGGTGACCCAGTTCACCGTGTGGATTGACAGCAACCACCAGGCCCGCAAGATGACCCTCGTCGAGTCCGGCAAGTCCATCCGGGTGACGAGCACGATGCTGGTTACCTCGATCAACCAGCCGGTGGGGATCACGGTGCCCTCGGCCAGCCAGATTGCCGACGCGCCGGAGATCCCCTGAGGCGGAGCAGCCAGCGCTCCCCGGAGGCGGGCAGTCACCCTCCGAGGAGGGTGGCGATGACGGGGGCCAGCGCGCGCAGGGCCCGGCCCCGGTGGCTGATCTTGTCCTTGTCCGCCGAGCTCATTTCCGCGGTGGTCAGCGCCGAGGAGTCCGGCACGAAGATCGGGTCGTAGCCGAACCCGTTCGTGCCGCGCGGCGCGTCGATCACCGACCCGTCCAGGACGCCCTCCGTCACGTGCTCAGCTCCCGACGGGAGCACCAGCGCCGCGGCGCAGGCGAAGTGCGCGCCGCGCCGCCCGGCCGGCACATCCGCCAACTGGCTGAGCACCAGCCGCAAGTTGGCCTCGTCATCGCCGTGTCCCCCGGCCCAGCGGGCGGACAGCACGCCGGGCATCCCGTTCAGCGCATCGACGCAGATCCCCGAGTCGTCGGCCACCGCGGGCAGGCCCGTGAAGGCGGCCACCGCGCGCGCCTTGAGCAGCGCGTTCTCAGCGAAGGTCCGCCCCGTCTCGGCGACCTCGGGCAACTGCGGGAAGCCGTCCAGGGTGACAAGATCCACCGGCACGTGACCGTCAGCGAGGATCCTGGTCAACTCGGCGAGCTTGGCCGGGTTCCTGGTGGCCAGGACGAGCTTGGCGGCCGCGCCGGTCATCGCGCGAGAGCCTCCTGCTGGAACCTGGTCAGCTCCGCGCAGCCCGCCACACCGAGATCGAGCAGCTCGTTGAGCAGGTCGCGGCCGAACGGCTCACGCTCGGCGGTGCCCTGGATCTCCACGAAGCTGCCGTCCCCGGTGCACACCACGTTCATGTCGGTCTGCGCCGCGACGTCCTCTTCGTAGCAGAGGTCCAGCCGTGGCTGGGAATCCACGATCCCGACGCTGACCGCGGCTATCGACCCGACGAGCGGGTTTCCCCGGCACCGCTTGCGGCCCTGCAGCCAGCCGATCGCGTCGGCGAGCGCCACGAAGCCGCCGGTGATCGCGGCGGTCCGGGTGCCCCCGTCCGCCTGCAGCACGTCACAGTCGATGATGATGGTGTTCTCGCCGAGCGCCTTGGTGTCCACACAGGCCCGCAGGGACCGGCCGACCAGCCGGGAGATCTCCTGCGTCCGGCCGCCGGGACGGCCCTTGATGGACTCGCGGTCACCGCGCGTGTTGGTGGCCCGCGGCAGCATCGCGTACTCCGCGGTCACCCAGCCGAGGCCGCTGCCGCGCCGCCAGCGGGGCACGTCCTCGGTCGCGCTGGCCGCGCAGAGCACCCGGGTGGCGCCGAACTCCACGAGCACCGATCCCTCCGCGTGCTCCAGCCAGTGCCGGGTCATCCGTATCTCGCGCAGCTGATCAGGGCCGCGCCCATCGGGTCGGGACATGCCGGACAGCCTAACGTGAGCTGGCCGCACACCGGTTGACAGCGGGCCCGGTCCGGTGAGCCGCGGACCTGGTCCGGTGAGCCGCGGGCCGGGTCTGGTCAGCCGCGGGCCCGGTCCGGCGCGCCCGACTCGATCCAGCGGTACACGGCGGTCACCCCGTCAATCAGCGCGGTGCCCGCCTGCCAGCCCAGATCGCGCACCGCCCGGTCCACCGCCAGCGAACTGCGCAGCAGGTCCCCGGCCCGGGCCGGGGCCAACCGGGGCGTCACCGGGCGGCCCGCGACGCCGGCGATCACCGAGACCAGGTCAAGCACGCTGACTTCGGTCCCCGTCCCGGCGTTCCAGGTGCCGGGCCGGCCGCTGTCGGCCGCCGCGAGGAAGGCGCCGACCGCGTCGGCGACGTAGACAAGGTCACGGGTCTGTGCGCCATCACCGTAGATCGTCGGGTCTTCGCCCGCCAGCACCCGGCCGCAGAAGATCGGGATGACGCCTGCCTCACCGCCAGGATCCTGGCGCGGCCCGTACACGTTGGCGAGCCGCAGGACGGAGTGACGCGCGGCGTGCAGCCGGTTGTAGAGGCCGATGTACTGCTCAGCGCAGTACTTGGCGATCCCGTACGGCGACTCAGGCAGCGGCAGCACCTCCTCACGGGACGGGATCGGGGCGTCCCGGCCGTACAGCGCTCCCCCGGAGGAGGCGAATAGCACCCGCGCATCGGCGATCCGGGCCGCCTCCAGGACGTTGACCGTCCCGACGACGTTGACCTGCGCGTCCTGCGCGGGCGCGGCCACCGAGGAGCGGACATCGATCTGGGCGGCCAGGTGGCAGATCAGCTCCGGCCGGAACTGGCTGACGATCGCGGTGAGCGGGGCCGCGTCGGTGATGCTCAGCTTGTGCAGCGTGACGTGCTCGTCGAGGCGTCCCGCCCGGCCCGCGGACAGGTCATCGATCACGCTCACCTCGTCGCCCCTGGCCACAAACGCGTCGGTGAGATGTGAGCCGATAAAACCGGCGCCGCCGGTCACGAGTACCCGCATTTAAAGAATCCTAGATCAGTGACTCCCCTAGGCCATGTTCATGATCACGGCATTTTTTCCGGCGC
>CAYPQM010000036.1:0-44296 GCA_964412845.1 uncultured Streptosporangiaceae bacterium
AGCCGAGCAGGAAGGTGAGGGCGGCGTCCATCTCGACGTCGTCGAGCCCGAGGCCGTCGAACGCCTGAAGTTCGTGCTCGTATTTGGCCATGAGCCCGGGGCCGAGCGGGGGTCGGCTGGTGGAGACCTCGGCGATCCAGGGGTGCCGGGTGAACAGGTCCCGGTTCTCCTGGGCGACGGCAGCCAGGCGCTCGCGCCACGGCATGCCGGTCAGGTCGCCGCGGGGCATCTGGCGGTAGACCGTGTCGAGCATCAGGTCGAGTAGCTCGGCCTTGCCGGGCACGTAGGTGTACAGCGACATCGGCACCACGCCGAGGGCGTGGGCGACCGCGCGCATGGTGACTGAGCCCAGGCCGTCGCTGTCCGCGAGGGCGATCGCGGCCGCGGCGACCCGCTCGACACTCAGGCCCTGGCGCGGTCCGCGCCGGGAGTCCGCAGGGCCGGGCTCGCGCCAGAGCAGATGCAGAGTGCGTGCCGGGTCGCCGCCGCTGCTGTGTTCGGTGGGCATCGGAACATTCTCCCGCATGCTTGTGTTGTACGTAGTACACTGTACTATATACAGTATTGATTGCTGTCCCGATCGCCCAGCCCGAGGAGCCCTCCCGTGCAGATCACCGCTTCCGCCGTATCCCTCAACGTCGCCGACGTGCCCGCCTCCGCCGCATTCCTGACCAGCCACTTCGGCTTCCGGCAGGCTATGGCCGCAGACGGCTTCGCCTCCCTGGCACGCGAGGACGCCGGGATGAACGTCGTCTTCCTGCGCCGCGGCCTGCCCTTGCTGCCCGAGAACCAGCGCGACACCCACGCCGCCGGCCTGATCCTGGCGTTCGTCGTCGAGGACCTCGAGGGTGAGCTGGCCCGCCTGCGCGAGGAGGGCGTGGACATCACCATGCCGCTGCGCGAGGAGCCCTGGGGCGAGCGTGCGTTCCAGGTCACCGACCCCAATGGCGTCATCGTCCAGCTCCTCGACTGGAACGCGCCCGTACATGGAGGCACGTTGTGACCGAGCGGACCACCAGGCGCTGGCCCGGCCTCAAGCACATCCGGCGGCCCAGGACCCGGCGAGGCTGGCTGATCACCATCGCTGCCAGCGGCGCTATCCTCGCACTCAAGCTCACCCTGGGCCTCGGCGTTCTCGCCCTGGTCGTGCACCTCCTGACGCATTGACCACACCCGGGCGACCGCTCGCACAGGCCTGGCGGCGGGATGTTCTCACCCGGCGATGCCCGAGTGCACGCCCGCGACACGTTCGAGGGACCCCGGCGGCTGTACCGGCTGCTAGGCAACCCGTTGCCCAGCCTGGGCATGTACCCAGGCATCCCTGTCGTGGCAGACCAGCCACAAATCGCGAAGGCCGTCGTTCCCGGGAACAGCCCGGAATGACGGGCTGCCCGGCGCCGGGCAATAACCGAAGTTGGCGCCGTGATGTCGCTCAGTCCTGGTGGGGCGTTCGTTAGTGCCCGTCGGGCAGGTACCAGCGGTGTGGCGCGATCAGCCGGTGCACCGCGTCCGGTCCCCAGGAGCCGGGGGAGTAGAGCTCCACCGGAGGCGGGTTCTCGATCAGTGGCGCGGAGATCTCCCACAGCCGCTCGATTCCGTCCGACCGGGTGAACAGCGACTGGTCGCCCAGCATCGCGTCCAGGATCAGCCGTTCGTACCCCTCGAGTTCATGGGCCCGGAGAAATGAGTCCGCATAACGGAAAATCATCTCTGCCTCACCCAGGCGCATGGCGGGGCCAGGCTCCTTGGCCAGGAAGCGGGCCGCGATCCAGCCCGGGTCATCGAAGTCGATCACCAGCTGGTTTCCCCGGCCGTCCCGGCTGACCCGGCCGTCGACGGGGAACATCCGCAGCGTCGGTTCCTTGAGGGTGACCGTGATCGTCTGGCGGCGCTGGCCGAGCGATTTGCCAGACCGCAGGTAGAACGGCACGCCAGCCCAGCGCCAGTTGTCCACCTCGACACGCAGGGCGCTGAACGTGTCGGTCTGTGACGTGCGCGAGACGCCCGGCTCGGCCCGGTAGCCCCGGTACTGGCCGCGCACGACATGCGCCAGGTCGATCGGCTGCATCGCGTCGAAGACCTTTTGCTTCTCATCGCGCAGCGGCTTGGCGTTCAGAGACGTCGGCGGTTCCATCGCCACGAAGCCAAGCACCTGGAACAGGTGCGTCACGATCATGTCCCGGAACGTGCCGGTGCCCTCGAAGAACTGGGCGCGGCCCTCGATGCCGATGGTCTCGGGCACGTCGATCTGCACGTGGCTGATGTGGTCACGGTGCCAGATGGGCTCCAGGAATCCGTTGGCGAACCGGAGAGCCAGGATGTTGTCCACGGACTCCTTGCCCAGGAAGTGATCGATGCGGAACACCTGGGACTCATCGAAGACCGCGTGGACCGCCTGGTTGAGAGCCTGGGCGGACGCCAGGTCGGTGCCGAACGGTTTCTCGATGATCACCCGGGAATCCTCGGCGAGGCCTGAGGCGCCGAGCATTCCGACCACCGACGCGAAGGCGCCCGGCGGCACGGCCAGGTGGAAGATCCGCTGGGGGTGGCCGCCGATCTCTTTCTCCGCCACCTGCACCGCCGCCACCAGGGGCCCGGTGTCCTCCGGGTCGGCCGCGCCGAAATGCAATGCGGTCGCGAAGGCCTCCCAGGCCGCGCCGGTCGGCCTCGCGGAACCGAACTCGCGGACGGCATCTTTCGCGTGCTGGCGGAAATCATCGTCGCTCAGCGCGAACTTCGCCGGGGACGAGCCGATGACCCGGTAATTCTTCGGCATCAGGCCCGCCTTGGCCAGGTGGAAGAGACCGGGCAGCAATTTGCGCTTGGCCAGGTCCCCGGTCGCGCCGAACAGGACGATCACATGGTCGTCGGGGACGGTGACCGCCATCTTGCGGCGCCTGGCCGCCGGAGCCTGCTTCGCTGCCGGGCTGCTGGGCATGCCTCAGCCTTTCTTTTCCGCGTGCCCGCCGAACTCGCTGCGCAGCGCGGACAGCAGCTTGTGGCTGAACTCGCCGAGCCCGCGCGACTCGAACCGCTCGATCAGCGCGGTGGTGATGACGGGCGCGGGAACCCCCTCATCGATCGCGGCGATCACCGTCCAGCGGCCCTCGCCGGAGTCGGAGACGTGTCCCTCGAACCCGGCCAGCTGCGGCGACTGGGCTAGGGCGTTGGCGGTCAGGTCGACGAGCCACGACCCGACGACCGAGCCGCGCCGCCAGACCTCGGCGACCTCGGCCACGTCGATGTCGTACTGGTAGTACTCGGGGTCGCGCAGGGGAGTGGTCTCCGCGTCTGAGGACTCGACGCCCGCCTTGCCGATGTCGGCGTGCTTGATGATGGACAGGCCCTCGGCGATCGCGGCCATCATCCCGTACTCGATGCCGTTGTGGACCATCTTGACGAAGTGCCCGGCGCCGTTGGGCCCGCAGTGCAGGTATCCGTCCGGAGCTGTTCCGGTGGTCCGCGTCCGACCGGGCGTGGGTTCCGCGCTGCCGATGCCGGGGGCGATGGTGCGGAAGATCGGATCTAGCCGCTGCACCGGCTCGTCCTCGCCGCCGATCATGAGGCAGTAGCCGCGCTCGAGGCCGTACACCCCGCCCGAGGTGCCGACGTCCAGGTAGTGGATCTGCTTCGGCTTGAGCTGCTTCGCCCGGTCGATGTCGTCCCGGTAGTAGGAGTTGCCGCCGTCGATCACGCAGTCGCCGGGTTCGAGCAGCTCGGCCAGCTGGTCAAGCGTGGAGCCGGTGACCGCGGCCGGCAGCATCAGCCACGTGGCCCGCGGTTTCTCCAGCTTCGCGACGAATTCCTCCAGGGATCTGGCGCCGACCGCGCCCTCGTCCTCAAGCTGCTTCACGTGGGACTCGGTGTGGTCGTAGACGACGCAGCGGTGGCCGTCCCGCATCAGCCGGCGGACGAGGTTGGCGCCCATCCGGCCCAGCCCGACCATGCCAAGCTGCATGGGCCTGTCGGTTGTCATGTCTGCTCCCCTAGTTAGTTCTTCAGGCTCCGGTAGCGCCGGATGAGGGCGTTGGTGGACGAGTCGTGCCCGAGCTGCGGCTCGGTGTCGCTGGTCAGCTCCGGGATGATCGCGGCGGCCAGCACCTTGCCCAGCTCGACGCCCCACTGGTCGAAGGAGTCGATCCCCCAGATCGTGCCCTGGGTGAACACGCTGTGCTCATACAGCGCCACCAGGGCGCCGAGCAGGCGCGGAGTCAGCTTCTCGGCCAGCAGGACATTGGTCGGCCGGTTACCCGGCATCACCCGGTGCGGCGCCACCTCCGGTGCGGTTCCCTCGGCCAGGACCTCCTGCTCGGTCTTGCCGAACGCGAGCGCCTGGGCCTGGGCGAAGACATTGGACGACAGGATGTCGTGATGCTCGCCGAGCGGGTTGAGTGTCTGGCCGAACCCGATGAGGTCGACCGGGATGATTTTGGTGCCCTGGTGGATCAGCTGGTAGAAGCTGTGCTGGCCGTTGGTGCCCGGTTCGCCCCAGTACACGGCGCCGGTCTCGTAGTCGACCGCGCGTCCGTCGATGGTGACGTGCTTGCCGTTCGACTCCATCGTGAGCTGCTGCAGGTAGGCGGGAAACCGCTTCAGGTACTGCTCGTAGGGCATGACGCCGGCGGTCTGCGCGCCGAAGAAGTCGGCGTACCACACGGCCAGCAGGCCCAGCAGCACCGGGAGATTCCCGGCCAGCGGGGCGGTGGCGAAATGCTCATCCACGTCGTGGAATCCGGCCAGCAGCTGGTGAAAGTGCTCCGGGCCGATCGCGACCATGGTCGACAGGCCGATGGCGGAATCCATCGAGTACCGCCCGCCCACCCAGTCCCAGAAGCCGAACATGTTCGCGGTGTCGATGCCGAACGCCGCCACCCGTTCCGCGTTGGTGGAGACCGCGACGAAGTGCCTGGCGATCGCCGCGTCGCTGCCGAGCTGGCCGACCACCCAGTCGCGCGCCGAGTGGGCGTTGGTGAGGGTCTCCAGGGTGCCGAACGTCTTGGACGAGATGATGAACAGCGTCTCGTCGGCCGACAAGTCACGGGTCGCCTCGACGAAATCGGTCGAGTCCACGTTGGACACGAAGCGGAATGTCAGGTCACGCCGGGAGTAGTAGCGCAGCGCCTCGTATGCCATCACCGGGCCGAGGTCCGAGCCACCGATGCCGACATTGACCACATTTTTTATCGTTTTGCCAGTGAAGCCTTTCCAGTCGCCGGAACGGACCCGCCGAGCGAAATCCGACATCCGGTCGAGCACCTCGTGCACCTGCCCGACCACGTTGACGCCGTCCACTACGAGCGAGCTGCCCTTCGGCATCCGCAGCGCCACGTGCAGCACTGGCCGGCTCTCGGACACGTTGATCCGCTCGCCCCGCAGCATCATGTCCCTGCGCTGCTCAAGGCCGGACTCCTGGGCCAGCCGGATCAGCAGGCGCAGCGTCTCATCGGTGACCCGGTTCTTCGAGTAGTCCAGATACAGGCCGGCCGCCTCGGCGGTCAGCCGCTCGCCACGGCCCGGATCCTCGGCGAACAGCTCTCGCAGGTGCCGCCCGGCGATCTCGGAGTGATGCTGCTCCAGGGCCTTCCAGGACGGGCGCTCACGAAGAGGTGTGATCGGCATGGTCGGGGACTCCTTCGGCGGTAGGCATGTTTGGGCGAATCCCGGCCGCCAGGCCCCGGGTCAGCCCGCATCCTGGCCGGTCCGGCGGCGAGCTGGTGCCCGCCCGGGCGGTTGTTCAGGCCGGGGACGGGACGGTGCTGCCGGGACCGGGCGGACCTGCGGCTTGCCCACCGAGAGGTTCACCCCCAGGCCGTGGTGCACGATCTCAAGTGGGTCGCCGTCCACCAGCAGGTATCGCGCCTCGGCGTGAGTTACCTCGACGTGCAGCTGCCGTCCGCGGATAACCAGGGTGAACGCGAGCCGGGTGAGGCCCTCGGGGAGTCGCGGCATGAAGCTGACCCTCCCGTTTCCATGACGAAAGCCGCCGAAACCGCCGACCAGCGCCACCCAGGTACCCGCCAGCGAGGCGATGTGCACCCCGTCGCGGGTGTTGTTCTCAAGGTCTCGCAGGTCCATGAGGGCGGCCTCGCCGAGGTAGTCGAAGGCCAGGTCCAGATGCCCGACCTCGGCGGCCATGACCGCCTGCGTGCACGCGGACAGCGACGAATCGCGCACCGTGAGCGGCTCGTAGTAGTCGAAGTTCCGTACCTTCTGCTCGGCGGTGAAGGCGTCCCCGCACAGATGCATGGCCAGCACGAGATCGGCCTGCTTGAGTACCTGCTTCCGGTACAGATCGAAGTAGGGGAAATGCAGCATCAGCGGGTACTCGTCCGGGGTGGTATGAGCGAAATCCCAGACCTGGTGCTTGGTGAACCCCTCGGCTTGCGGGTGCACGCCGAGGGTCTCGTCATAGGGGATGAGCATCGACTGTGCCGCGTCCCGCCAGCCGGCCGACTCCTCCGCGTCGACGCCGAGCTCACGGGCCCGCGCCGGATGTTTTTTCGCCGCGTCCGCCGCCGCGATCAGGTTCTGCCGGGCCATCAGGTTGGTGTAGATGTTGTTGTCGGCTATGGCGCTGTATTCGTCCGGGCCGGTGACCCCGTCGATGCGGAACCGCCCTTCGGCATCGTGATGACCAAGGGAACGCCACAGCCGCGCGGTCTGGGTCAGCAGGTCCATCCCCGCTCCCCGGTGGAACGCCTCGTCACCCGTGGCGTCGACATAGCGGACCACCGCGGCCGCGATGTCGGCGTTGAGGTGGAAGGCGGCGGTGCCGGCGGGCCAGTAACCCGAGCACTCCTGCCCAGCGATCGTCCGCCAGGGAAAGGCCGCGCCTTGCAGCCCGAGCTGGGCGGCCCGCTCGAGGGCCTGCGGAAGGATGCTGTGCCGCCAGCGCAGTGCGCTGGCCGCCGCGTCAGGGGTGGTGAAGGTGAGCACCGGCAGCACGAAGGTCTCGGTGTCCCAGAAGGCGTGCCCGTCGTACCCGGGACCGGTCAGCCCCTTGGCGGGGATCGGGCGGTTCTCTCCCCGGGCTCCGGCCTGCAGAACATGGAACAAGGCGAAGCGCGCCGCCTGCTGCACCTCAGTATCCCCGTCCACCTCGACATCGGCGCGGGTCCAGAAGTCGTCAAGGAACGTGCGCTGCTCGGCCAGCAGCCCGTCCCAGCCACTCTGCCGGGCCGCGCTCAGCGCAGCCAGCAACTGGTCGCGGACGGCGGTCAGCGAACGCACCTCCGACCAGCCGTACGCCACAAACTTGATCACGCGCAGCCGCTGCCCGGGCTCTAGGACCGCGGTCGCCGTGACAATGCCGTCGTCGGCATCGGCCCGCGCATCGACCTGCATCCCGGGTGGCCCGTCGATCAGGTGATCCATCGCGGCACCGACGCGCAGATCGTTGCCGGCCGTCGTGTGCACCAGGATGACGGTCTTTCTTTCGGTTTTGTGGTACTCACTGCTCAGCGGGCTTTCGAGCGCAGCGGAGACGCGGGGGTCGCCGCCCAGTTGTGGCATCTGCTCGTTGGCCAGGAGTTCGGACTGAACCGTGATCCGCGCCCTGCCGTCGAGCGGCTCCACTTCGTAGCAGATCGCCGCGATCGCCCGCTGGGTGAACGACACCACCCGGACTGAGGAGACCCGGACTGACCGCCCGGCCGGTGACACCCACTCGGCGCGGCGGCTCAGCACGCCCGCGCGGAAATCCAGCAGGCGCTCGTGTGAGCGCAGTTCGCCGTAGCGGACATCGAAGGGCTCGTCGTCGACGAACAGCCGGATCAGCTTGCCGTTGGTCACGTTGATGACGGTCTGCCCGGACTCCGGGAAGCCAAAGCCGGCCTCGGCGTACGGCAACGGCCGCAACGCGTAGACCCCATTGAGGTAGGCGCCGGGCAGCCCGTGTGGTTCACCCTCATCCAGGTTGGCGCGCCATCCCAGGTGCCCGTTCGACAGCGCGAATATTGACTCTGTCTGGGCGAGCACGTCGAGGTCCAGCGTGGTCTCCCGAAGGCACCACGGTTCTACCGTGAACGCTTCCTGCCGTATCACGGCTGGTCCAGCAGGTCAGCGAGATCGGCGACGACGATGTCGGCGCCGTGGTCTTTCAGTGCCGCGGCCTGCCCGACCCGGTCTACCCCCACCACATAGCCGAACCCGCCTGCCCGGCCGGATGCCACGCCGGCCAGCGCGTCCTCGAACACCGCAGCGGCCTGCGGTTCCAGCCCGACGGCCCGGGCGCCGGCCAGGAAGGTGTCTGGGGCCGGTTTCCCGGGCAGGTGCTCCCGCTGCGCCACCACGCCATCGATCCGTGCCTCGAACAGATCCTCGATGCCGGCCGCGATGAGAACGTCCCGGCAGTTGGCGCTGGACGACACCACGGCGCGGCGCAATCCGGCATCCCGGGCGGCCCGGACATAGCGGACCGATCCCTCGTAGGCTTCCACCCCGTCTTCTCTTATCCGTTTCAGCAGGATCACGTTCTTGCGGTTACCCAGGCCATGGACGGTCTGGGCGTCCGCCGGATCATCGGGGCTGCCTTCCGGCAGTTCGATGCCACGGGATTCCAGGAACGAGCGTGTCCCGTCAGCCCGTGGTTTTCCATCGACATATTCGTCGTAGTCCCTGACCGGGTCGAACGGCACGAACGGCTGGGCCGTCTGCCGCGCCCGCTCACGCAGGAAGCTGTCGAACATCTCTTTCCACGCGGCGTTATGCACCTTCGCGGTCTTGGTGAGGACGCCGTCGAGGTCGAAGAGACAACCGTGGATGCCTTCCGGGAGACCGAGCACGCGTCAAGCCTACGAGCATCCGTCTCCGCTGCTGCGCCCGGAGACGCCTCAGCCGTGCCTACCAGCCGTAGATACGGACCGGGAGTTCATCCAGCGGCGCCTGATCCGGGCCCGGATAGGTGATCATCACGACGATGTCGTCGGGGTCACGGCCCTCCAGCACGATGACCTCACCGCTGCTGCGCGCCTCCCGGTAGGCCGAGCGTGCCCGGAGCACGCCCTCGCACCGGTCCAGGTCTTCCTTCCCGTCCGCGGTCCAGATGACGTACTGGACGCCCACGCTGCCGAGCGCGTGGGCGGCGTTGCTGCCCATGGCGCGCAGGATGAGCTGCGATCCCCCCGGGCTGATCAGCAGCGCGGCGGTCGGGCTGCGGTCGGCGACCCGCAGCGCGAGGACGTCGGTGTAGAAGCTCACCGACCGGTCCAGGTTCTGCACGAACACGACCACCGAGCTGAGCCGGGCACCGTGCGTCATCTGCTGACCTCCAGTCCTGGTCACGCCTGCCCGGCGTCGGCCTCCTGACCTGCCGGACTTTCGTATTCAGGGCCCAGGGTCTCGGCGCCGCCGGAAGATGGCACCATATCGTCCTTCTCGTGGGCGCCTATCTCAGCCGGAAGATTCACCCGCTTGCCGGTGAGCTGATCCCACAGCTCCAGGCGCGCGTTCATCGGCTCGGGGATCTTGTCCAGGTAATAGCTGGGTATTTCATAGACAAGCTGGCCGCTGGCCGCGTTTCCCGGTGACAGCGCACAAGGCATGCCGATCGGGTTCAGGCCCAGCGACGGCGGCAGCGTCCACTCCGGCGGCGGGCAGACGGCCTCGCCTACGCGCCCCCAGGATCCGGGTATCAGCTTGATATAGAGCAGGGCGGTGAGGCTGGCGTACTGCTCGGCTGACGTGTTGGTGAGCCGCACCGTGAACGACCGCAGCCGCGCGGGCGCGGCCAGGCCCGTGCCCGCCTCATGCTCCGTGTCTATGGTTGACACGCCGTAGACATCGACCTTGATGTCAGGAAAGTCCAGCCTTGCCGCGGGCAGGAAAGACCATTCCTTGAGGGCGCCGAAGAAACACGTGAAGGCGGCCAGGAACGACACGAACGCGGCCAGCATCCAGCCGTTCCAGATGAGCGAGTAATGTGTGTCTTTCAGAAAATACGCAATGGCAATTGCGGCCAGGAATGGGAAGAGGGCCAGGAACAGCCCGCCAAGCCACAGCCACAGTTCGCGGTAGGATCGCACGGCCGGAAGTCTAACGCTGATCAGGGCAAAGGCCACGTATGGTCAGCCCGGTGCGGCTGTGCTGGCCGCGAGCAGGCTACGCTCGGGCAGATGGAGAGGCAGGCGGCATGATCGACTACGTGATAGCAGGCGTGCTGCTGATCATCATCGTGTCCACGCTGGTCATGCTCAAGAGGGCCGAGCGCCGGCGGCCCTAGTGGCCGGCCGGTTACCCGGCAGGCGACCCTCCCGGCCGTTCATTTCCCGCATCCAGGACAGCGCTGAACTTTCCGTGCTAGCAGCGGGCGTCGAGCTGGCGTTGCGCCTCGGCCAGCACCCGGCCGATGTCGCGGCCGAACTGCACGTCGCAGGGGTGGCTGAGCTGCCCCGACCGGGCGTTGCCCGCGAGTTCGGCCAAGGCGACCCGCAACCCCGGGAGCGCCTGGTCGGCCTGCGCGGGCGCGGCTGACCGCCCGGGCTCGCCCCACAGGTACAAGTCGAAGCCCGCGGCGGCCTCGGGCGCGCTCAGCGTGACCGTCACCGTGCTGGTGGTCCCGCCCTCGTGCTGCAGGATCAGATGCGTGACGTCGGCCCGGCCGGCCTCGGCGGTGACCGAAACGACTGGGCCCAGGCCGGCCCATAGCAGCGATACCGCGTGCGGTCCCAGGTCCCACAGTCCGCCTTTGTCCCGTCTCCAGGGGGTGTTGAACGGGTTGCCGTCCAGCATCGCCGATCCGAGCCAGGTCGCGCTCCCGCCGGTCCAGCCGTCCGTGCGGGTGACATCGGCCAGCCAGGCCCGCACGTCAGGTTGGAAGCGGGCGGTGAAGAAGACGACGGACGCGACGCCGTTGGCCGCCGCGGCGGCGGCGAGCGCGTCCGCCGCCGTCTCGGAGATGGCGATGGGTTTTTCCAGCAGCAGGTGCTTGCCGGCGTTGGCGGCCCGCAGCGCGATGGCGCTCTGCACGTCCGGCGGCACCGAGAAGGCGACGCCGTCCAGGCCGGCCAGGAATGCGTCGAGGTCGCTGAACGCGGTCGCCTGGTACTGCGTGGCAAGCGCCCTGGCGGCCTCGGGATTGCGGCCCCAGACCGCGCTGAACTCGATGCCGTCCACCGACGCGAGGGCAGGTGCGTGGGTGACGCGAGCCCAGTAGCCGGTACCCACCAGGCCGAATCGCAATGGTCGCAGTGGCGCTGTCATCCCTGGCCTTTCGTTGGCGGGCTTGGTCGCGACGACAAGGAAGCTACCAGCACGCCGGTCAGCCGGCCCCGAAGCAGACGAACGGGCTGAACGGCTCGGCCAGGGCCGCGCCGGCCAGCGCCTCCGCGGGCCTGGCCCCGGCCGCGAGCGCCCGGTGGTAGGCGGTCATCACGCCCACGGCGGCGTCGTCGGGTACCCGGGTGACGCTGGAAATCACGGTGGCCGTGCCCGCGTAAAGCAGCGCCGCGGTGAAGCCCAGGATCTCCTCGCCGGGCCGCACGACGGTCCGCCCGACATCGCACGCCGACAGGATCACCTGGCGGGGCGCGGCCGCGAGCCGCTGGATGTCGTAGGCCATCAGCGGGCCATCCGCGAGGTCGAGCCGGGAGAACAGGACGTTTTCGCGATCATGGTGCCCGTGCACCGCCAGATGGGCGATCGGGGCGCCGTCCAGGGCGCGGAGCGTCGCGTCCACGGTGGCCCGGCCGGCCAGCAGCGGCCGGCACCCCGGGTAGACCTTCGCTATTTCGACGATCTCGGTCGCTGAATGCCGCAGGTGCGGCCCGGCGACCAGCACTGGTGCAGCCTTCTGCGGCGTGGCCGCCGCGGCCTGCGCGGCGCGCCAGGCGGCCAGCCATGAGGACGCGGACGGGCAGATGGTGACCGGCCGGCCGCGCAGATCGGGCAGCAGGCTCCAGGGGATGCTGGCCAGCGCTCCCGCCGGGATGAGCACCACGCCGTCCTCGCCGATCCAGGCCCGCAGCGGCGCCAGGACCTCGGCGGTCAGCACGTCGGCTTGGCGCCGGATCGACTCCCTGATCACGACCTCAAGGCGGCCGGGCAGCCGTCGGCCGGCCAGCGTGTCGAGGTCGGCGCTCAGCCGCCTGGCGGCCTCCGCGGCCGCGTCGAAGTCGCCCAGCTCGATGAGGCGCACCGAGCCCTTTCCCAGGGCGACCGCGAGCATGCGGCCATCCCGGGCCAGGACGGCGACCAGGCTCTGCTGGCTCTCGCTGAGGGCGGCCGTCACCTCACCGAGGCTGGCCTGCGCCGCGGTCTCACCGAAGCCGCCGGCCTGCCAGCTGTGCTCCCTGATCCCGCGTTGCAGCTCGGCGCGCCGTGCGATGGTGGCCGGGTCACGGCGGCCGTTCAGCTCAGCGTTCCTGATCAGCTGGCTGAGCTGCCGGAGCTCGGCGAGGACGGCGGCCGCTTTCCGGTCCGCGGGTGGCCGCACCGGCCTGACCCGGAACGCCTGGGCCCGGGACCGTTCCAGCCAGGCGAACACCAACGGCGGCGATCCGCGGTCCAGCGCGAGGCGCAGGCCCGCCGCCGCGAGTTCCGCGCCCAGCGCGGCGGCGCCGGTCTGCAGGTCAAGGCAGCCCAGCCGGCCACGCCGGGCGTGCACCGCGGCCAGGCCAGCCCGGAGTTCGGCCAGCGCCGCGCCGGTCTGCCCGCGGGTGTCCGCGAGCTCGGCGCGGGCGAGGCGGCGCAGCAGGCTGACATCCAGCGACACGCCCAGCCCCCGGCGGCGGACCGCCAAGATCCGCTGCTCCGCCTCGCCGCCGTGGCCGGCCGCGAGCAGCGCACGCGCGGCGATCAGCTCGGCCACATCGGCGTCGTTGCTGAGCCCGCAGCCACGCAACTGCCGGGCCAGCCGGTCTGCCTCGGCGGCGGCATCCCTGAGCCGGCCACGGGACGCGGACCGTGCGCGCAGCCGGGTGAGCTCCGCCACGGCGGCCCAGGCGTCGTTGCCCCGGCGGCGGAAATGCCGCCCCGCGCTGGCCGCCCCACGGCGGGCGACCGCATGGTCGCCCGCGGCCAGCGCCGCCTGCGACCGGGCCAGCTCCGCTTCGGCCTGGTCCTGGTCAAGCCGCTGCCGCCGGAACGAGCTGATCGCCGTGTCCAGTTCGCTCGCGGCGTCCACGGCGAGGCCGGCCGCGAGCAAGGCGCGGGCCCGGTCCATGGCCAGCACGGGCAGGCAGCCAGGTGCGCTCTGCCGGTACACGCCCGCGGCGGCGTTGAAGAGATGCAGCGCGGCGGGGATATCCCCGGCGAGCAGGTCGCAGTAGCCCTGGTTGTGCATGGCCTTGGCTGCGATCAGGTCCAGGCCGCTGTCCGCGGCGATGCGCTGGCACCAGCGGAGGTCGGCGCGGGCCCGCCGGACATGCCCGGTGGTCAGGTGCAGGACACCACGGTTGAGCAGGACCCGGGCCAGTACCGCCGCTTCCGCGTGGCCCTCCAGCAGCGGCACCGCCTGGTCGAGCATTCTCAGCGCGTCACCGCCCCGCCCCGTCCGCAGCAGCAGCAGCCCGCGCTGGGAGAGCAGGATGCCCGCATCACGGTCGGCGGCCAGGCCCTGGGCCCGGTCCAGCAGGCGCAGGCCGTACTCCGTACGGCCCTGCTCGGCCTCGAGGTGGGCCAGGCTCATCAGCAGCCGGGCGGCCAGTGCCCGGTGCGCCTCGGCTACCCGCGGCGGGTCCGCCAGGTCCGCCTGCTCGGCCCAGCCCAGCTCACGCAGCCCGGCGCGCAGGTGGCGGGCGCCGGCCGCGGGATGGCCGACGGCGCCCGCCTGCAGGCCGCGCTGATGCGCGTCGCGGGCGCGGTTCTCCGCCCGGCCGGGCGGTCCGGCGGGCTGGGCACCGAGCAGCCCGGCACGGGACATCGGGTTGGCGCCTCCCGAGATCCTGGTCAGAGGATGAGCGCCGGGGTCACCACGGACCGCCCGGATCCGCCCGGTCCTTCCCCGGCGGGCCGGACAACCAGCTGGGCGGTTCCGCGTGGCACCCGGCGGAAGGAGAAGCGCCCCTGCTCGTCGGCCGTCGTGGTCAGCGACCCGGCGGCGGTCTTGATCTCCATCCTGCGGTGTTGCGCCGGTGCCAGCCAGCCGTCGACACGTGCCGTCCCGTCGGTGTTCGAGTCGATCCGGATCATGATGGTGAGGCTGTCGCTGTCAAAGGTGACCGTCCGGCTCTGCTCCTCGCCACGGGTGGCCAGCAGCGGCTGGTCCTCATCAGCGGCCAGCCGGGCCACCTCGACCTCCAGGTCACGGAGGGCGAGGGAGAACCGGATCCGCTCCGGGAGGTCCGCGGGCATGGGGTCGGCCGCCTGGAACACCTCGCGGATGTCATCCAGTATCGCCAGGTCGACGTCATCCAGCGGGCCGCCGGCCGCCGGGTGGCCGGCGGCGTCCGGCGGGTTCACGGCAGGCTCCCTTCCGGGTCCCCGGGCAGCAAGGCGCGCAGCTTGGCCAGGCAGCGGCCGCGGGTCGGGCCGACGCTTCCGCGCGGGATGCCGAGCGCTGCCGCGACCGTCGCATAGTCCGGGCGGGCGACGAAGGCAACGATCCGCAGCAGTTCCTGGCAGCGCGGGGACAGCTGGCTGAGCGCAGCCCACAGCGTGCGGCGCTGGTCGCGCGCGATAGCCCGCTCCTCAGAGTCGGGAGCGGGGTCCGGGACCGCGGTGAGCCAGTCCTGGTCGGCCGGGAATTGCCGGCGGCTCACGGCGCGCACCCGCCACGCCTCCCGCCTGGTCGTGGTGACCAGCCATGCGGTGAGCGCGGCCGACGTGTGGATGCCATCCAGATGGGAGAGCAGCCGCACCCACACCGTCTGCAGCACGTCCTCGGCGTCACCGGAGCTCAGCCCGGCGGCACGTGCGACCTGCCAGAGCAGCGGGCTGAGATCCGCGACGATCTGGCCCATCGCCTCCTCGCCGCCATCCCTCGCGGCGGTCAGCAATCTCGCCATCCGTGCGTTGCGATCCGACCCGCGCAACGGCGGCGGCACCGTGGACGACCAGTGATCGTTCACGGCCATCAGGCCTGCCAGCCGAGGTCCTGCAAGGCACTCGTCACCCGGTCAACGGCCGCCTGCGCGCCGGGCCGGTCCAGCCGCAGCACGGGGTCGGCGGCCGCCCCCGCGAGCAGCGACCTGGTGATCTGCGCTGCCACCTGGGGAGCGGAGAACGAGGTGCCGCTCCAGGCCGCGAAACCGCTGGCGAAGTCATCCGGATCAAGCGCCGCACGTTCGGCGGGCAGCGACAGGCCGGCCGGCAACGTGTTGGCGGGATGCGCGGGCAGGCTGATCGCGGGGTCACGGCTGCCGTTGACGTCGGTCGGGAATGTGCTGATCATGGCCGCGCCCGAGGCCCAGGCCCGGATCCACCGGCCGCCGTCGCTGAAGAGCGCCTTCGACCCGTTGGGGTTCAGCGCACCAACGCTGATCAGCGGCGCGCGCCCGGCGTCGGCGGGCCGGTCCGCGAACGCCGCCGGGTAGAACCTGCGGCTCGTCGCGTAGTTGCCGGCCGCCGCGACGACGACGACGCCCATCCCGAGCAGCGTGTCGAGCACGCTCCAGAGCCCTGAGCTGTACGTCACGTCGGCCGCGGACTCGCTGAAGTAACCGAGCGACAGCGACACCACATCGACCATCGCCGCGAGGTCGTTCTCCTCACCGAACGCGATCCGGCTGGCCAGCAGGCGCAGCGCGCACATGAGGTCGCCCTCATAGACGATGCCGTCACTGTGCATGATCCGCAGGGCCAGGACCTGGGCGTCGGGCACCACCTGGCGCACGATGCCGGCGATGAACGTGCCGTGTCCGGTGTGCGTGTCCAATTCGCCGATCAGCGGGTCCGCGGTGATCGGCCGGTCCCAGGGTCGCCTGATCACCTGGCGCGGCCGGTCCCCGGCGTCGGCCGCCTGCTGGCTTTCCGTCTCGATGACGTCCTGCATGCCCTGGTCCACCGCGACGAAGCCGTCGCTGACCGTGGCGTAACCGCCCGGGGCCAGCCGATCGGTGAGCACGTCCAGCCAGGGATGGGTCCGCACGCCGGTGTCCAGCACGGCGACGACCGGCCGGCGGCCCCACAGTTGCCCGCACCGCCCGGCGGGCGCACGGGGGGGCGCGTCCAGAGAGATCTCGACCGGGGCCCGCCCGTCGCCTCCGCTGTACAGGTAGGAGTCGGTGCCCCCGTACCCGGTGATGGGGTTGCCCTCAGTGATCGGGTTCCCCTCCGTGATGGGGTTGCCTTCGGTGATCGGGCTTCCGGTGATCGCCGAACCGATCAGCAGGTGCTCCAGCGCGATCCTGCGGACGGCCTGCTCGTCGAGCGCCTGGTCCTCCCGGGCGCTGGCCGCGGCGCGCAGCATCTGCAGTGCGACCCAGGCGTCAACCACTACGGGCGGCGCGGCCTGCCCGTTCGCCGGGGGAGCAGGCACCAGGACCGCCGTGCGCGGCAATCGCCGGGCCGGGCCGGGCCCGTGGCCATCCGGGTTCTCGCCGCGCGCCGGGTCATCGCCCGCCGCCCGGCTGTCCGGTACCTTGCGGTCCGGCCCGGGCGGGACCAGTCTCATCCCGACGCGGGCCAGCGCCCGGTTGATCGGCCCGATGGCTGGCTCCTGCAGCAGGTCACCAGGGACCAGCAGGGTCCTGGCCCGGTACACCGTGGATCGCGGCGCCGGCCAGCCGCGGACCGCCGCGGCGTCCGCGGGGTAGAGCACCCGGGCGCCGTGCCGCTGCAGCAATGCCGTCGGCAGGCGGCCCAGGCCCGGGGCCGACTCATCATCGCCGTGCCCGGCCCCGTCGCCCTCGCCGTCACGATTCGACTCGAAGAAGCTCTTCACGCCTAGCGCCCCCCATTCGCCATGCCGTCTCATGCTGTGCCCGCTGACCACGACCATCCGGTCTGCGGGTCGATGCCGCAGCTACCAAGAGGATCCAGGGCCGCACCAGATACATGGGGGGTGTAACGGATTGGTAACGACGGCCCTAGGAAACTCCCTCTGAGCAGCCTAACCACAGCTCATGCGGCCCGTCAGCACGCCACCCCGCAGTAACGCTCCCTGGTCGCCCCGCTGGATTGCGGTGAAGTACCTGCGGGTCGCCGCTGGCCCCTGGTCCTGATATAACTTTCAGTAGTCATGCGGCAGCAGAAAGTTGAGAACGCTTGCGGTGGCTGCGTTCGGGGAGAGGGCGTGGGGTGGAGGGCGTGGATTCCGCTGCTGACCGTGATTTTGACCGGGCCTCGCGGTGGGTGGCGATTGTCGAGTCGTCGGCTGACGCCATCATCGGCTGGGCGCCAGATGGCGTCATCACCAGCTGGAACGCCGGGGCCGAGCAGATGTACGGCTATACCGCCGATGAGATTGTCGGGCACAGCATGTCCGTGCTGATCCCGCCCGACCGGGCCAGCGGGCTGCCGGACCTCATGGATCGGCTGCGCCGGGGGGAGCACGTCACGTTTCTCGAGTCGACGGCGGTTCGCAAGGACGGAAGCATCGTGGAGCTGTCGCTGTCCGTCTCGCCGATCCGGGACTCGGCCGGGGAAGTGGTCGGCGTGTCGAGCGTGGCCCGGGACATGACGGAAGTCAACCGCGCGGCGGCGGAGCGGCGCGGGCTGGAGCAGCAGCTGCAGGAGGCTGAGCGGCTCGAAACCCTGGGCCGGCTGGCAGGCGGGGTCGCCCATGACTTCAACAACCTGCTGGCCGTCATCATCAGCTACGCGGGGTTCGTGGCCGAGGACGCGGCGGAGCCTGCGGTGCGGGCCGACGCGGAGCAGATCCAGGCGGCGGCGCACCGGGCCGAGGCGCTCACCAGGCAATTGCTGATCTTCAGTCAGCGGGAGGTGACCCAGCCGGAGGCGCTGGACCTCAACGTCGCCATTGCCGATATCAGGAACCTGTTGACGACCAGTCTTGGGGCCGAGGTTGACCTGCGGATCGACCCGGCGGCGTCGCTGGACACCATCGTGGCTGATCGCGGCCAGGTCGGGCAGGTGCTGCTGAACCTGGCCGTCAACGCCCGTGACGCCATGCCCCGGGGCGGGATCCTGAGGATCGGGACGGGTGTCGCGGATCTCGATGCCGGGTACGCCCGCCTGCATCCGGATGTCAGCCCGGGCCGGTATGTGCAGCTCACCGTAAGTGATACGGGGACAGGCATGAGCGCTGAGGTCGCGGCCTGCATCTTTGAGCCGTTCTTCACGACCAAGCCGCTCGGCCAGGGCACCGGCCTGGGGCTGTCCACGGTGCACGGCATCGTCACCCAGGCGGGCGGCAGTGTGACCGTCGAGTCCGTGGAAGGCACCGGCACGACTTTCCGCATCTACTTCCCGGCGGTCGGCGCCGCTGTCCCGGCCGGCGCCGCCGTCCCGGCCACGTCGGCGGCGGCCGCGCCCAGCACCGGGGAATCCGCCACGACCATCCTGGTCGTTGACGATGAGCCTGCCGTGCTGGCGGTTACGTCGCGGATACTGCGCAAGAATGGCTACGCCACCCTGGAGGCCGGGACTTACGAGAAAGCGCTGTCGCTGGCGTCATCCCAGGACTTCCAGCTGCTGCTGACCGACTCCGTCATGCCGGGCATGTCCGGGGCCACGCTGGCGGAACGCGTCGTTGAGTTCCGGCCCGGGGTGCCGGTCCTGCACATGTCCGGCTACAACGCCGGGACGCTGAGCCCGGAGCGGATCCGCGGGGGGGAACTGGCGTTCGTCCAGAAGCCGTTCACCGCTCAGGCGCTGCTGGACAAGGTACACGCCGTGCTGGGTTCCGCCCCGGCGGAGTGACGGGACGGGTGGCTCTACGCTACGGGGCATGGGAGCTTCGCCGGACGAGATGATGAGCGCGGTGACGGCGTCGATGGCGGCCCGGACCGGCCGGTCGATCGACGAGTGGGTCGCGCTCGTCCAGGCCAGTGGCATCGACCCGGTCGACCAGAACGCGGTACGCGGCTGGCTGCGGTCGGCGCACGGCGTGCCGCAGAACAGCCAGTGGGCGATCGCCGATGCGGCGGCCCGGGCCGCGGGCTGGGTCAGGCCGAGTGTCGCCGAGTACATCGATGGCCAGTACACCGGGCCGAAGGCGGCGCTGCGCCCGATCTACGATGCGCTGGCGGCGGCCATCTCCGGTCTGGGTGACGATGTGACCATCGAGGGCCGCGGCAGTTACACGCCCTTCGTCCGCGGCCGGCAGTTCGCCGCCGTCGCGGCTGCGGCCCGGGACCGCGTCGATCTCGGGCTGCGCTTCGCCGACCCGCCCGCCGCGGCCCGGCTCCAGCCCGCCAAGGCCCCCGGGCAGGCCACCCACAAGATCTCGCTGCGCAGCGTGTCGGAGGTCGATGACGAGGTGCGGCACCTGCTGCGCACGGCCTACGAGCAGAGCGGCTGACCGCGGCTCAGCGGGGCAGCGCGTCCCGGGCGCGCCGGGCCTCGGCGGCCGTGTCGCCGCGGGCACCGTCATCGCCCAGGCTGAGCACGTGGCCGAGGGCCTGCCGGTAGGCGGCGGCGAAGGCATCGCCGGCCGGGACCTCGATGTCCGGGACCACGCCGGTGCCCTCCCAGTTCGTGCCCGAGGCCGGGCTGACCCCGCGGGCGACCGGGATGGTCGCCTGCAGATGCGGGTGGACCCGGAAGCCCTCGCGCGGGTGGGCGCCACCCCTGGTGCGTTCGCCGACGATGGCGGCCCGGCCCAGTTGCTGCAGGTCGTAGCTGAGTTCCTCGCCGCCGGAGAAGGTTGTCGCGCTGGTCAGGACGTAGACCGGCTTGGCTGCGCCGAGCCGGTGGCCGGGCGTGTAGGGCAGCGTCCAGGACTGGTTGATCTGGCTGCCCGCACGTTCGTGCATGTCGATAAGGTGCACGGGCTCATCGAACAGGTAACTGCACAGCAGCGCGACCATCGCCGGGTCGCCGCCCAGGCAGCGGCGCACATCGATGATCATGGCATCAGCCGGGGCCACCAGCGACATGGCCGCGACCGCGGCGTCCCCGGCGATCGACGGCGGGAACAGCACCGGCCGCAGGTCCAGGTAGCCGATGTTGCCGTCGAGTCGCTCGACCCGCGCGATGCCGCCGGAGGTCCGGCCCGCCCACCGGGCCATCGCGGCCGCCTCCGCGGCCCGGTCCCCGGTCTCAGTGACCTCGTCGGCGCTGTAGAGCAGGCGCAGGTGCTTGTCGCCGTTGACTGACTGGAGGTCCTCGGTGACCATGGCCGCCAGCGAGGCCTCATCGGCCGCGACGGCGTACCGGCCGTCCGTCACCCGGCTGGCCAGCAGCCGGCCGAGTTCGGCCCCGACGTCAGGGAACACGTAGTGCGCCGGGAGCAGCGCGGCGAGTTCCTGTATCACCGTGGCGACGTCTGCCTGCTGCATCGGGTTCCTCCATCGGTCTGGCCGGCCTGGTCAACCAGCAGTACAGCATCGCCTTGACAAAGCGTCAAGAGCAATTGACACTTAACGGGTGACCGCAGCCGATCAGCCGCCCGCAGACGTGCTCACGGTTTCCTCTCCGGAGCAGTACCGGGCGCTGGGTCATCCCCTGCGCCACCGGCTGCTCTTCGCGCTGGGCCGTAACCCCGCGACGATCAGCCAGCTGGCGGCCGCGCTGGGCAGCCACAAGGGCAATATCGCCCATCACCTGAAGGTGCTCCGCGAGGCGGGCATGGTGGCCGTGGTGGCGACCCGGCAGGTACGTGGCGGGACCGAGCAGTATTACCAGCGCACCGCCCGCCAGTTCCACTTTCTGGGCGAGGAGCGGGCCGCGCAGACCGGCGTGCTGCTGCAGGCCGTCGCCGACGAGATCGCCACCGCGACCGCCGAGCCGGTCATGGTGCTGCGCAACGTCCGGCTCACTGCGGCGCAGGCGAAGCGGCTGGCCAGCACGCTCACCGATCTGGCCGATGGCCTCGACGAGGCCCCGGCGGGGGAGCCCAGGTACGGGCTGCTGCTCAGCCTCTACCAGCCCAGGCAGCCGGCCGCGGACACCCCGCCGGGCCAGTGACGGCTGGCCCGGATGCCACGACCGGGACGGCTGCGGGACCGCGTTAAGGCACGGGTTAGGCCATGGTCTGGGTTCCGATCACGGCGAGGAGTTTGAGCTTGTCCGCGGCGTCGCTGCCGGGCGGGGCGGTATAGGCGACGATGCGCAGGTCGCTGGCGGCGGCGGTGAGTACGTCACAGTCGAGGGTCAGCGGCCCGATCTCCGGGTGGTGGATGGTCTTGCGATCCATTTCATGGGCGCCGACAGCGCGGGTGTCCCACAGCTCAGCGAAGCGCGCGCTGGTAGCACGCAAGTCAGCGACGAGCCGCCGCAGGTTCCCGTCATCGGGGTAACGGGCGGTCGCTGACCTGAGGTCCGCGACCGCTGATGCCTCGAACACGGCGTTGCTCTCCGCGGTGTGGCTGACCCGGCCCGGCTGGCCGGTGAAATGACGCCACAGCACGTTGCGGTCCCGGCCGCGCACCGCGGACGGGTCGCCGAGCAGGGCAGCCCACAGATGGTTCCAGGCCAGCAGGTTCCACGCGGCGTCGTAGACGGCGACCGGGGTCCCGCTGAGCTGGTCGAGCAGGCGCTGGACCCCCGGCGTCAGGTGAGCCGGCAGCCGGCCGGCGGCCGGCGCGGGCTGCCCGGCGAGCAGGAACAGATGCTGGCGCTCGCCGTCAGACAGCCGCAGCGCCCGCGCCAGGGCGGACAGCACCGGCACCGACGGAGTGGTGGCCCGGCCCTGTTCGAGCCGGGTGATGTAGTCGGCCGACACGCCGGCGAGCAGTGACAGCTCCTCGCGCCGCAATCCCGCCGCACGGCGGCGGCCGCCGGAAGGGAGCCCGGCCGCGTCGGGGGCGATGCGGTCACGCCAGGCGCGCAGCGCCAGGCCCAGCTCGCTGACGTTCCTCACCCGTCCAGTATGGGCCCGGCCGGCCGGCGCAGCCTGGTACCGCTGGTCCCAGGAAGGACAGGTCACACCCTGCTGTCCGGGCCGGCGGCGATGCTGGGGGGATGACAACGACACTCATCACCGGAGCTACCAAGGGCCTGGGGCGCGAGACCGCGCGGCGCCTGATCGGCGCGGGCCATACCGTCTATCTCGGGGCGCGTGACCCGCAGCGCGGCAAGGAGGTGGCCGCGGACCTCGGCGCCGACCTGGTGCTGATCGACGTCACCAGCGACGATTCCGTCCAGACCGCGGCGGACTTGGTCCGCGAGCAGGCCGGCCACCTCGACGTCCTGGTCAACAACGCCGGCATCCCCGGCGGCTGGAAAGCGCCCGGCGAGGTCACCTCCGCTGACATGCTGGCCGTCTACGACACCAACGTCTTCGGTGTGGTCCGGGTCATGCGGGCCTTCCTGCCGCTGCTCGCCGGCAGCGCCGCCCCGGTCGTGGTGAATGTGAGCAGCGGTCTGGGCTCGCTGACCGTCAGCACCGATCCCAGCCGGTTCGAGTCAACCTTGCTGGGCCTGGCCTACCCCTCATCCAAGTCCGCGCTGAACATGCTCACCTCTCAGTACGCCAAGGCCTACCCGGCAATCAAGATCAACGCCGTCGATCCCGGCTATACCGCCACCGACCTTAACGGGCACCGGGGCACCCAGACCGTCGAGGAGGGCGCCGAGATCATCGTCCTGATGGCCACGATCGGCGCGGATGGCCCTACCGGCGGGTACTTCGACGCCGCCGGCCGGGTGCCCTGGTAGCGCCACGCCGGCGCACAGCCGGTGGATCGACCAGCAGGTCGGCCAGCACGGCCAGATCGGGTACCTGAGCCTGGACGAGAGCGGCCACAGCCCGCCCGGGAGGATTTCCATGATCGCGGTTGATCGCTGGCTGTCGATGGCCACCTATCCACCGCGAGATCGCCTCAGTGATGACTCGCGCGACCTACGGCCGGATCCCGGCGGCTGGCCTGGCGCAGCGCCGGAGGGCCAACCGGCCGCCGGGAGCACCGTTAGGGATAGACCCATCATTCGCAGCACTAGGTGAATTCACGAAGTAGGTGATGACCGCGGAATGGACCGACTGTAGCCTCCGAGTGTGAGCCTTGGTGTGATGACCGCCACTTGGCGGGAGAGGTAATGCCACGCCGGTTTGGAAGTTGTCGATGAGGCCCCCGATGCGGTTCGCGATGCCGGGCCCCGGAGTAGCGACGTTGGGTGCCGTGGTGCTCGGCAGTGTGGTCTTGTGGTTTGTTGCTCGTCCTAGCGGCCAGCCGAGCGGCCGTTACGTGGGTGAGTTCTTCGGTGTCGAGGCGGTGCTGCTGTTCTCGTGTTCGCTGGTGCTGGCTACGTTGCTCCGCGGGATCGAGCGGGCATTCGGGGGCCTGGACCGGGTGGCCCAGTGGCATCGGCATACGGCTGTGGCCGCGGTCATCTTGATGGTTGTTCACCCGGTTTTTGTGGGCTCCCCGCCGGTGCCGAACGCTTCGGTAACGGGTCTCAGGCTTGCTGATGTCGCCTTGATCGGCTTGCTGGCCCTGGCTGTGTGGTCCCTGGCGCCGAGCCTTCGCGCCGCGAAGTGGTCACGGCTGGTCCGGAACCTGGCCCGGATCAGCCACGAGCGATGGCTGACGGGTCACCGCTTGACCGGGCTGTTCGTTGCCGCGGCGGTGGTGCACGGCCTGCTCGTCGATCCGGTGCTGAAGGTCTCGGTGCCGCTGAAGGCGACCTACCTGGTCGTGGGCGGGATCGGCATCGCGGCGTATGTGTACCGCGAGTTGTTCGCGCGGTTTGTCGTACCCGTCTACGACTACACGGTTGTCGACGTTCAGCGGCCGAACGAGATGACGGCCGACGTCTTCCTGCAACCCGTGGGCCGGCCGTTGAGCTTCGAGCCGGGCCAGTTCATCTTCCTGGCATTCGGTGGCATCGACGGATGGCAACGCCACCCGTTCTCGGTTGCCAGCGCGCCGGCGGAACGACGGCTCGAAGTCTCTGTCAGAGCTGTCGGCGACTACACCCGCGACCTGCACGACAAGCTGAAGCCCGGGACGCCCGCCAAGGCGGCGGGACCGTTCGGTGGTTTCGACTACCGCGGCGGGGGCCAGCACCAGATCTGGATCGCGGGCGGGATCGGCATCACCCCGTTCATGAGCTGGATCCGGTCGCTGGATGAAAGCTTCGACCGCGACGTCGCGTTCTTCTACTCGGTCGCCAGGGAGTCAGACGCCCTGTACCTCGATGAGATCGGCGCTGCGGCAGCGGCCCACCCGACCGTGCATCCCCACGTCGTGGACTCAAGCCGCGACGGATACCTCACCGCCGCGCAGGCGGCGAATGGCATCACCAGCGAGGCCGACGTCTCGGTATACATGTGCGGCCCCCCTGCCATGATGACCGCGCTTTCCAAGGGCTTCCGGCAGCTGGGTATCCCGGCCAGCCGGATCCGCTGGGAGCAGTTCAACGTTCGCTGATGCTATTCCGGGCGCCACCGCCGGCGGTCCTTATTCCGCCGGTCGCGCTAAGGGCAGGCGCGGATCACCCTATTCGGTGTGCACAGCCGGAGGCCTGGCCGACCGAGGACAGGCGCACCGATCGGCGGCTCGTGGATGACCTCGGCCGAGCTTGTCCATGTCGGGTACGGCGATCACGGTTCCGGCTGGGACCTGGAAACGGGAAAGGCTCAGTACATGCGCGTATGCGCGCCCCAGAGGATCAGCCATTGCGGATGACCGCGTTCCAGCCGGGTGGCTGCGCGCCACTGTATAAGTCGGCGCGCGCACGGGGTTTGCGCCCGCAGGGCGGGAGGTTGAGTGCGGGTCAGAGCCGCAAGAACATGGCATCGAGTCCGACCAGGCCCAGCGCCTTGCCGTAGAGCTGCCGCATCTGGGCGAGCACGTCGGCTTGCTGGACCCGCTCGATGATTCGCCCGTCATCGACCCGGACGTAGTCGAAGAAGCTGGCCTCGAACGAGCGCCTGGTGGCCGCCGCCCCGTACAGCCGCCCGGTTGCGGTCCCGCGGACCGTGCCGTGAGCAACGGCAACGTCGCCGTCGGCGAGGACGTGGGCCAGTTCCACGCGGAGGTCGGGAAGGCCCTTCCAGACCCGGCGGACTGATTCTTTTGCCTCCTCCCAGCCCACGAACCCGTGGGTGAACCCGACGCAGTTCTCGCGGTAGCGGGCGGCGTCCACGAACCGTCCCGCCCCCTCGAGGTCCTGGCGGTTCACGGCGTCGATGAACCCCCGGCAGACGGCGGCGGTGCCGGTGTCCGGGCTCTGGCCGGTTGCGCTCATGCTGATCCCTCCTTCTTCAGCTTGCCCCGCGTCGCTCGCTTACCCGGCGCCGCTGATCGTGATCTTGGAATGGCTGGCCGGACGCCACATGGTGATCTGCGCGAAGCGGCGGTTGTCCGCGGCTTCGTAGCAGGGGAAGGCATCAGCGCCCACCAGCGAGTAGTTGAGCAGCTGCATGGTCCACAGCAGGCCGACCATAAAGATGGTGCGGTGGTCCCCAGCAGCAGGAAGGCTGGCCCGGTCTCCATGATGGGGTCCTGCCTGCGGAACGTGGGCAGACGTTCCTGCTCTACCGGGCGTCGGAGATATCGCACTCCCTCGCCAACGAGATGCTCGCCGAGATGGCGCTTAGCGCCCGCCAGGCCGGGATCTTGACCATGGTGACCGAGCTGGAGCCCATGACCCAGAAGGCCCTGGGAGACGCCCTCCGGATCGACCGGACCACCATGGTGACCCTTCTTGACGACCTGGAGAACAAGGGATACGTGGCACGCCAGCGCCATCCCCGCGACCGGCGGGCATTCCTCGTTCACCCGACCGACTCCGGCCACGCCGCCAAGATCGCGGCCGTGCGAATCCTCGACGAGCAGCAACGCCGTTTCCTGGACCCCCTGACCCCACCCGAACGCAAACAGCTTGCCGCTCTGCTCAGGCGACTCCACCGACAGCCAGCCCAAGGACAGTGACCCCCCGAACCGTGGCGGCCGCGCGTGCGGACACCACGATCGTGGTCATCTTCTGCTTCCGGCGGGGTTCGCGGAGTTCGCGCCTGCTGGCCCGGCCCGGCAGGCGTAGATGCAGTTCTGCGGCCGGGGCGATGCGATGATCTCGACCTGGCCGAACCCCGCGTCGGCCAGCATCTGGCGGGCCATTTCGGTGCCCCACATCGCGCCGAGTCCGGCGCCGCCCTCGGCCAGCGACACGGTCGTGCAGTACATCAGGCTGATCGCGTAGCACAGCGGGGCGAGCGGATTGCCGGCGTTCTGCTCCAGGTGGCTGGAGAAGAACCCGTCGACCATGACGAACACGCCATCAGGGGCCAGCGCGGCGCGGGCCCGGCGCAGCACCTCCTGCGGTGAGCGCTGGTCGTGCACGGCGTCGAACGCGGTGATGACGTCGAACCGCGGGTGCGGCGGGAGGGCCGCGGCATCGGCCACCGCGAACGCCGCGTTGCCCAGGCCGAGCTGGGCGGCCTCGGCGTGGGCCGCGGTGACCAGGCCCGCATCGATGTCCACGCCGAGGAACCGCGATGCCGGGAACGCCCGTGCCGCGACGGCCACAGCGTGCCCGGATCCGCAGCCGAGGTCGAGCACGCGCACCCCCTCAGCCAGCCTGGCGGGCAACCCGGGCACGGCGCCCAGGAAACCATCGACCAGGTGCTCGTCGTAGATCCGCCGCCAGGTGTCGCCCGGCCGCGCGCCCACGGCGGCGAGATGCGGCCCGAATGCCTGGTGCGGCACCCCGCCGCCGGCCACGAAGCACTCCTCCAGGTCGGGCAGCGCGGCGGCGAACGCCCGCAGCATGGACGCCATCGGCGCGATGTTCGCCGCCGCGTCACCGGTAAGGAAGCCGGCCTGCTCGGGCGGCAGGGTGTACTCCGCGGTGGCCGGGTCGTAACTGAAGAACCCGCCGGTGACCATCGCGCCCAGCCACTCCCGGACGTAGCGTTCCTGCAGGCCAGCCCGCTGGGCGAGGCCGGCGCTGGTCGCCGGTCCTCGCGTGGCCGCCTCGAACAGGCCCGTCCGGTGGCCGACGCTCACCAGCAGGGTCAGTGCACCGCCGGTCAGCGTGCTGAGCATGTGGCGGGCGAATGCGGTGCGGCGGTCAGGGTCCATCCCCGTCATCTACCCCCTCCCGCGAGCGGCAGGCTAGCGCGCCGCCTTCAGGAGACGCTCAGTTTGCCCGCATATGATGGCCCGATGCTGGGACGGACATCGACGCAGGTACGCGACCGGATCCCGGCACCAGGCTCGCTGCTGGCACCGGCCATCCGTCCGCTGGCTGCCGCGCTCGTGGTCATCTGCGCGGCAGTCACAGTGTTCCTCGGGGCGCGGTTCGCGGATCAGGTACAGCCTGGGCGGCTGGATCGGGTCATCGACTTCCGGGTCCGGTCCGGCCTGGGCTGGCATCAGCCGCTGCTGAACCTCATTACCGGGATCGGCGACCCGTTCCCGGTGCTGGTGATGATCGCGGCCCTGGTCCTGGCCTGCCTCGCGACGCAGCGACGGCGCGCGGCGGTGCTCGTCGCCGTGGCGGTCCCCGCGGCCGCGGCCCTCACCGAGGTCCTGCTCAAGCCCCTGATCGGCCGGACCATGCAGGGCGAGCTGAGCTTCCCCAGCGGCCACACCACTGGAATGTTCGCCGTGGCGGGCAGTTGCGCGGTGCTGCTCCTCGGCCCAGCCCGCCCGCGGATCCCGGCGGCCCCGCGGCTGCTCCTCACACTGGCCGGGTACCTGATCGCCGTCGCCGTCGCCGTGGCGATGGTGGGCCTGGGCGCCCACTACTTCACCGACACCGTGGCGGGCGCCGCAGTCGGCACCGCGGTCGTCCTGGTCACCGCGCTCATTCTCGACCGGCTCCGCCCGTCGAGGGAACAGCGGCGGGCAGATCCGGCCGACCAGCCGGTGCCCGCGCGGGCCGGCCGGGATTTACTGCCGGGTGAGGTCAGAGCAGCCGCCGCGGCCCGGCACCCTCGCTCCCACCGGGGCTGGTCCACCGCCGTCCCGCCTTCATCCCAGACGATTTGACCTCACGGTAGTTCAGGTTCTTGTGGGCCGTACCCAGCCGGCCAGGTAGGCGGCCCAGTCGGCGGGCGTGGCGGTGTAATCGGCGTAGAGCGCCACGCCGACCGGCCGCCGTGGCCGGTGCGCACCCAGGGCCAGCCGGACTCCCCGGATGGCGGCGCCGACTGTTTCCCCGCCCGTGTGGCCTGGTTCGCTGGTGTGGTAGGCAGGCAGCCCGATCAGCACGGTGGTGGCCCGGGGGACGGCGGCCAGGGCCAGCTGGGTCTGCACCCGGACGTATCCGCCGTAGGCGGCCGCAGCCGGCACGCCAGTGTCGTAGGTCATGAGCGCGACCTCGTTGACCCGGCTGGCGACGGCGTGCAGGTACCCGGCGGACCACCAGTGCGGCTGGCCGGAGATCCACTGCTGCAGGGCGTGCAGCCGGGGCAGTGGCTCGATCTGATCCGCCGCTACCGACAGGACCGCGTGGCGGCCCCGGGTCAGGACGCCGGTGGCGGCCAGCAGCTCCAGGTACCCTCGGTCGCCGCTGGGCACCGGTTCCATGTCGTACTGGATGCCGTCGAACCCTTCGGACAGCACCTGGGTGGCGGCACCCAGCACCTGGGCTCGCGTGCCGGGATCGGCCAGGTCGAGACGGCCCGGCCCGACCAGGTCACCCAGCCACGCCTGCACCCGCAGACCGGGCACCTGATGATGCAGCCCGGCGAGCAGCCACCGGGCCCGCGGGCGCAGCGCGGGATTGAGCGAGCCGTCATCAGACAGCGGGCCGACGTGCACGAACACGTCCCGGATCCCGGTCTGGCGCAGCCGGGCGGCGAGGGCAGCCAGGTCGCTGGTGGTCCGGCGGCCGTCGATCCAGGCGTGCCCGAGCCACAGCCCGTCGTGCCCGCCGGCCGGGACGGTGGCCGCCAGCGACCCGGTGTCCTCGCCCAGCAGGGCGGCAAACCCCGCCCCGGCCAGCAGCACCGGGAGCAGGCAGACCCCCGCCACCACCAGCACCACCCGCCGGGCCCGGCGGGACCACGCCCGCCGCGTTGTCATTGCGCAATCACCGCGGTGAATTATGCCCCTCATGTGGGCGCAGCGCACCGCGTGGATCGGCCCGGGCACTGGCGCGGCAGACTGGCAGGGTGAAAGTCACCATCCGGGTCCGGCCCGGGGTCAGCCGGGCGGGTGTGGGCGGCGAGCACGATGGTGCCCTGATCGTCCGGGTGACGGCCCGCCCGGTCGATGGCCAGGCCACGGAAGCGGCGCTGGCCGCGGTGGCTGCGGCTTTCGGTGTCCGGCGGCGCTCGGTGACGCTGGTGAGCGGCAGCACAAGCCGGACGAAAGTGATCGACATCGCCGGCGGAGACCCGTCGGTCCTGGATCGCCTGCTAGCGCTCTAGCGACTATTAGGATCGGCTAGGCCGGTCCCAGGCTATCCCGGGACGCTGTGCTGGCCCCCGTGGCCGCGGTGGATGCCGCCGGCGGCATCCCGGCGGCGCTGCGGCACGCGGGAGCTTGGCCCGGCGGTCGGTGCGAGAAAAGCCCAGCCCTGGGAGAAACCCGCGGACGGCGCGCGCAACGCACTCGCCAGTGCCCCGCTCGATGACCTCAGGGGCCAGCGGGCCGCTGGAGTAGTGCCGGACCATGCGCCGTCGGCGGACGACATCGGAGAATTCCACGTCCCCGATCCTGCTGGTGCCGCAGTCGCTATCGGCGTCAGAGCTTGGTCAGCTTGGTGTAAGGAGAGATGATTCGTTCCTGCCGTGAGCCGAAATCGACGAGCACGGCGGTCTCGTCCTCGACTCGGATGACCCGGCCGAGACCGTACCGGTCGTGGGTCACTTGGTCCTGCACGTCGAATACCTCGACAGGCGGGGCCGCTTGAGGCGCGTTGAAGGGACTACTCGGCAGATGGCGCCGGGGCATGGCGCGGGCTGGCTTCATTACTACTAGTATGCGCCCAACTGGCTGGTCACCGCATGCTTGTCAGACTGCTGGCAGTGAATGCCGGCGTGTCGCAAGCGGGCCACGCAGATCCCAGTCCGCGGTATTGGACGTGACCCTGACCGGGCGCTCGTCCACTGCCCCGCCGCACTGGCGGCAAACCGAGCCCAGATCGAGGTCGTGATCACCGTGCCGCAGGGTGGCTGGCGGCTCCGCTGACACCCAGCGATCACCCCAGGTGAGCAGGGCCCTTAGCACCGGGGCGAGGTCACGTCCGGCCGCGGTCAGGTGGTAGTCCGAGCGTGGCGGGGACTTCTGATACTGGCGGCGCTCCAGGATTCCGGCCTCGACCAGGGCCCGCAACCGGGCCGCGAGCCGGTCGCGGGGCGCGCCGGTGTTGCGCGCTATCTCGTTGAACCGGTGGTTGCCGAAGGAGATCTCGCGGACCGCGAGCAGCGCCCACTTCTCACCCAGCAGGTCCAGGGATCTCGCGATCGAGCACGGACGGCCAGGCAGCTGGGCGGCCGGGAGCTTGCCGGGATAGTCCCGTTCGGCAGGAGTGCTCATGGTGGTCACACCTCAAGGTTGCCATATCAAACCAGCTCTAGCTACCATCATGACATGCCGGTTGGAGACTCAAACCATAGGTCGGCGCGGGCGCCGTTCGCGGTCGTGGTGGCGGCGATCTTCATGTCCAACCTTGACCTGTTCATCGTGAACGTCGCGCTGCCCAGCATCGGCCAGGACTTCGGCGGCAGCTCGCTGGCCGGGCTGTCCTGGGTGCTCAACGCGTACGCCATCTCGTTCGCGGCGCTGCTCGTCGCGGCAGGCCGGCTGGGCGACCGGATCGGCCAGCGCCGGGTGTTCCTGGCCGGGATGGCCCTGTTCACCGTAGCCTCGGCGGCCTGCGCGGGGGCGCCGGACCTGGCCTTGCTGGTGGCCGCACGGGTCGTCCAGGCGGCGGGCGCGGCCGCGCTCATCCCCACCTCGCTGGCCCTGTTGATGGCGGCCACGCCGCCCGAGCGGCGCAGCGGGCGGGTCCGCGCCTGGGCCGCGGTCGGCGGCGTCTCAGCCGCTCTCGGGCCGGTCGCGGGCGGGCTGCTGGTGCAGGCGGACTGGCGATGGGTCTTCCTGGTCAACCTGCCCGTGGGGGTGGCCGCCATCACTGTGGGCCTGCGGGTGCTGCCGCACCCGCCGCCGCGCGCCGCCGAGCCGCTGCCCGACCTGGCCGGGGCGGCGTTGCTGACCGCGGCGATCGGCGGGCTGACCGGCGGGCTGGTCGAGGGGCCGTCCTGGGGCTGGGCGTCGGCGGGGACCATCGCACTGCTCGCGGGCTCAGCGATCTCGCTGGCCTGGTTCCTGTGGCGCTGCGCCCGGCACGACCACCCGATGTTTGAGCTGGGGCTGCTGCGCCGGCCAACATTCGGGCCGGCCAGCCTGGCGACCTTCGTCTTCAGCATCGGTTTCGCCGCCATGCTGCTGTCCAACGTGCTGTGGTGCCAGACGGTCTGGCACTACTCGGCGCTGCGCACCGGGCTGGCCATCGCTCCTGGTCCCGCGATGGTGCCGGGCCTGGCCATCGGGGCCGGAACGCTGGCCCGCCGATTCGGGCCGGGCCCGGTCGCGGCCGTCGGCAACCTCGTGTTCGCCGCCGGGCTGCTGTGGCGCGCCGGTTTCGTCGCCGCCACCCCGCACTACCTCACCGACATGCTGCCCAGCATGCTGCTCACCGGTATCGGCGTCGGCCTCACCTTGCCCACGCTGATCAGCGCGGGGGCCACCGCACTGCCGCCGGAGCGGTTCGGCACCGGTTCGGCCGTGCTGAACATGGGGCGGCAGGTCGCCTCCGCGCTGGGCGTGGCGGGCCTGGTGACCGTCCTCGGCACCCTGGCGACCGCGGCCGGCGCGGTGAGCGCATTCCGCCACGCGTGGCTCGTGACGGCCGCCGCCAGCATCGTGGCCGCTGCCGCCTGCGTGTTCATCCGCCGTCCGCGAGCCGCGGCGCCCGCGCCCGATCGCGGCACCGTGCCCGCGGTAGCGACCGGGAAGGTACCGTGATCGCCAGCCAGCCCCCGCGCCGTCATCGGCCAGGTCCGCGTAAGGGCCGCGTCAAGAGCGTGACCGGGCGCGTTAGGGAAGTGTCAAGATCCCTGACGCGGCGCTGAATCAGGGGTCCACTGGGACTGATGGAGCACCGGCGGGGACGACGCGGCCTCGCAGCGCCGTTCGCGCTGCCGGCCGGCTCCGCCGCGCTCCTGGTGGTCGGCGCGATCGCGGCGGGCCTGCACGGCCGGCTCCCGGCCACTGGGGTGCTCGTCCTGGTCTCGATCGTCGTTACGAGCGTGTCGCTGATGGCAGAGCCGCTCGCCGCGCCAGTGCTGTGCGCCATCGGGTGGCTGACCGTGGTCGGCTTCTCCGGCCCTCCCTACGCCGAGCTCAGGCCGACCTGGCCGGCGGCCGCCCAGACGGCGGTGGCGATGGCGGTCTGCTGCCTGGTGGGTGCCGTCGGCGGTCAGGTAGTGCGCCAATTCGGATCGTCGTTCACACTGTGGATTGTGGACATGCGTGGCGACGGTGAGCCAGCGGGCGGGACCCGGGCCGGGATCCGCGGCCGACGGCAACTAGCAGGCATCCTGCTGGTCGCCGGGCTGCCGCTGCTGACCGTGGCACTGGTCACCGGCCGGCATCATCTGAGCCTGGCCGACGACATCCTCATCTACCTGGTGGCCGTCGTGGCCATCGCGCTGGTCGGCGGATTTTGGCCCGCGGTGCTCGCCGCCATCCTGGCCAGCCTGCTGCTGAACTGGTACTTCACGCCGCCACTGCACACGCTGACCATCGCGGAGCCGCGTAGCCTGCTGGCCCTGCTGCTGTTCGTCACCGTGGCGGTGACGGTCAGCAGCGTCGTGCACCTGTCCGCGCGCCGCGGCGTGCAGGCCGCCCGCAGCGCGGACGACGCCGGGTCGCTGCTCGGGCTGGCTCAGACGGTGCTCGGTGGCGCCGACACGCCGACGGCCCTGCTGGATCACCTCACCAGCACCTGGGGCGGCCGCGCCGAACTCGTCGAGCAGGTCCGTGACCAGTGGATCCGGGTGGCCATGAGCGGCAGCGCGGCGGAGGCGGCGACCGGCACCCGGGTGCCGGTGCGGGATGGCCTGGCGCTGATCGTGGCGGGCCAGACCCGCCTGGTCACCCCGCGGATGCTGGACGGCTTCGCCGCGCAGGCAGGCGCGGCGCTGGACCGGGACCGGCTGCGCACCCAGGCCTCCCAGGCGGAGGCGCTGGCCGAGGGGAACCGGATGCGCACGGCCCTGCTCGCGGCGGTCAGCCATGACCTGCGCACCCCGCTGGCCTCCATTAAAGCCAGTGTCAGCACGCTGCGGCAGACTGATGTCGAGTGGTCAGCGGCCGACGAGGCCGCCCTGCTGGCCACCATCGAGGATGCGGCCGACCGGCTTGACGCGCTCATCGGGAACCTGCTCGACATGAGCCGGCTCGCCACCGGCTCGCTGCAGCCCTTCCTGCGGCCCACGTCCATCGACGAGGTCGCCCCGGTCGCGCTGCGTGGTCTCGCCCCGGCCACGGGCATGCGGATGCTCGTGCCGGACGGCCTGCCGCTGGTGCGCACCGATCCCGGCCTGCTCGAACGGGTGCTGGCTAACCTGTTCTCCAACGCGCTGGCCCATTCCCCGCCCGGCCGCGGCCCGGTGATGCGCGCGCAGCAGGCCGGCGCCGAGGTGATCCTGGAGATCGTGGACTACGGCCGGGGAGTGCCGGACGGGCTCAAGCCGCGCATGTTCGAGCCGTTCGACCGGCTCGACGAGCGTGGCACTGGGACCGGAGTGGGCCTCGGCCTCGCCGTGGCCAAGGGGTTCCTTGACGTCATGGGCGGCTCGGTGGCGGCGGTGGACACGCCGGGCGGCGGCCTGACCATCCGCGTCGGCCTGCCGGTCGCGGTCACCTCGGCCAGTTCCACCACGGCAGCGGACCAGTGACCCGGGTCCTGGTCATCGACGACGAACCGCCGATCCTGCGCGCGCTGCGGATCAACCTCACCGCGCGCCAGTACCAGGTGAGTACCGCCACCGATGGCACAACGGGCCTGGCCGCGATGGCCCGGGAACGCCCCGACGTGCTGATACTTGATCTTGGCCTGCCGGACATGGACGGCACCGAGGTGATCAGGGGCGTCCGGGGCTGGGCCTCCACCCCGATCATCGTGCTGTCCGCGTGGGGCCAGGAGAGCCAGAAGGTGGCCGCCCTCGACGCGGGCGCGGATGACTACGTCACCAAGCCCTTCGGGATGGACGAACTGCTCGCCCGGCTGCGGGCCGCGGTGCGCCGCGCCTCGCCGGCGCCCGATGAGCCCGTGGTGGCCACCAGCGACTTCATCGTGGACCTGGCGGCGAAACGGGTCAGGCGAGGCGACTCTGACATCCGGCTGACGCCGACCGAGTGGCAGCTCCTCGAAGTGCTGGTGCGGCACCGGGAACGGCTGGTCACGCAGCACCAGTTGCTCCAGGAGGTCTGGGGTCCGCAGTACCACACCGAGGGCAACTACCTGCGGGTGTACGTGGCCCAGTTGCGCCGCAAGCTGGAACCTGATCCGTCCCGGCCGCGCTACCTGATCACCGAGCCCGGGATGGGCTACCGCTTCCAGTCGTGACGGGTCCGGCCGGTCTGGGCCCGGTCAGTCGGGGCCTGCCTTGAGCTGGTAGCTCGGGTTGTAGATGGTGCGCTCGTCCTTGATCCGGGCGATGCGCCCGTGCACCGTCACGTGCTTGCCGGGCCGGATGCCCGGGATGTCGCGGCGGCCGAGCCAGATCAGGGTGATGTGGCCGGTGCCGTCCCACAGGTCCGCCTCCATGGTCAGGCTGGTGCCGCGCGGGCGCAGGGTAACCGTGCGGAGCGTGCCGGAGACGTCCACGAAGTCATGATCGGTGCAGTCGCCTATCGGAGTCGCGCTGGTTTCTGCGACCACGGCCTGCAGTTCCTCGGCGTGCAGCGTCTCGTGGCCCGCGGTGAGCCGGCGCCAGAGGCCATGATGGCCGTCGTCGTCCGGCTTCGGGGGATCGCCCTGGCGGCCGGCTGGCCCCGCTGCCTTCTGGGCGGCCACGCTGGCCGCGTGCGCGTGAACGGCCGATTTCAGCTGGTAGGGGACGCTGGCGACGACCACACCAGGCTGCATCAGCAGCCGGGCCTTGAGCCGCAATGCGCTCTGGTTGTGCAGCAACTGCTCCCACCAGTGGCCCAGCACGTACTCGGGCACGTACAGGGTCACGATGTCGCGGGGACTCTCCCGGCGCAGCCGCTTCACATATCCGACGATCGGCCGGGTGATCTCCCGGTACGGGGAAGCCACCACGGTGAGCGGCACCGGGATGTTGGCCCGTTCCCAGTCTTCCTTCAGCTTGAGCGTCTCGGCCTCGTCGACGTCGACGGTGACAGCCTCCAGGTGGCTGGGCCGGGTCGCGCGGGCGTAGGCCAGCGCCCGCAGCGTCGGCAGGTGCAGCTTAGATACCAGGACGATCGAGCGGTTGCTGGCCGGCAGGGTTATCACCAGGTCTTCTGGCGGGGCCAGCTCGATGGCGACGCTGTCGTAATGCCGGTGGATGCCGCGCATGGTCAGCCAGATGATCGGCATGGCCACCACCACGATCCAGGCGCCGCTGGCGAACTTCGAGATGAGCACAATGACCAGGACGACCGCCGTGAAGCAGGCGCCAACCGTGTTGATTGTCCGGCTGCGGATCATGTGCAGCCTGGCCTTGGTGTTGCTCTCCGTGCGCAGCAGCCGGTTCCAGTGCCGGATCATCCCGGTCTGGCTGCACACGAACGATACGAACACGCCGATGATGTAGAGCTGGATCAGCCGGGTGGGCGACGCTTCGAAGATCACGATCAGCAGGATCGCGAACCCGGACAGCAGGATGATCCCGTTACTGAACGCCAGCCGGTCGCCGCGGGTGTGCAACTGCCGGGGCAGGTAGCCGTCCCGGGACAGGATGGACGCCAGCACCGGGAAGCCGTTGAACGCGGTGTTGGCGGCGAGTACCAGGATCAGCGCCGTCACGAACTGGAGCAGGAAGAACAGCGGCGAGGAATCCCCGAACACCGCCCGTCCCACCTGGGCGATCACGGTGCGCTGGGCCTGCCCATGCGGCAGCCCGACCAGGTCGGCCGGGCTGGTCGTGACATGCACATGGCTGGCCAGGGCCAGCACGGTCACCCCGGCGAACATGGTCACGGCGATGCCGCCGAGGAGCGCCAGCGTGGTGGCCGCGTTCTTGCTCTTGGGTTTCTTGAACGCGGGGACGCCGTTGCTGATCGCCTCCACGCCGGTGAGCGCGGTGCAGCCCGAGGAGAACCCGCGCAGCAGCAGGAAGATAAGCGCGACCCCGGTGAAGTTGCTGGTCCGCCTGATCCGGTAGCTGGCGCTCTCCGCGTGCAGATGGTGCCCGAGGGCCAGCCGGGTGGCCCCCCACACGATCATCAGCGTGACCACGCCGACGAAGCAGTAGGTCGGGATGGCGAACGCCGTCCCTGATTCCCGCACGCCGCGCAGGTTGATCAGCGCGATCACCGCCACCACGACGACCGCGATGAGCGTCACGTGCGTGTCCAGCACGGGGAACGCGGAAGCCAGGTTGGCCACGCCGGCCGACACGGAGACCGCGACCGTCAGCGTGTAGTCCACCATCAGGGCGCTGGCCACCGCCATGCCCACCGGCGCGCCGAGGTTGGTGCTGGCCACCTCGTAGTCGCCGCCGCCGGACGGGTAGGCATGCACGTTCTGCCGGTAGGAGGCGACGACGACCAGCATCAGTACCCCGACCGCCACGGCGATGTACGGGGTGTAGTGGAAAAACGCGATACCGCCGACCGACAGGACAATCAGGATCTCCTCGGTGGCGTAGGCCACCGAGGACAGCGCGTCGCTCGCGAAGACCGGCAACGCGATCTTCTTGGGCAGCAGCGTGTGACCGAGCTTGTCGCTCTGCACGGGCCGTCCCACCAGCACGCGTTTGACAACCCCGAAGACCATGGCCACGTGCGCATGGTATGTGGCCATCGCCCGGTGGTACATCCCCGAGGGGTCCCGGGCGCAGATCCGGCCGCCGGGGGCGGCTAACCGGCCAGGCCCAGACCCCGCATGGCCTTGCGGTACGCGACCGCGACCGCGTCGAATTTCAGGTGCAGCTCGGCGGCCAGGTCGAACGGAACCCGTTCCGGCCGCTGCGATTCCACGACGACCTGGTCCTGCCCGAAGATCGTGTCCTCGAAGTCCTGGATCAGCCGGGCGGGCTGGTCCGCGTTGTAGTTGCGGGCGATGGCCACATACCCGGTGCTCCGGTCGGCGGCGACCGGCTGGGAGGCGAAGAAATACACCATGCCGCGCTCGCCGCCCCAGCCGAGGCGCAGCACGATCGTGTAGGGCAGGTGCAGCTCGTAGCGGCTGCGCCGGTCCGGCGGGCCCTGCTGCGCATTGCCGAAGACCGGGAAGTCGTCGGAGTTCGGGGCCTCGGGCCGGACGATCGAGTAATGCAGTACGTGACCCTCGGTGCGCACTTCGTGACGGGGGACCACCGGACGGTCCGGATCTCCGAGCAACCCGGGGTGCACCCACGGGAAGTGGCCGAAGTCGGTGAAGTTCTCGACCTGGCGGGCGGCGTCGGCCTGCCAGCGGTACGGCCCCGCGGGAACCACGATCCAGTCGCTGTCCTCAAGCTCCGGGACCTCCGGCAGCGGCCAGCGGGGTTCGTCCAGCGCCACCCAGAGCAATCCATAACGCTCCTGCGCACGATATGCCGCCACCCGTGCCTTGGCCGGGACGCGGGTGGGGTCCTCCAGTTGGGGGATCGCCACGCACCGGCCGTCGGCTCGGTAGCGCCAGCCGTGGTAGGCGCAGACCAGTTCCTCGCCGCTGACCGAGCCGAGGGACAGCGCGGTGCCTCGGTGCACGCACAGGTCCGCCAGTACCCGCGGGTCCCCGCCCGGGCCGCGCCACAGGACCAGCGGCTCGCCCAGCAGGTCAGCGTGCATCGGCTGGTCGCCAAGCTCGCTGGCGCTGGCCACCGGATGCCAGCAGGCCCGCAGGGCGCTCGTGTCGGCGAACACTCCCGGGGCGGTCATGTCAGGGCCGCGGGCGGGGGAGTGGCCGGGGCGGCGGCAGGCGCCGTGTCACCCGCCGAAGTTCACGTTCTGGCCGGTGACGTGGATGAGGACGCCCTGGGCCGAGACGCTGACGCTCTGCAGCGTCATGTTGAGCGGCAGCGCCGGGATGGTGATGGTCATGTCACCGAGGCCGCCCAGCGCCGAGATCGGCAGGCCGTTGGCGGAGATCACCTTGACATTGATCTTGTTGGCGCCGACTTTGGTGACCTGGGCGATCGCGCTCCCGGAGACAATCCCCAGGTCGATGGCGATCTTGACCCGGTCGCCGCTGATGGCGCTGATCTTGAGGCCAGGCGCGCTGGACGCGTTGGCCAGGCTTGCGAAGGTGATCAGCCCGGCGCCGGAGAGCCGGGAGATCGTGCCCGCGTTGTAGCCGGAATTGAGCTTGACGTCGGTCAGGGTGGCGTCGATGTGGTCGATTTCGACCGGGCCCGCCTGCTCGCCGGTCGCGGTGATATGGATGTCGTGGAAATCCCGGCCGATTGCCTGGGTCAGGAACGGGAAGCCCTGGATCGCCACGTGCGGCTTGCTGCTGAAGCCCTGGCTCTGCATCTCGGTGGCGGCCTTGTTGTCGGCGTAGGTGGCCGCGGCCCGGTCGGCGATCACCAGCAGGGCGATCAGCACCACCACGACGACCAGGAAGACGACGGGCCCGCGGCGGCGGCGCCTGCGCGGGGGGGCCTGCGGGATCGGCAGGCGCGACGTCGGGTAGTCGCTCACCGCGCGGCCGCCGGGTGTGGCACAGGCGCGACCGTAGCGACCTGCCTGCTCGTCTTCTGGAGCATCCGGGCTCCCCGGTGGTGTCGTCGGTGGTCTTGGTGGGCAGATGCTATGACATTCTCCCGCCGCATTGGCGGTTCACGGGATGTTGATGGCATCAATGGCCCGACGGTATGTGGCTGACGTCGACGGCCTGGAGTTGCTGAGACGTGGTGTTCGCGACCAGCAGTGTCTTGCCGTCCATGGCCACCTGGTGCGGCAGCACGCCCGCTCCGATGATCCCGAGCACGGCCGGCTTGCCGGCCAGCGCATCCGCGGTGTTGACCACCGCGAGGTCCGTCGTGCCGCCAGTCACCTTATTGATGTTGGAGTCGGCGACGATGATCAGTTTGCCGTTATCGAGGGAGGTAAGCCCGATCGGTGCCTGGCCCACCCGCACCACGGCGACCAGAGCATGCTTCTGATCGTTCAGCAGCCTGGCCGCGTCGAAGCCGAGGAGCGAGTTGCTGTCCCGGGCGGTAACCCAGACGAAGTTGCCATTGTCGGTGGTGACGATCCGGACCGGGAATGTCCCGGCCGAGACGGTGGTCGTGATGGCAGCGGCCGACGGATGCGTCTCGGCCTTGTGCAGGTCAATGACGTTCAGACCGCCCTGCGGGGAGTTCTTGGTCAGGTTGCCGGTGGTCGCGTAGAGCCACTGGCCGTCCGGTGACAGCGCCATGCCCAGCGGGTTGAAGTGCAGCGGGATCGTCCCGAGGAAGTGGGATGAGCTGAAATGGCCGGCGATCGCCGCCTTCAGGTTAAACACCGCAATCGCGTTGCTGTTGTAGAGGGTCACGAAGGCGAACTGGCCGTCGGGGGTGACCTTGACCTGGGCGGCGTTGGAGCCACCGGGATCGCTGAGCCCCCCCACGATGGGGTTCGCGGCGCCCTGCTCGGCCGCGTGGATGTCAATGACCTGCGCGCCGTCGTGGTCCGCGACGAGCAGGTAGCGGCCATCGGGGGTAATCGTCTCGCCGTGCGGTTTCCCGATGATCGCGAATGACCCGACGGGCGTGGGCGCCAGACCCGAGCCGTGCTGGAAGATGGCGATGTTGCTTTGCGGGCCGCTGGGGTTCGAGACGAATGAATAGCCGTTCGCGGTCACCACGACCGCGTAGGCCTCACCGGAAGCCGCGACGCTCTCGCTCCGCACGTTGGGCAGGGTCGATGCCGTGACGACCGCCGTGCTGCGGCCGGGCGGGGACAGCGTTACCGTGCGGACGCTGGGGCTGGGGCTGGGGCTGCCGCTACTGGTCGTGCCATTCTTGCCCCCGCCGCCGCGGGTAATCGCGTAGGCGCCCCCGGCCAGCCCGAGCACCACGACGCAGCCGACGATCAGGGCCACTGGTGACCGCCACCACGGGCGGCTGCCACCAGTGGGAGGCGGCGGAGGTGTTCCCTGGGGCCAGCCCGGCCCGGGCCGTTCCTGCCCCGGCCGGACGGGCTGGCCGAACTGCGTGGCCTGGTCGCCCCCGGGCACGGCCCGCTGCGCTGTTGCTGCCGCTCCGGCGGGCGACGCTGCCGCCCGCTCGGGACGGAGCACCTCCCGCGGGCGCCGGGCCGGCCGGACAACCGCCTCGGCGGCGGCCCGCGACGGCTCGGAGATCTCGGTCGCGGGCCGTGACGGCTCGGAGATCTCGGTGGCGGGCCGGGCTGGTTCGGAGAGTTCGGTGGCGGGCCGGGTAGGTTCCGCGGTCTCGGCGGCGGCCCGTGACGGCTCGGAGATCTCGGTCGCGGGCCGAGGCGGTTCAGAGATCTCTGGGGCAGGCTGGGACGTCTCGGAGGTCTCGGAGGTCTCGGGGGCAGGCTGGGACGGCTCGGAGAGGTCGGTCGCGGCCCGAACGGGCTCGGACAGTTCGGAGACTTCGGTGGCTGGGTGCGCAGGCGCACCGGCTGCCGGGGACGAGCCCGCCGGTTCGGCCAGCGGTTCCGGGATCGTCGCTGGCCGGCCGCCGAGGTCCGTGGCCGGGTGACCCGGACCGGTCACGGCCATCTCCGGGCCCGTGCTCCCGTTGCCGCTGCCCAGCCCGCAGGCGATCCGCAGCGCGGCGACGAAGTCGACGCACCGCGGGTACCTGTCCTCCGGCGACTTGGCCAGCGCCTTCGCCAGCACCGCATCCACCGCGGGCGGCAGGTCCGGGCGGCGGGCGGTGAGCGCGGGCGGCGGCTCGGACATCTGCGCCCACAGCACCGCGAGGCGCTGCTCCCGCTGGAATGGCGGTGAGCCGGACAGCATCTCGAACGCGGCACAGCCGAGCGCGTAGAGATCGACGCGGCCGTCCATGGGGCGGCCCTCGATCTGTTCCGGGGCGACATAGTCCAGC
This sequence comes from uncultured Streptosporangiaceae bacterium, assembly GCA_964412845.1. Taxonomy (GTDB): domain Bacteria; phylum Actinomycetota; class Actinomycetes; order Streptosporangiales; family Streptosporangiaceae; genus JAWWPY01. Next base: position 41,129 of record CAYPQM010000036.1, read on the forward strand.
GTGCCGAGGAACTGGCCGGTGGCGGTCAGGTGGGTGGACGACAGCGCCTGCTTGCTGAGGCCGAAGTCGGACAGGTACACGTGATCGGCGCCATCGCTCGCGTCGAGCAGCATGTTGCCGGGCTTGATGTCACGATGGATCAGGCCGTGCGCATGGGCCGCGTCCAGCGCCGACCCCACCTGCGCGATGATGCGCACCGCGCGCGCCACCGGCAGCGGGCCGACCCGGTCGATCAGCGTTCGCACGTCGCCCCCTTCGACGTAGCGCATCGCGATGAACAGGACGCCGCCCGACTCGCCAGCTCCGAAAACCGGGATGATGTGCGGGTGATCGACCGCCGCCGCGGCCCTCGACTCCCGGATGAACCGCTGCCGGAAGCCCTCGTCCCGGGCCAGTTCGGGGGCCAGGATCTTCAGTGCGACGCGGCGTTCCAGCCGAGGGTCCTGCGCCCGGTAGACGACCGCCATCCCGCCGCGGCCGATCTGCTCGTCGAGGCGGTAACCCGCGACTTCAGAGCCGATGGTGTACTCACCGGCTCCCCAAGGGGTCTCGTCACTCAACACGCCCTCCAGCGCTCGGCCGCCCGCTTCGGTGCCGCTGGCGCTCCCCGTGACAGTGTCCACCACAACCGTGCGCGCTGGGGGGCTGTAACCGCCGGGTAGATCAGATCGGAATCACCGGGATGACCCACGTCCTGGCGGCACAGCGGTCGCCTTCCAGGTCCGCAGGCCGAAGGCTCGACACGGTTCAGTTTACGTTGTCATGAATGGATCTACACTTACCAGATGACCGAGCGCTCCGTCTCGCAGCACGCCGCCCCGGTTCTCGTGGTGAAGACCCAGGGAACCGACCAGACGCTGGATGCGGGATCGTCGTACCAGGTAGGCCGGGACCCCCAGGCCGACATCGTGATCAACGACTCCCGGGTGTCCTGGCACCACGGGGTCCTGAAGCTGGACCGGGGCGCCTGGGTCTTTGAGGATACCGGCAGCACCAACGGGACCTTCATGGGGTCCCGCAAGGTGAACCGGATCCAGATCAGCGAGGATTGCATCCTGCGCATGGGCGACGCGGACGACGGACCCGTGATGTTCTGCTCGGTGTCCCGGCCCGGGGCGGCTAACCGGCCCGGCACTGTGGTGGTCGACCGGGGGATGAGCGTCGACCGCCGGCCCACCAGGGTGATGCGCGCGCCGGTCCGGGTGCTGCGGATCGGCCGCGGGCCCGACAACGACCTCGTCGTGCCCGATCTCAGCGTTTCCCGCAATCACGCCGAGCTGCGCAACGCGGGTGGCGGCCGGTACGAGATCGTCGATCTGGGCAGCCACAACGGAACGTTCGTCAACGGGGAGCCGGTCTCCGCGGCGACGATCACGGAACGCGACATCGTGTCCGTCGGCCGTGCGACGTTCCGCCTGGTCGGTGACGAACTGCGGGAGTTCATCGACGAGGGCGACGTCACGTTCGTCGCGCAGGACCTGACCGTGCGCCTGTCCGGTGGCAAGGTCCTGCTCGACCATGTGAGCTTCCCGATCGGTGAGCGCAGCCTGGTGGCCATCATCGGCCCGAGCGGTGCGGGCAAGTCGACCCTGCTCGGTGCCCTGACCGGGATGCGGCCCGCGACGGAGGGATCGGTCCTGTACGACGACCGCGACCTCTACACCCACTATGCCGAGCTGCGGCACCGCATCGGCCTCGTTCCCCAGGACGACATCCTGCACACCCAGCTCCGGGCGCGCCGTGCCCTCCGCTATGCGGCCGAGCTGCGCTTCCCCGGTGACACGTCGGCGGCCGAGCGGGACCGCCGGGTGGACGAGGTCATGGATGAGCTCGCGCTCAAGGCGCACGCCAATACGCGGACCGGTGCGATGTCCGGCGGCCAGCGCAAGCGGGTCAACGTCGCGCTGGAGCTGCTGACCAAGCCGTCCCTGCTTTTCCTGGACGAGCCGACCTCCGGCCTGGACCCGGGCCTGGACAAGTCCGTCATGGAACTGATGAGCGGCCTGGCCAAGGACGGCCGGACCGTGGTCGTCGTCACGCACAGCGTGGCCAACCTGGACATCTGCGACCGGCTGCTGGTCCTCGCGGCCGGCGGCCGGGTCGCCTATTACGGGCCGCCCGCCGATGGGCTGCGCTACTTCGGCAAGGCGGGCTGGGCTGAGGTGTTCCAGGCCTTCGACAGTGAGCCGAACCGGGACTGGGCCGGAGATTTCAAGCGGTCCAGCTATTACGCGGAAAATGTGGGCAGCGGGCTCGAGGCACGGCTTCCGGAGTCCGCGCGCCAGTCCGCCCCGGAGCCGCTGCCCGCGCCGTGCGGCTTCTTCGCCCAGGTATCCACGCTGGTCCGGCGGTACGTGTCGGTCATCACCTCTGACCGCAGCTACCTGGTGGTGCTGGCGGTGCTGCCGCTGGTGATCGGCCTGCTGCTGCGGGCGGTCCCGGCGAAGCAGGGCCTGACCGGCCATCTGAACGCCGACGCCGAATCCTTGCTGCTCGTTCTCGTCATCGGGGCGTGCTTCATCGGGGCCGCTAACTCGGTTCGCGAGCTGGTCAAGGAACGCGCCATCTATGCCCGAGAACGGGCCGCCGGGCTGTCGTCCGGCGCCTACCTGTTCTCCAAGCTGATCGTGCTGGGGGTGATCAGCGGCCTGCAGGCCCTCCTGCTCGTCCTGCTCGGCCTGCCTGGCCGGCCGATGCCGGCCCACGGCGCGGTGATCGGTGCGGCGCCCTTGGTGGAGATAGCGCTGGCCGTCGTGGTGCTGTCGCTGGCGTCCATGGCGCTGGGGCTCATGGTGTCCTCGATGGTCAGCACGTCAGAGAAGGCCATGCCACTGCTGGTCCTGCTGGCCATAGCCCAGGTCATCCTGTCTGGCGGGATACTGCCGCTGAACGGCAAGGTGGGGCTGGACCAGCTCTCCTGGCTGGCGCCGGCCAGGTGGGGGTTTGCCGCGACCGCGTCCACCACCAGCCTCAGCCAGATCTCCGGGCTCCCCGGTAAGCCTGACCCGCTGTGGCAGCACAAGCCGGTCACCTGGCTGATCGATATGGGCATGCAGATCGTCCTCGCGCTGATCTTCACGATTATCGCCTGGCGGCGCCTGGTACGGCTGGGCCCGCGCCGCAGGCGGCGCTAGCCGGGTCCGCGCTGTGCCATCGCTCAGGCCAGGT
>CAYPQM010000037.1:0-15568 GCA_964412845.1 uncultured Streptosporangiaceae bacterium
TGGCCAGCCACATCGCCTACTACGAGCGCTGGGCCAAGACCTGGGAGTTCCAGGCGCTGCTCAAGGCCAGGCCGGTAGCGGGCGATCTGGCCCTCGGCCGCGCGTACGTCGAGGCGCTCGATCCCATGGTCTGGCGCGCGTCCCAGCGCGAGCATTTCGTCCCGGAGGTCCAGGCCATGCGCCGCCGGGTGATCGGTACCCTGCCGGCCGCTGAGGCCGGCCGCCAGCTCAAGCTGGGTCCGGGCGGGCTGCGCGACATCGAGTTCGCGGTCCAGCTTCTCCAGCTCGTGCACGGCCGTGCCGACGAGACCCTCCGGCAGCGGGCCACCCTGCCGGCCCTGTCCGCGCTGGCCCGCGGCGGCTACGTGGGCCGCGAGGACGCGGCGACGATGGCCGCCGCCTACCGGTTCCTGCGCCGGGTCGAACACCTGCTGCAGCTCCGCCAGCTTCGCCGGACACACACCCTGCCGGATGATCCCGACGTGCTGCGCAGGCTCGGCCGGGCGATGCGGCGGCAGATGACGCGCTGCGGCGCTGTCCCGGCCAGCCCGCCGTCCCGAGCCGACCCGGCCGCCGAACTCACCGCGCACTGGCGGCAGCACGCCCGCGAAGCGCGGCGCCTGCACGAGAAGCTGTTCTACCGGCCGTTGCTCGAAGCGGTGGCCCGGCTGCCCGGTGAGGCCGTCCGGCTCACCCCCGAAGCGGCCCAGGCCCGGCTTGAGGCGCTCGGCTACGCCGACCCGGCGGGCGCGCTGCGGCACATCGAGGCGCTGACTTCCGGGGTGTCGCGCCGGGCGGCGATCCAGCGCACGCTGCTGCCGGTGATGCTCGAATGGTTCGCCAGCGCGGCCCAGCCGGACGCGGGGCTTCTCGCGTTCCGCCAGGTCAGCGAGACTCTCGGGAATACTCCGTGGTACTTGCGGCTGCTGCGTGATGACACCAAGGTCGCGCAGCGGATGGCCCGGCTGCTCGCGTCCAGCCGGTACGCGGCTGACCTGCTGCTGCAAGCACCTGAGGTGGTGGCCATCCTGGGCGAGGACGCCCAGCTCGTGCCGCGGCCCGCCGCCGCACTGCATGTCGAGGCCACCGCGCTGGTCAGCAGGCACGCCAGCGCGGAGGGCGCCGTCACCGCGGTGCGGGCGCTGCGCCGCCGGGAGCTGCTCCGTACGGCCACCGCCGACGTGCTCGGACTTTCCAGCGTGGAGGAGACCGGCGAGGCGCTGACGGTGATCACCGCGGTGACCATCGGTGCCGCGCTCGACGCCGCGACCCGGAAAGTCGAAAGGGACGACGGCCCGTTGCCCACCCGCGTCTCCGTGATCGCCATGGGCAGGTTCGGCGGCCGCGAGACCAGCTACGGCAGTGACGCCGATGTGATGTTCGTGCATGACCCGCTGCCCGGAGCGGACGAGGAGACGGCGACCAGGGCCGCGCATACCGTCGCCGAGGAACTGCGCAGGCTGCTGGCCCGGCCCGCGCCCGACCCGCCGCTGATCATTGACCCCAGCCTGCGCCCGGAAGGCCGGCAAGGCCCGCTGGTGCGCACGATCGCCTCCTACCGCGCGTACTACGAGCGCTGGTCGCTGCCCTGGGAGGCACAGGCGCTGCTGCGCGCCGCGCCGGTCGCCGGGGACCGCGAGCTGGGCACGCGGTTCGATTCGCTGGCCGATGAGTTCCGGTATCCGGCCGGCGGGATCAGCGAACCTTCCGTGCGGGAAATAAGGCGGATAAAAGCACGCATAGAAGCCGAACGGATGCCCAGGGGAGTCGACCCGGCGCTGCACGTGAAGCTGGGACCTGGCGGACTCGCGGACGTTGAGTGGGTGGTTCAGCTCCTGCAACTGAAGCATGCGCACGAGATCGCCGGACTGAGAACCACCCGGACCCTGGCCGCGCTGGCCGCCGCCGAAGAAGCTGGGCTGGTGGCGCAGAGCGACGCCGCTGCCCTGGCCGAGGCCTGGCGGCTGGCGACCCGGATCCGCGACGCGGCGATGCAGGTGCGCGGGCGGGCGTCGGACGTCATCCCGGCCAAGCAGGCCGAACTGGCGGCCGTGGCCCGGCTCATGGGGTACCCGCCGGACACGCCGCAGGCCCTGGTGGAGCACTACCGGCGGGTGGCACGCCGGGCCCGCGCCGTCATGGAGCGCCTCTTCTACGGGTGACCGCCGCCATTCCATGATCGCGCTGGTCTGCTCCTTTCCGGCTGCCATGGGGCGTGCTCGTACCAGAGGATGAGGAGAGGTTTGGCCCGTGGGCTGACGTGCCGGCGGTCCTTCGCGGGTCATCCTGGCCGGGTGACACCACTCCGCTGGGCCGTGGACCTCGTGCTCATCGCCGCCGGCATCATCTCGGTGCTGTTCGAGCCCACGTCCATCGCCATTCACAGCGTCATCGGGCTGATATTCGTCGGGGCCGTCGGGCCGCATCTGTGGAACCGCCGGACGTGGATCCGCGGCGCGGCGCGGCGGCTCTGGCAGCGGCGGCTGACCCGCACGCTGCGCTGGAGCCTGGCCCAGTCCGTCCTGCTGTCCGCCCTGGTGATGGTGATGACTGTGTCGGGCCTCTGGGACTGGCTGGACGTGCCGACCAAGATCCGCTGGCATGCCATCTCCAGCGTCATCCTGATCGGCGTCGCCCTCCGCCATGCCTGGACCCGGCGGGACTGGCTGCTGCACCGCCGGATGCGTGCTCCGGGCCGCCGCCCGGCAGCGCGACCGGAACCCCAGCTCCCGGCTCCGTAAAGGTGAGGCATGCCATCGTTTCGCCCGGTCTGAGGCGGCGTGCCGTGCGCCCGGCATTCACCGGTGCCATACTGGCCACCGTTGGGCACGGGTGAGGGGATTGCGTGTCAGATAGCGCGGGCGGTGCCGGGGTTCCGGGCTCCGGAGCGGACGGCGATGCGGATCCGAACCCGATCACGGTTGATCCTGGTAAAGGCTGGTTCATCAGGCTGCCGGTGCCCATGGATGTCGTCAGGAAGCTGGGCGGTTCCACCGAACTGGCGGCGCGCCTGCGCCCCCTCCTAGACACGGCGCCCGGCCACTACAATGAGCTGCCGCCCGATGCCGCCGACCGGCTGACCGCGGCGTATGACGAGCTGCTCCGGCACCTCGAAGCGGTGACTCACCAGGAAGAGCGCGGCTAGGCCATGCCGCTCTTCCGGGGACGTGCGCCGAGTCCTGCTCCCGCTCCTTCGCCGGGCGGCGGCATCTACGGGCCGTACATCAAGTCGCTGCTCGACTATGAGCTGACCCGTAAGTCAGGGCTGGAGGCGCGGGCCTCGGCCGTGGTGTCGACCGCGGGTACTCTCGTCACCCTGCTGTTCGGGCTGGTCGCCGTCGTCACCGGGGCGACCACCTTCAGCTTGCCCGGCACCGCCCACGGATGGCTTATCGCGGCCGTCATCCTTTTCGTCATCGCCATCGGGCTCGCTGTCGCTGTCGTGGTGATCCCGCATCCTTACGGCCAGGTGAATCTGGGCGAAGGGCCAGCCCAGCTCTGGAGAGAGACTGCCTCCAGCGCGTCAGTGCACGTGGCCGAGGCTCAGGTGCAGCTGATCACCGTGGTACGGCGGAGGAACGCCGCGAATGCCAGGCTCGTCCTGGTGAGCGGGCTCGCTGAGTTGCTCGCGCTGGCCATGCTGGCCGTCGCGGTGATCCTCATCCTCGTCTGAGGCGCGTGATGTGCGTTGATCTATGCCAGGAAGGCAGGCGCGCATGAGGGGATGAGCGGCGATGGTCGCGGCGGTGCGGGCCGATGTCGATGGCCCGGCAGGTGATCGCGTCATCGATCAGCACGTAGATGTGGACGAACAGGTCCTCGGTTGGCAGCATGGGAGTCGCCTCTGTGGCTGGACGGTCTTCGACAACCGCTTTCTGCCGCAGAGGCAGCCTCGTGATCAACATGGCACGCCGTTTGAGCGGGAGGTTTCCGGCCATGGCCAATGCACACCATGTGGTAGCGGCCTACTGGGCGGCGGCGGAGGCCAGGGATTGGGACACGTTCGCTGATCTGGTTGCCGACCGTGTTGTGTATGAGGCACCCCAGGCCCGGGAGCGGGTCCGCGGCCGGGCCGCATACCTCCGCTTCAACGTCGAAGGGTTCCCCGGCGCCTGGCATCTCCAGGTGGAACGGATCGTCGGCGAGGGCCGGCACGCGGCGAGCTGGATTCAGTTCTCCGATGCTGGTGACCACTATCCCGGGCTGTGCTTCTTCGATCTCGATGAGAACGGCCAGATTGCCCGGATAACCGACTTCTGGCCCACCCCGCATGAGCTTCCGGCCAGCCGCGCGCACCTAGTGGAGCGTTACTGATCGTTGCGGTGCAGCCTGGCGCCGATGGCCGCGATCTCGCCAGAGCCACTGCGCACCCGGCAGCCTGCCCCGGCTGAACCGACGCGAGCCCGCGAGACCAGTCAGACGATGACCAAGGCGACACGCTGCCATCAACCCACATAACGCGCCTTAGACCAGGGCCGGGCGGTCGGCAGCGGCTGTTGGCGGGCGGCGCGTCGCTCGTGCCAGACTCGTGCCCGTGGGGCAAGCATCCGTGGACTGGTCGCCGGGCTATCGGGAGTACCCGCCGCCGGGCGCCCTGCGCCCAGCCGTGTCCTGCCTGTGGGTCCGGGTGGTGCCGCCCGGCGGAGCGCCGCCCACGCTGGTCCTGCCTGATGCCTGCGCGGACCTCATCTGGCAGAGCGGCCGGGGGGTCTTCGTGGCCGGGCCAGACACCGGGCCTGCGCCCTCGTCTCTCGCGCCGGGCACCATTCTTGCCGGGCTGCGGCTGTGGCCGGGGACAGGCGGCCCGGCCCTGGGCATACCGCTCAGCGCGCTGCTCGACCAGCGGGTCGACGCCGCCGACCTGTGCGCTGACCGGGCGGCGGGTCCCGCAGCGGGCCTGGTCCGGGAGCTGCCCGGCTCGATGACACCGGATGAGGCGATGGTCGGCCTGGTGCGGATCGCCTGCCGCATGCTGGGCGCGGGGCCGCCCGACCCGCTCGTGGTGGAGACAGCCCGGCGCCTCGGCTCACCGCAGGTCCGGGTCGAGTCGATCGCGTGGGATCTCGGCGTCAGCGAGCGCCAGTTGCGCCGCCGGTGCCGCGCCGCGGCCGGCTATGGCCCGGCGACGTTGCGCCGGGTACTGAGGTTCCGCCGATTCGTGTCGAGCATCGACGCCGACAGCGCGGCGGGCAAGTCAGCCGACCTGGCCCAGCTGGCCACCGAGACCGGCTACGCCGATCAGGCCCACCTCACCCGGGACTGCACTCGGCTGGCTGGCCTGCCGCCAGCAGGCCTGGCCCGCGTCCGGCACCTTGGCTCGGCCGGGTGATGCCCGCGCATCGATGGGGCGTGCTGGTCGTCGGTGCCGCGCAGGTCCGGGTTGGGCGGGTCCTGATGTAGTACCTGCCTCAGCCGGGCCGCCTTGGGGGAGTGCTGTCTGGTGGGTCGAGGCGGTGCCGGAGCTTGATTTTCGCGTCGATCATGAAGATTGCCGCGTCAACGCTGGAGTCGATGGCTTTGTACCGTTCGATCCAGCGGTCGCGGTCTGGCTGCTGGACATCGTTGAGGACCCGCAGGAGCGCCACTTGAGCGAAGCCCACCTGGGTCGGTGTGGCCGGCTGGGATGGGACGCGCTGCCCTTGGTAGGTCCCTTCCTCTCGTGCCGTCATGAGGTCCAAGCGTTGTTGGTGCAGGGATCCAAGATCCTCGTCTTCCTCGCACCTCAGGGGATGGGGGTTGATGGCGGGAGGGGGCAGGAAAGCGGGGGTGTCGGAGCGCGGCTGAGCCAGCGACAGCAGGTGGAGCAGGTCATTTGCGGTCTTGTCCCGGTTGGTGAGGTTGCGCGTCCCGAGCAAGCGCTCGACGGTGGCGAGCATCGACGTGTGGTCGTACTGGGTGTGGTCGATGACACCGCGCGCGATGAGGGGGGAGATCACCAGCGCCGGAACACGGACGCCCAGGACATCGAAGGTGAACCCGTGCTGGACGTAGCTGGCGGTGACGACGTCGCCGGGCGGGGTGGCCGCAGGCGGTTTGACATGGTCGTAGAAGCCGCCGTGTTCATCGAACGTGATGATGAGCAGGCTCTTGTCCCAATGGGGAGAGTTCCGGATGGACTCGTAGACCGTCTTGATGAGCTGCTCTCCGCGGGTGACGTCATCGAGGGGGTGCATCGAGTTCCCGCAGGTGAAGTCGCCCGGGCCGGTGACGTCGAATCCGTGGGCGCCATACTTGGGCTCGATGAACACGAATTTGGGCGCGAAGCCTGGATTGCTTAGTTCCGTGGCGAACTCGTCGAAGTCGGTGAACCGCCCCTGAAGGGCATTGAGGTTCATGCCGCTCAGGGCGAAGGACACCGGGAACTCGTCTCCTTCGAAGATGCGCCACTCGATGCAGTAGTCGTCCAGCAGGTCGAAGATGTTTCCGTTGGAGAAGCGGTAGCCCTCGATGGTGGTCGCGATCACGATGTCCGTTGGGCTGGGGCTGCCATCGAGGCCACCGGATGAGGCGGCGAGGGCGAAAAAGCGGTTCGGCCAGGTCGGGCCCGGGAGTGACGAGAACCAGTTGTCGCAGATGGCGTACTCCTGGGCCAGTTTCGTCAGCACGGGCAACTGGGCAGGTTCGAAGCACCTCATGATCCGTTCCGGCGTCGATGACCCGCTGTGCCGGTAGTTGGCGATGAACCCCGAGTTGTCAATCGGCGGGTATACGTGGCTGGCGGGATAGGCCGCGCCATCACCGCACAGCGCGACGACGGTGTCCTCGAACTCGTGGCCGGGGTCTTTATCGATGCCTTTCAGCGCGAAGTCGGCACCTGGCCCGACCGGGAACGCGACGCCGGTGGCGGGATCGACGTTGGAGTCGCGGGCGGCGTCGGCGCCGTCCACCGTGGTGGGCTTGCCATCCACACCGGTCCCGGTTAGCCCGCTGAGCCCGAACATGTGGTCGAAGGACCTGTTCTCCAGCATCAGCACGAAGACGTGTTCCACCCGGGGCTGGCGGCTGGCCCGGCCGAAGAGCCCGGCAATGAACCTGAATAGAGCCAAGATGGCGCAGCGGAACCAGTCCCAGGCCACACAGATGAGCTGGAGAAACCAGGAGAAGGCCACGCAGACAGCCTTGACGACCCAGGCGTAGGCCTTGCAGACCCATTTCGCGAGCCAGTACCAGGCTTTGCAGACCCATTTGGCAATCCAGTACCAGGCCCGGCAGAAGAACCCGGCGATGCAGTTCCACGGCGTGTACCAGTGGCACTTACTCCACGAGGTGCATTGGTTCGAGCCCTCATCGGCCCAGGTGGAGCACTGGTTCGAGCCCTCATCCGCCCAGGTCGTGCACTCGTAGTCGAGCTTGGACGACCAGTTCTTGCACGTGATGACCGCGCGGGTGACCCATTTAGTGCAGGTGGACATCGGTAACCTCCAGGGCCAGGACTCTTCGATGGAGTTGCCGCCGGAGGAGCCGCAACCTCAGCGTGGCGACCGCGATCCCGGTCAATTTGCCGGCCACCGGCGCTGCCCCCACAGCGAAGAGCGACCACAACACCGCAGGCAGGCGCCAGGAACCGGTGACGATAAGCGCGGCGAAGGCGGCCGGGACGGCCAGGACCAGGAAGATGCCTCCCGCGGCGCATCCGCACTCGTTCACGTACCGCTGCACCCGGGCACGAACCGAGACTGCGTCCGGCGGGCCGCTTGGGAACCTCGCGAGGAGCCCTTCGATGGCCATCGCGGTCTCGCGTCTCATCTGCTGTCCCGATCGGCAACGTCCGGGCAGGCCGCAAAGTCCGCAGGCATCATCATCCTCCTGGCTCCCATGAGGCAATCTCTTCCAGCGACAGCGCCGCTGGAACAATCGCCCGGCATCCGCCGGGCCTCACCTAGATAGAGGCCGGACGCAGCGCCTAGATACCGCGGATCACCGCTCGCCGCGCACCGGGTTCTGGCGCACAGGGGTTCTGGCGCACCGGGTTATGGCGTGGCCGCGCCGAGGACGGCCAGTGCGGCCAGCCGGCTGATGGACTCGGTGAGTAGTTCGCGCTGACGCGGCAGCCGGTGCGCTTCCTGGTCGGGCAGGTGCACCTGCACCTCGATGTCGGTGGCCTCGCCCGCTTCACTCAGCCGCCACTGGAACTCCAGGTCGGAGACCAGGCAGGAGATCGTCACCCGGCCATCAGCCCGGTCGGTGCGCAACTGCTGGGCCATCGGGAAGTCAGGGTAGCCGTCCGGCCACAGGGTGAAGTGATCACGGCCGTCAGGCCGCACCGTCTCGACGCCGGACCACCACTCCGGGAACCGGCCCGGATCGTGCAGCAGCTTCCAGACTTCCTCGACCGGGGCTTCGGCGTGAGCGGTCAGCACAAAGCTGGGCATTCGGATCACCTCGTAGCGGTGGCGGTGGCAGTGCCGAGCGCGGCTCGCTCGTGCTCGATCCTGGCCAGTTCCAGGCCGGGCTCGATGAGGCCGACCACTGGCGGACGGCCCAGGTCGACGAGATCGGCCAGGTACCCGTCGGCCGTGTTCGCCGCGGCCGCGCCCGCCATCCGCCGCCATCCCTCGGCCGCTTCGTCGTACCTCTTACGGGCCAGCGGGAGGTTCCCGTGCGCCGCCGCGATCAGCGCCTGGATCCCGGCCATCCGGGGGACCAGCGCCCAGGGCTGGTCAGCCCGGCCCACCGGTTCCAGGGCGGCCGCGCGGAGCTGGCTGGCCGCAGCGGCCGCGTCACCGGCCCGGGCGAGCGCTTCGGCTCTGGCCAGTGCCGCGGTCGGCCGACTGACCTTCGCACCTTCCGACAGCGCCTGACCAAGGAGCCTGGCCGCCTCCTCGTACTGGCCGGCCGCCAGGGCGATCAGGCCGGCGTCATGAGTCGCGGTGGCGGCCAGGCCAGGGTCGTCAAGGCGGCCGGCGCATTCACGCTGCCGCCGGACGGTCTGCCCGGCCTCCTCGTGGCGGCCCAGCCGGGCCAGCAGGTGCGCGCGAGCGGCCAGGCAGCTGACCAGCAGGACCGGCACGCCGCTGGTCGCCTCGATCGCACTGTCCGCCAGCACGAGCGCGGCCTCGTGATCGCCGGCGCAGGCGAGCGCGCAGGCGGCGTTGACCCAGACCGCGTAGGCGCGGCCAGGCAGGCGCGCGAGCTTCATGGCGGATCCGGCCACCCGGGCCACGGCGGCGCACTCGGCGAAGCGGCCCTGCCGGATCAGCCCCAGGATCCGGATTTCGGCGATGTCGGCGACGGTCTGTGCGTCAGGGTCTTCCGGCAGGTACGTGCCGGCCGCCGCCAGCAGGCCCTCGACCGTGGCGGCGTCGCCGGCTACGGCCTGGCCCCAGGCCAGGCCCACCAGTGTTTCGGCGCGGACCGCCGCCGGGGATTGCGGCGTCAGCAACGACTCGGCCGTGCCGTAGGCCGTGAACGACGCTTCGGGATGGCAGAACACTGAGCGCAGCAGGCGCCCGCGCCGGCACCACGCGCCCGGCAGCTCAGCCTGCGGCAGCAGCGCCAGCGCCTGTTCCCAGGCCTGCTCCATGGAGTCCGGCCGGCCCAGCCACGCCCAGACCTCGGCCAGCTCCAGCCACAGCAGCCCGTCGCCGGGGGCGCACTCGGTGCCGCGGGTGAGGAACGCGGCCGCCTCGGGCAGGGCCCCGACCGACTGGGCGTGGCCAGCCGCGGCCGCCCACTGCGAGGCGGCCTCGGCGGCGCGCCCGGCCAGCGTGAGGTGGTGGGCGATCTCGGCGTGGTCGCCCGGGCCGAGGGCGGTCGCCACCCGCTCGTGCAGCGGCATGGGATCGGCGAGGTCGGCGTACGCCGCCTCGCGCAGCAGGGCATGCCGGAACCCGAGCCGGCCGGCCTGGCGGACCAGCAGCCCGCTGTCGGTGCCCTTGGCCTGGGCCTCAGGCAAGTCGGCGACACCCAGGCCATCGAGTTCGGCCCGGGTCAGCGGCCGGCCCGCCGCGGCCAGCAGCCCGGCCAGCGCGCGCCCGGGCGGCGGCAGCGCGCCGAGCGCGGCTCGGACCGCCGTGCGCAGGTTTGGTGGCGGGGCGGCGCTGCCGGTAGCCAGCGCCCGGATGCTCTCCACCGCGAGCAGCGGATTTCCCTCCGCGGCGGCAATGACGCGACGCATTGTGTCATCGTCCAGGCGCTGCGCCGACGACGCGAGAGCGGCGATGTCGCGGCTTGCGAGCGGCCCGATGTCGAGATCCGTGACGCGAGCCGCGTGGCTGGCCAGGTCGGCCAGCAGCGCGTCCAGCTCAGGCCGCGAGGGACGGTCCCGCCTGGTCAGGATCAGCAGCAGCGGCAGCGCGGCGATCCGGCGGCCGATGTGGGCGGTGAGGCGCAGGCTGGCCCGGTCGGCGCGGTGGGCATCGTCGAGCGCGATCAGGACGGGACGATCCGTGCACGACCACTCGACCAGGCGCAGTACTGATTCGAATACCCGCAGCCGCTCAAGCTCAGGCGCGGCCATCGCGGCCGGCGGCTCGGTCCGCCCGAGGCGGGTGCCGAGCTCCTGGGAGAGCCGGCTCAGTTCGGTCGGCCAGGAGACGCCGGCCGGGACCGGGAGCACGGTCGCCACCAGCGCCCGGGCCAGCTCCAGCCAGGCCGCGAATGGCGTCTCGCCGCCGACGTCTATGCCTGCGCCGATCGCCATCCGGCCGCCTGAGCTGCCGACGCGGTGGGCCAGCTCGGCGAGCAGGCTGGTCTTGCCGATCCCCGCTTCGCCGGTGAGCACGACGACCTGGCCGCCGCCATCGGCCGCGGCCTTCCAGGCCGCCGTCAGCTCAGCCAGTTCCGGCCCCCGGCCGAACAGGCGGGCCTGCGGCCGGGCCGGAGCCGCGGCGCGCAGCTGCGATTGGACGGCACGGGTGGCGGGCGAGGGTGCCACGCCAAGCTCCGCACGGAGCTGCTGCGCGAACAGCCGGGCTTCCTGGATCGCCCCGGCCCGGTCACCGGCGGCCTGCAGCCTGCGCAACAGCGCACGGTGCGCGGCCTCATCCAGTGGCGCGAGCGCGGATCTGCGGCGTGACCAGGCTACGGCGTCGGCGGGCCGGCCATCCTGGTCGGCCGCTGAGGCCAGCTCTTCCAGCACCCGCAGCCGGCGGGTGCGGTGCTCCTCGCGTGCGGCGTGCGCCCAGTGGTCATCGATGCCAGGCAGCAGATCCCCGGCGCCCGGCCCGATGCCATCCTCGGCCGGCGGGTCAGCCAGAGCGTCTACCCACAGCTGGCCACCGCGCAGCCCGATCGAGTTCCGGGAGCCGTCCAGCAGCTCCTCGGCGGCGGCGCCCCAGGCCTGCCGCACCGACCAGATCGCGGTGCGCAGGTTGGCTCGGGCGCTCGCTTCTGGGACGTCGGGCCACAGCTGCGCGGCCAGGTATGAACGCGGATGGGGTCCCGGGTGCAATGCGAGCCAGCCGATCAGGGCGCGCGCCCGATCGCCCGAGGGCATGGTGACCGGTTCGCCGTCGAGTTCACCGGCGAACCGGCCGCACAGCCACAACCGCAGCATGACGCCAGCGTAGACCGCCTTTTCCGGCCGTTGACGGTGCGTTGACGCTGTTCCAACGCTTCCTGCGGAGTCTGGTGATCACCAACTCAGCAAGGAGCGCAGCAGATGACTAGCACGCAGAACCACCGAACGGCGGATCCGGTTCTTCTCCAGGAGTTCCTCGGCCGCGCCGTCGGTGACCTCGGCGCCACGCTCAGTGCCGCGCTGGTCGTGATCGGCGACCGGCTCGGCCTGTACCGGGCGATGGCCGACGGCACCCCGGTCACGGCCGCCGAGCTGGCCAGCCGGACCGGCACTGCCCCGGCCTACGTCCAGCCCTGGCTGGCCAACCAGGCGGCGGGCGGGTATCTCGAATACGACCCGGCCAGCGGCAGCTACTCGATGACGCCGGAGCAGGTGCTCGCGCTGGCCGTCGAGGACGGCCCCGCGTTTTTCGCCGGCAGCATGCAGCTGGCCCTGGGTGTGCTGCGCGACGTGCCGGCGATCGAGGAGCGGTTCCGCACCGGAGCCGGATTCGGCTGGCACGAGCACGACGCGGACCTCTTCGAGGGCACCGAGAGGTTCTTCCGGCCCGGCTACATCGGCAACCTGGTCTCCGCATGGCTTCCGTCGCTGGACGGCGTGCTGGCCAAGCTGACCGCGGGCGCGCAAGTCGCCGACGTCGGATGCGGGCATGGTGCGAGCACCATCCTGATGGCGCAGGCGTTCCCGAACTCGGCCTTTCTCGGCACCGACTACCACGAAGGCTCGGTCCGGGTGGCCCGGCGTCATGCGCAGCAGGCCGGAGTCGGGGACCAGGTTCAGTTCGAGGCCGCGGACGCCAGCGAGCTCGCTGACGGCGCCTATGACCTCGTCACGATGTTCGACTGCCTGCATGACATGGGTGACCCCGACGCGGCGGCGAAGACCGCCCGCCGGGCGCTGCGGCCGGACGGAACCCTGATGCTCGTGGAGCCCGCGGCCGGCGACCACATCGAGGACAACCTGCACCCGCTCGGCCGGGTCTTCTACGCCGCGTCGGCCCTGGTCTGCACCCCATGCTCGCTGGCTCAGCCCGGCGGCGCGGCCCTGGGCCCGCAGGCGGGCCCGGCCAGGCTCACCGCGCTGCTCACCGCCGCCGGCTTCAGCCGGGTGCGGCTGGCCAGCCAGTCCCCGGTCAACCTCGTTTTCGAGGCCAGACCCTAACCAGGGCCGGATGGGCCGCAACCCTGGCGGCCCCGCTCACCCTCACCGTCAACCTCTGTCAACCCTGTCAGCCCGGCCAACGAGGAGGCTCATCATGATCACCATCGCCGACTGGCACACCCGGGCGCTGGATGCCACCGGCCGCATTGTCGCGGCTATTCCAGCGGATCGCTGGCAGGCCGGGACGCCCTGCCCGGAATGGGATGTGCGCGGGCTGGTCAACCACCTGGTGGCCGGCAACCTGTGGGCCGCCGAGCTCGGCGCCGGCGCGACCCTCGATGAGGTGGGCGACCGGTTCGGCGGCGATGTGCTTGGCCCGGATCCCGTTGCGGCCTACACCATTTCCGCCCAGGCCGCCTCAGCCGTTTTCGGCCGGCCAGGCGCGCTGGAGAAGCAGTGCGCAGTGTCATATGGGCCCGTGGCCGGGTCGGTGTACGCCGGTCACCGTTTCATCGACGTCCTGATCCACGGCTGGGACCTGGCCACCGCCACCAGGCAGGACGCGACGCTCGGTGGGGACCTCGTTGAGGCGTGCCGCCGGACAGCGGAACCGCAGATCGGCGCGCTGCGCAGCAGCGGCGCGTTCGCGGGGGGCGTGCCGGTACCACCCCAGGCCAGCAGCCTGACCCGGCTCCTCGCCCTGCTCGGCCGCCGCGGCTGACCGCTGGGTACTCCAGCCGGCCCGGCGGTCAGCCCGCCGCGTCCGGCGCCAGTTGACCAATCCAAGAAGGGGATACCGATGACGACCACCGAATCAGCCCACGAGTTGCTGGCCCGGGCATCGTCCCGCATTGAGGTCAGGCCCGGTGATGGCCGGTCCGGGTCACAGTACGAGCGGGTCCGGGTCGACGGGGAAGCGTACTTCGTCAAGCGGCTCAGCCCCGCGTCGGACTGGATCATGCGCGTCACCGGCGACCACGTGCACCGGCCCTACCTGGTGTGGCAGTCAGGGATCATGGGCCGGGCGCCCGCCAGCATCGACCACACGATGGTGGCTATGCAGGTCAGCGGCGCAGGCGAGGACGCGGTCCTGACGATGGTGATGCGGGACGTCGGTGACTGCCTCATCCCCGAGGGCGACGCCGTCGTGCCCGCCAGCCAGCACCGCGGTTTCATCGAGCACATGGCCGACCTCTGCTGCGGCTTCTGGGGCTGGACGGACGACATCGGGCTGACCACGATGGCACAGCGGATCCGGTTCTTCGCGCCCGGCAACATCGCCGCCGAACTGCTCGCCGCTGATGTTCCCGGGCCGGTAGCGGCGGCCGACGCGGGATGGCGGGAACTGTCCGGGCGGTCGCCGACACTGTCGGGCATCGCCAGGCTCCTGCATGACCGGCCCGGGCTCGTCACCACGCCGCTGGCCGCGACGCCGCGCACGTTTCTGCACGGCGACTGGAAGATGGGCAATCTCGGAAGTCACCCCGGCGGCCGCACCATCCTGCTGGACTGGGCCTATCCCGGCTCCGGGCCGGCCTGCTGGGACCTGTGCTGGTACCTGGCCCTCAACCAGGCCCGGCTGCCCGAGCCCAAGGAAGCGGTCATCGACCGGTTCCGCGCCGCGATCGAAGCGAACGGGATCGCCACCGCCGGCTGGTGGGATGCCCAGCTCGACTTGTGCCTGATCGCCATCATGGCCACTTTCGGCTGGGAGAAGGCCCTCGGCGACGACCGCGAGCTGTCCTGGTGGGAAAGCCGGGTTACCGAAGCCGCCAAGCGCCAGGGCATCCCGATCCCCGCCACCCCGCGCTGAGCGCCGACCCGCCACGCGCCGCCGGGCCTGGTCACGTGGAGGTGCCCAGGCCGGCGGGCAGCCACGGCGGTGGCCGGTACCGGAATGTGGACTGCAGCAGCCCTTCGGTCGTGGTCAGGCCCGACTCGATCCAGTTCTGCGCCGGTGACCAGCAGTCGCCGCAGATGGACAGCCCGGTTCCGTCGAACGGCTGCTGGAGGTAGGGAATGATCTCCCAGCTCCGGGCGTGCACCTGCCAGCAGTGGAACGCGTTCCGCCCGGGCGCCGGCCCGGCCAGCTGCGGCGCGGGTCATCCCGTGCGTGGTTCCCAGCTGAAATAGCGCACCGCGAGCAGCAGGCCGGCGACTCCCCATGCGGCGACCACGAGGACGTCAGTCCAGTCGAAGCTGGTACCAAGGAACCCGGCCTGCATCCCGTTCGCGAAGTGCTTGACCGGGAAGATCCGCGCGATCCACTTGATCCAGTCCGGTGCGTTGTTGCCGAACGGGATGAAGATCCCGGACAGGAACAGCAGCGGCAGGATGGTCGCGTTGACGATCGCGGGCGACGCGTCGGCGTTGGGGATGACGGCGGTGATCGCGAACCCCAGGGCGCAGAATGCGGCCGCCCCGACCACGAGCATCACCAGGAACCGGAGCAGTGTCGCGCCGGTCGGGATGTCCGCGCTGTAGAACACGCGGCCGAAGGCGGCGGTGATCGCGACCAGCAGGACCGAGACGAGCAGGGCATGCAGAATCCTGGCCGTCAGGTAGGACCAGCTGGGCAGCGGCGTGCCGTTGAGCCGCTTCAAGACCCCGGCGTCCCGCTGAAAGGTCACCGCCGTCGCGATGTTCGTGTAGCAGGCGCTGATCACCGCGAACGCCGCCATCGCGGCCACATAGTAGGTCGAGAGGTTCACCAGCCTGGCCCCGACATGCACCGTGTTGTGGCCGAGCAACGAGGTGAAGATGACCAGGAACATGAGCGGGAAGGCGAACGTGAAGAATGCGGAGGCCGGGTTCCGCCAGAAAGCCTTATTGACGTACCGCATCTGCGACAGGGTCAGTGCCGCCGCGTTCATGAGCTGCCCCCTGGGTGAGCCGCCTGCTGCGCCGGGTGGCTCTCGCCGGGCCCGGATGAGGTGCCGGTGAGGG
>CAYPQM010000037.1:15578-44167 GCA_964412845.1 uncultured Streptosporangiaceae bacterium
GTGAGGGCCAGGTAGACGTCCTCCAGGGACGGCCTGATGACTTCCAGCCCGTCCAGGCTGACGCCCTGGTCGATGGCCCACCCGGTGAGCTGGTGCAGGGTCCGGGTGACGTCATCGGGGGCGAGCTCGGTGAAGCCGTCAGCTCCGGCCGGCCCAGCCAGGCCATCGGGCGGGACGGTGCCGGGGGGCAGCCGGTACCGGATCCGGGCCCGGGCCGTGTCCCGCGCGCCGAGGCTGGCGGGCGGCCCCTGGGCGACGATGAGCCCGGCGGCGATGACCGCCACCCGGTCGGCCAGGTACTGCGCTTCCTCCATGTAGTGGGTGGTGAGCAGCACCGTCTTGCCGAGCGCGGCGAGGTCCTTGATCACATCCCAGGCCTCGTGCCGGGCGGACGGGTCGAATCCGGTGGTCGGCTCGTCCAGGAAGAGCAACTCAGGGTCACCGGCCAGGGCGATCGCGACGTCGAGCCGCCGCTGCTGGCCGCCCGACAGCTTGAGCACCCGCTCGTTGCGCTTGGCGTCCAGGCCGACCAGGTGGATGACCTCGTCCACCGGCCGGGGATGCGGGTAGTAGCCGGCGAACATCGCGATCGTCTCGGCGACGGTCAGGTAGCGGTCCACCCCGGTGGACTGCAAGACGATGCCGATACGGCTCTTCAGCCGGCCCCGGTGGTGGCCGGGATCCTCGCCGAGCACGGCGACCTCGCCGCCGTCCCGGGCGCGGTACCCCTCCAGGATCTCCACGGTGGTGGTCTTGCCCGCCCCGTTCGGGCCCAGCAGCGCGAAGATCTCACCCTGCTGGATCGACAGGTCGATGCCGCGCACGGCCGGGTTGCCCGAGTAGGACTTGGTCAGCCCGCGCACGTCCACGGCCAGCGGCCGCCCGGTCTGCTCCGTCAGCGTGATCGTCAGCACCCCCGCTCGCACCGCGTGGTAAATCCCGTCCCATTATGGGCGGCGGACCCTCGCGCGGCCAGGTTCATGATCGTGGAAGATTGAGTTGTGCCCGGATCGGCAGGTGGTCTGAGCCGACGCCTTCCACCACCTCCCCGGCGATGCCGGTGACCCCCGGGCCGGTGAGCAGATGGTCCAGTTGCACGAGGGGCCGGTGGGCCGGGTAGGTCCTGCCCCGCACGGCGCGGGAGTAGCCTGCCGCGGCCCAGGTGGCCGCCCTAGGCATGTTGAGATCGCCCACGATCACCACTGGGCCGGTGCCCGCCGCAAGGTGATGGATGAGCCGGCGAAGCTGCACGGGGCTGGTAAACCGGTGCGTCAGGTGGGTGTTGGCCACCCGCACCGCGGTGCCACCCGGTGTGCCGACGGTGACCAGCTGGGCCGCACGGCAGATGCTGTCCCCCGGGGCTTTGCCGAGGCTGATCACCTCATAGCCGAGCACGGGCAGGGTGGTCAGCACCGCCAGGCCCCAGGTCCCCGGGTCGGTGCCGGGACCGACGTTGAGCCGGGCCAGGTTCGTCCCGATGGCCAGCCCGGCGTGCTTGACCTGGGCGCCGACGTCATGCGCCGCAGCCGCCAGCGGGTCCGGCTGGCCATCGGGGCGCCACGTCTCCTGGAGCGCGATGACATCAGCCTTCAGGTGGTGGCACGCGGCTTCGATGTCGAAGGGCTCACCCAGGCGACCGAGCCCGCCGTGCATGTTCAGGCTCGCGATGGTCAGGTCGTCGCTGCTGTTGATCACCCGGCCGCGTTGCATACGCCCACCGTAACGGGCTTGCATCGGCCCTGACTGCCGAGTCAGTGGGTCACAGCACTGATCCGGGAACACGGGTAAGGCCGTGTTCCCGGATCAGTGCGGTGGTGCCTAGCAGTCGTAGTACATCTCGAACTCGTGCGGGGACGGGCGCAGCCTGACCGGGTCGAGCTCGTTGGTCCGCTTGTAGTCCAGCCAGGTCTCAATCAGGTCCGGGGTGAACACGCCACCTTCAAGGAGGTAGTCGTGGTCTGCCTCGAGTGTGTTGAGCACTGTCTCCAGCGACCCAGGCACCTGCGGGATGGCCAGCGCCTCGTCCGGCGGCAGCTCGTACAGGTCCTTGTCCACGGGCTCATGCGGCTCGATCTTGTTCTTGATGCCGTCGATGCCGGCCATCAGCATGGCAGAGAACGCCAGGTACGGGTTGGCGGACGGGTCCGGTACCCGGAACTCCAGCCGCTTGGCCTTGGGGTTCGAGCCGGTGATCGGGATACGGACGCAAGCTGACCTGTTGCGCTGTGAGTACACCAGGTTGACCGGCGCCTCGTAGCCGGGCACGAGACGGTGGTAGGAGTTCACCGTGGGGTTGGTGAAGGCGAGCAGCGAGGGCGCATGCTTGAGCAGGCCGCCTACGTAGTACCGGCCCATGTCAGACAGCCCCGCGTAGCCGACCTCGTCGTAGAAGAGCGGCGAACCGTCCTTCCACAGGCTCTGGTGGCAGTGCATGCCGGAGCCGTTGTCGCCGAAGAGCGGCTTCGGCATGAAGGTGACGGTCTTGCCGGCCGCCCGGGCGACGCTCTTCACCACGTACTTGTAGAGCATCAGCGCGTCCGCCTGCGCGAGCAGCGGCCCGAACAGGATGTCGATCTCCGCCTGCCCGGCGGTGCCGACCTCGTGGTGCTGCATCTCCACCGTGAGGCCCACATCGATCAGCGCACGGACCATCTCCGAGCGCAGGTCGGTGTAGTGGTCCGCCGGCGGGACCGGGAAGTACCCGCCCTTGTACGGAGGCTTCGAGCCGAGGTTCCCGCCCACTTCCTCGCGCCCGGTATTCCAGGCGCCTTCGATCGAGTCAATGTAGTAATAGCCAGCGTTAGCCCCGGTCTCGTAACGGACCGAGTCGAAGATGTAGAACTCCGCCTCGGGGCCGAAGAACGCCGTGTCGGCGATCCCGGTGCCGCGCAGGAAATCCTCGGCCTTACGGGCGACATTGCGCGGGTCACGGCTGTACGGCTCGCCGGTCAGCGGGTCATGCACGAAGAAGGTCAGGTTCAGCGTCTTGTGCTGGCGGAAAGGGTCGAGCAGTGCGGTAGTCGGGTCCGGCATCAGCAGCATGTCGGATTCGTGGATCTGCTGGAACCCGCGAATCGAGGAGCCGTCGAACATGCGGCCCTCGGTGAAGACCTTCTCGTCGAAGGTCTCGGTCGGGATCGTGAAGTGCTGGACTGTCCCAAGCAGGTCGCAGAACCTGACATCGACGAATTGCACCTTCTCATCGCCGATGAACTTCAGGACCTCGTCGGCGTCTTTGAACATCAACCCTCCCTGAACGGTGCTGGCACTGGGGTTGCCACTGTGTCCTGGCGCTGCACCGCCACGCTGAGCTGGCCGCACGGGGATGTGCCTGCGGTAGGACGCGCCTTGCACGTTAGCTGGCAGCAATTACCGAGCCGTGTCTCTAGTGTTTCACACGTGTTACGCATGCCCCGCGCGGCACGCCCGTGCTGGCCAGGGCGTGTCCCGGGGGGGTTGGCCCGGCCCCGGCGCCGCGCTGAGCCCGGGCCTGGTCCGGCGGGCCGCGCAGCGAGGATACCGTGGACGCGTGGCTGAGCGACGGTGGCCTGGGGCGTGGCTGGCCGGCCTGCGCCCCAGCGCCGCGGAGGAGAGTTACCCCGGCGAGCGGTTCGGCCTGCCCGAGCAGGGTGCCCGGTCGGTCGCGACCATGGGCCGCCGCCTGGCGGCCCTGTTCATCGACTGGATCCTGTGCACGCTGATCGCTCTCGCGGCCTTCCTCTCCCGGGGCTGGGCGACGATGGGGGTCTTCGCGGTGGAGGTCTACCTGCTGACCGCGCTCACCGGGTTCACGGTGGGCAAGCGGCTGCTCGGCATCCGGGTCGCCCGCCTTGACGGCAAGCCGGTCGGGCTGCTCTGGGCGCTGGTGCGCACCCTGCTGCTGCTCACCGTGGTGCCGCCGCTGATTACCGACCGCGACCTGCGCGGCCTGCACGACAGGGCAGCGAACACCATCGTGATCCGGGCATAGCCGAACCTGCCCGGCACACGGGCATCCCCACGGGTGCTCGTCCTTCCGCGTGTCCGCTGGGCGCGGAGTCGCTGCGGCCTGCGCTCTCCCGGTTCCGCGGCCCCTTGACGCATACAAACTATAATCATTACGATCATCTCCTCTAATAGGGGGTGTCACCCACTGTCACCGTCAGGTGCCCGGTGCGATCTGCCGGTCCCTGGGGCGGGGGCAGACCCCGGATTGCATGGGCCTGCCGACGCCGATGCCGGCGGCCCGCGGCGCGTTTTAGGAATTGGGAGATGCCAATGCAGGCACTGCTCCGGAAACTCACGCCCCCGCTCGCGATCGCCGCGGCCTCAGCGCTTACCGTGGTCGGCTGCGGCTCGTCCTCCTCCGGTGGATCCGGTTCCGGCGGGTCCGGGACCATGAATATCGGCGTGATCTACCCCTTCACCGGCGCCAACGCCGACCAGGGCGCCATTGGCATGGCTGGCTGCCTGGCCGGGGCCGCTGAAGTCAACGCGGCTGGCGGGGTGCTCGGCCATAAGTTCGTGTGCAAGCCCTTTGACACCAAGGGCGACCCGGCCGACGCAACGGCTGCGGCGAACCAGATGATGGCCTCAGCCAACCCGGTGATGGTGATCGGCGCCTCGGACGACGCGGTGACCACCGCGCCCATCGTCACCGCGGCGGACGTGCCGAACTTCGCCACCATCGGTGACCCGCATTTCGACCACCAGACGAACCAGTACTTCTACCGGATCACGCCCTCAGACGCGCTCCAGGGCGTCGCTCTTGGCTACTGGGCGGCCAGCCACTTCCAGCGGCCGGCCGCGGTGTTCACCAGCGACCTGGGCGCGCAGACGTCTGTTCCGCCGATGCGTGGTGAGATGACCAAGCTGCAGCACAAGCTGGTGGCCGACGCCACCCTGGCCCCGGACCAGAGTTCTTACCGGACCGAAGTGGCCAAGATCATCGCCGCCAAGCCGGACGCGATCATCTCGGAGATGGACCCGCAGTCCGCCGCCACGTTCCTGTCGGAGTACAAGCAACTGGCCGGCCAGCTGCCGGTCATCCTGGGCACCCAGCGGACCAGCAACAGCGACTGGATCCAGGCCGTACTCGGCGGGATTGGCCAGGCCAGCTACGCCAAGGCCATCAAGGCGATCACGCCGTATGTCCCGCCCACCAGCCCGAGCCACACGGTGTACGCGAGCTGGCTGATGAAACAGGGCGGCAAGGTGAAGGACCCGAGCCAGTACCTCCAGCACCCCTACGCGATCGCCGACTATGACGCGATCAACATCACAGCGCTGGCCATGGTGGAAGCGAAGTCCACCGCCCCGGCCGCCTATGACAAGTTCATCAGCAAGGTGACCGCCGCGGCGACCGGCGCCGTGCCAGTGCACAGCTACCCGGAAGGGCTCAAGGCAGTCAAGGCGGGCCAGCAGATCCAGTACGTCGGCGCGGGCGGGGATCTCCCGTTCAACCAGTACCACAGCGCAGAGCGGGCGTTCTCCTACGACAACTACGACCCGGCGAGCAAGTCGATGACCCCGGTCACGGTCATTCCGGGCTCGGTCCTGAACGGCTGAGCAGACCGGCCGGCCCCCTGCGGCGCAGCGCGGCACAGGCAGGCCCTCCCCCCGGGCCCAGCCGGGCGTGGGCAGCGCCGAGGGGAAGTCCGGGAGCCCCGGCCCGGGCCCAGCCGGGCCGGGGCCACCCCGGGGCACGGCCGGGAGCAGGGAATGGCCGAGACGAGGATGCGGATGGACAACGAGTCCCAAGGAGCGCGATAGTGGCATCCACCTGCGGGCCTGTCGGCCGGACCAGGACTGCGCGGTGGCGCGGGCGCGGTGGCCGGCGATGATGCCGCCAAACATCGTGGGAGCTAGCGCCACATGAATCAATTCACTCTCGCGGTCGGGTTCGGGCTGGTGACATCCGCGATCCTCGCGCTCAGCGCGGTGGGCTTCACCCTCCAGTTCGGCGTGTCCAACATTTTCAACCTCGCCTACGGCGACGTGATGACCGTGTCGGCATTCATGGCGTACCTGGTGGACGCGGCCGGCGCGGGCATCTGGCTGGCGATGCTGGCCGGGGCCGCCACGGGTGCGGTGGTGTCGGTAGCGATCAGCAGGCTGGTGTTCACGCCGTTCCTGCGCCGGGGAACCTCCAGGTTCACCATGGTGATGGTCTCGCTCGCGCTCGCGGTGATCGTGCAGAACGCGATCCAGGCGATCGCTGGCACCAGTTTCCGCAGCTATGCCGAGAGCCAGGGCAGCTCGCTGCACATGCTGGGGATGATCCTGACCCCCTACCAGCTGGTGATCATCGGGGTCGCGGTGGTCAGCATGCTCGCCCTGCACCTCCTCCTGCGGTTCACCCGGATGGGCAAGGCGCTGCGGGCGACCGCCGCTGACCCCGAACTGGCCCGCAGCTGCGGGATTGCCACGGACCAGGTGTCGGCGATGGCCTGGGCCATCTCAGGCGCGCTGTGCGGGCTGGGCGGGGTCACCTTGGCGCTGAACCTGGCCAGCTTCGACTTCACCTTTGGCAACGCGTTCCTGCTGATCATCGTCGCGGCCGCGGTGTTCGGCAGCGTCGGCCAGCCGTATGGGGCGATGGTCGGGGCGGTCGTCATCGGCATGGCCAGTGAGCTTTCCGCGATATGGACCCCAGCCCTCAAGGAAGTGGTGGCGTTCGTCATCCTCGCGGTCATCCTGCTGGTCCGCCCGGCCGGGCTGTGGCGGAAAGGCTTCACCGCGATGGACGTGGCGGCGCAATGAGCTCGGCGTACCAGTACTACCTGCTCACCCTGCTGGTGTTCTTCGGCGTGAACACGATCGCCTGCTGGTCGCTCAACCTCCAGTACGGGGTGGGCGGGGTGATGAACTTCGCGTTCATCATGTTCCAGTCCGCCGGGGCCTACATCGGCGGCGTGCTCACCCTGGGGCCGTCGACGGGGGCGAGTTTCCAGCGGTACATCCTGGGGGCGACGCTCCCGTTCCCGTTGCCGTGGCTGCTGGCGGCCGCGGCCGGGGGAGTGCTGGCCTGGGCCGTCGGATCATTCGCGCTGCGCCCGGCCCGGCGTGATTTCCAGGCCATGGTCATGCTGGTCGTCTCCATCATCGCCAGCACGCTCGTGCTGACCGAGGCGTCCTGGTTCAACGGGCAGAACGGCATCGCCGCGGTCCCCAAGCCGTTCGAAAGCCGCCTCAACCTGGGTGAGGTCCCGTACGGCTGGTTCTACGTGGCAATGACCGCCGTGGTGGTGGCCGGGGTGTACGGGCTGGTGCACCGGATCACCGGTTCGCCGTGGGGGCGACAGCTGCGGGCGATGCGTGAGCATCCGGATGCGCTGGCGTCGCTCGGGGTGAACGTGCGGGCGGAGAGCATGAAGGTGTACGTGCTCGGCGGGGCGCTGGCCGCCCTCAGCGGGGCGATCCTGGTGCAATTCATCGGGGCCTGGTCACCAGGGTCATGGTCCACGGGCGAGACCTTCCTCTATTTCGTCGCGATCATCGTCGGCGGGGTCGGCAACAACTTCGGCGCGATGCTGGGCGCCGCCCTCGTGCTGGGCGTGTTCGAGGAATCGCTGCGTTACCTGCCATCGTTCGGGTACGCCGGGCTGGCCGAGGCCGTCCAGTTCATGCTGCTCGGAGTGCTGATCCTGGTGTTCTTGTGGTTCCGCCCGGCCGGGCTGGTCCCCGAGCGCCGGCGCCGCCTCGCCCGGGCGCAGCCTGCGCCGGCCGCGGCCGCAGGCAGCCTGGCCGCGGAGGCCGGCCAGTCACCGGCGGTGAGCCCGTGACCGCCGCCGCGCCGCAACCGGGCCAGGCCGCCGCCGGGACCGGTGCCGCCGTGCTGGAGGTGACTGACCTGCGGGTGGAGTTCGCGGGGGTGCATGCGGTGGCGGAGGCCAGTTTCGCCATCATGCCGGGTGTCATCACCGGGCTGATCGGCCCTAACGGGGCGGGCAAGTCAACCACTCTGAAGCTGATCGCCGGGTCTGAGCGGCCCACCGGTGGCCGGGTGGTGTACAACGGGCGGGATATCACCGGGCACCCGGTGCACCAGGTGGCCCGGCTGGGCCTGATCCGTACCTTCCAGCTGTCGAGCGAGTTCGCGCGCCTCACCGTGCTGGAGAACCTGCTGGTCGCGGTGCCCGGCCAACGGGGGGCGAGCTTCCTGTCCGCGCTTCGCGGCAAACGGTACTGGCGGGCGCAGCAGGACGAGCTGCTGACCCGCGCGTCCGCCCTGCTGGCTGAGTTCGGCCTGGCGCATGCTGCTGACCAGTACGCCGGAGAACTCAGCGGTGGCCAGAAACGGCTGGTCGAGATCATGCGGGCGCTGATGGCCCAGCCCAGGATGCTCCTGCTCGACGAACCACTGGCCGGGGTCAACCCCAGCCTGCGCGAGGCCATCACCGATCACCTGGCCCGGCTCCGCGACGAGGGCCTCACCATGCTGATGGTCGAGCATGAGCTCGCCGCCGTTGACCGCTGCTGTGACTCGGTGATCGTCATGGCCGCCGGCCGGGTCCTGGCCGAAGGGCCGATGCAGGAAATCCGGGCCAACAAGGAGGTCGTCGATGCCTACCTCCTCGGCTGAGGGCCGCGACCAGCAGGCGCACCTGCGGCTCACGGGGGTGACGGCGGGTTACGGCACCGCCCCGGTGATCGAGGACGTGAGCCTCACCGTCGCCCTCGGCGAGGTCGCCACCGTCATCGGCCCCAACGGCGCCGGGAAAAGCACCCTGCTCAAGACGGTGCTGGGCATCCTGCGGCCCAGCAGTGGTGAGATCACCCTGGCCGGCGGCCGGATCACCGGCCTGCCGGCCAACCAGGTCATCCGGCGCGGAATCGGCTACGTGCCCCAGGTCAAAGACGTGTTCGAGCCGCTGACCGTGAAGGAGAACCTGGAGATAGGCGGCTACACGCTGCCGCAACGTGAGGTGGCCAGCCGCATCGAGGAGGTGATGGACCGCTACCCCGCGCTCGCCGCGATGCGCAGCCGCCCGGCCGGGTATCTCAGCGGCGGCGAGCGCAAGCTGCTGGCGATGGGCCGGGTGCTGATGAGGCGGCCCAGCCTGCTCGTGCTGGACGAGCCGACCGCCGGGCTCGCCCCCCAGCTCGCCCACGAACTCCTGACCCGGCACGTCAGCGAGCTGGCCGGCCGCGGCGTGGCGATCCTGCTCGTCGAGCAGCACGCGCACGAGGCGCTGGCCATCTCGGACTGGGCGTACGTGATGGCAGGCGGCCAGGTCCGGCTGTCGGACGCCGCAGCCGACCTTGCCCAGCGCCCCGATCTCGGCGACATTTTCCTCGGCCTGGCGGTGAACCCGGCGGCGTCGCCGGAGAGTCCCTGATCCCTGGCGTCGCGCGGGGCGCCCCCGCGTGGCCAGGCGGGCGGGCCGGGCGATGCGGGCCCGCGCCCTGCTCAGCTACCTCGCTGGCGGTGGCAGCAGGCCTGGCGGCAGGCCCTCATGCTGATCCTGGAGCACGTCCACGATGGCCGGGCGCCCGCTGGCCAGGGCCCGGTCCAGAGCGGGCAGCAGGCCGTCCGCTGACTCCACCCGTTCGCCGTGCGCACCAAGCAGCCGGGCGAAAGCGGCGAAATCCGGGTTGCCGTAAAAGACGCCCAGGTAGCGGCCGCCATGCGCGGACCGCTGCCGGTCCCGGGTGTTGCCGAAGGCGCTGTTGTTGTTGATGACGTTCACGATGGGCAGGTTCTCCCGGACCGCGGTCTCCAGGTCCTGGGCGACCATCCAGAAGCTGCCGTCGCCGCTCACCGTGACGATCCGGTCCCCAGGCCGGGCCAGCTGGATGCCCATCGCGGCCGGGAATCCCCAGCCCATGCTGCCGCCCGCGGCGGCGTAGTAGGTGTCCGGGGCGGTGAAGTCGATGTGCCGCTGGATCCACACCCCCATGCTCGGGGCGTCCTGCACCAGCGTGGCCCCGGTCCGGCCGAGCACCGTGCGCAGGGCGGCGACCAGCGCGGCGGAGGGCACCAGCGCGCCGCCGGCCGGCGGCGCCGGCAAGCCGGTCTGCTGCCGGTACTCGGCGTGCGCGGCCGTTACCCGCGGCCCGCGCAGGCCGGCCGGCTCAGGGTCCTCGCCCAGCGCGCCGACCGCGGCGGCCAGCGCCGCGGTGGCCTGCGCCGCGTCGGCGCAGATGCCGACCGCTGGCACGTAGTAGCGGCCGAGGCTGCCGGCGTCGATGTCGACCTGGATGAGCGTGGCGGCGGGGGAGAGCAGGGTCCACCGCCCGGTGCTGAATTCACCGAACCGGCAGCCGATCGCGAGCACCACGTCGGCCTCGCGGACCAGGTCTTCGGTGACCGGGACGGCACCGTAGCCCAGTGATCCGCAGAACAGGCCGGAGTCGTTAGGAAAGACGTTCTTGCGCAGCCAGCTCGTGACCACGGGGGCCTGGAGGCGCTCGGCGAGCTGGATGAGGCCGGGATCGTACCCGGGCCCGCGTACGCCGCCGCCCGCGATGATCACCGGACGCCGGGCCGCCGTCAGCAACCCGGCCGCCTCCGCCACCGCGGCGGCCTGCGCGGCGGGCGGGGCACTGCGGGCGCTCGGCTGGAAGGCCGCCGCCGCTTCCGCGGTCTGCACGTCCAGCGGCAGCGACACCATCACCGGGCCGGGCCGTCCGGAGAGCGCCGTGCGCACGGCACGCTGCAGCAGTTCGGGGATCCGGCCCGGGTCATGAATCTCCACCGACCACTTGGTGATGGGCTCGAAGAACCGGACCAGGTCCATCTCCTCGAACGCCTCGCGGTGGTAGAGCTGGTCCGGCACCTGGCCGATGAGCGCGAGCACGGGGATGGACTCGGCATGAGCGTTGTGGATGCCGATCGCGAGGTTGGCGGCACCGGGCCCGCGGGATGCCAGGCAGGCCCCCACGGTTCCGCTGGCCCGGGCGTAGCCATCGGCCATGAACGCCGCGACCTGCTCATGCCGCGCCGAGATGTACCGCATGCTGGGCTGGCCGCCGACGGCATCGATAAGGTGCATGACCGTGGTGCCCGGCAGCCCCGCGATGACCCGGACCCCCTCGCGCCGGAGCGCCTCGATCGCTGTCTGCGCCCCGTTCACCGGCCTGCCTCCACGAGCGGCCGGTCAGCCAAGCATGACGTTGAGCGTCTTGAGCTGGGTGTAGCTGAGCAGCTCATCGAGGCTTTCCTCGCGCCCCACGCCAGATAGCTTGACCCCGCCGAACGGAACCCCGGCGAAGTGCGCGGACGATCCGTTGATCCAGATGTACCCGGCGTCGAGCGCCGAGGCCACCCGGTGCGCCCGGTTGATATCACTCGTCCACACGCTCCCGGTGAGGCCGTAGTCGACCGCGTTGGCGATCTCGATCGCCTCGTCCTCGTCCTTCCAGGTGATCGCCGCCAGCACGGGGCCGAACACCTCCTCGCGGGCGATCCGCATGTCCGGCCGCACGCCGCCGAAAAGTGTCGGCGCCACGAACAGCCCGCGTTCGTGCTCCAGGCCCGGCGGGCGGCCGCCGCCGGTCAGCAGCTGGGCACCCTCGTCACTGGCGATCCCGATATAGCGCAGCGTCTTGTCGTACTGGGCGCGGGTGGCAACGGTGCCCATCTCGGTCGCGGGATCCAGCGGGGAGCCGATCCGGATGGCAGACATCCGCGACACCACACGTTCCAGCACATCGTCGGCTATCGACTCGTGCAGCAGGAGCCGGGAGGTCGAGCCACACGACTGCCCCGCCGACCGGGCGAAGTTCATGCCCGCGACGGCGCCTGCCGCCACCGCCCCGGGGTCGGCGTCAGGGAAAGCGATCAGCGCGTTCTTGCCGCCAAGTTCCAGCGTCACGTCCTTGACCCCCACGTCGGCCGCGTCCCGCTGGATCGCCCGGCCGGTCGCGTCGCTGCCGATGAAGCCGATCCGGCGGATCGCCGGATGCCGCGCCACGCCGCGGCCCGCCGCCGGCCCGTCGCCGACAATGATGGACAGCACGCCCGGCGGCAGCACGCTGGCGAACAACTCGCCCATCCGCAGCGCCGAGAGGGGCGCGGACTCCGGGGGCTTGAGGATCACCGCATTGCCTGCCACCAGCGGGGCGGCGATCTTCCCCGCGGCGAACATGACCGGATGGTTGAAGGGGATGATCCGGCCGACCACCCCGAACGGCTCCCGGACGGTGAGGTGCAGGTGCTGCGCGGTAGCCGGGATGGTCGAGCCCTTGAGCTCGATGCCAAGGCCGGCGAACAGGCGGAGTGTGTCGGCGGCGATGGCGACATCCAGGTGCATCCCGGTGACCGGGTGGCCGCCGTCGATCGCGTCGAGGAGAGCTAGCTCATCAGCGTTCTCCTCCAGGACCCGGGCCAGCTCGCCGACCAGGGCGCCGCGCTCCCGCGGCGGCACCTGCCGCCAGGCGGCGGCCGCTGGCCGGGCGGCCGCGACCGCCGCGGCGACGTCAGTGGCGTCGCCGTCGGGGACGGTGGCTATGACCTCCTCGGTCACCGGGCTCTCGTCGCTGAAGCGCCGCCCTGACCGGGCCGGGGCCAGATGCCCGCCGATGAGCAGCGACCACTCACGGTCCAGGATCGCGGCCAGGCTGGGTGCTGCGGTCATGGCGGACACCTTCGTCGTGGAGCACCATCTCCGGTGCTGGCCGGGCTGGCGGAAGCCGGATGCGGGCGCCGGAGCGACTCACCCCGGGGGCGGCCGGCCTGGTCACGGTCTCCTGGCTAGCTATGCAATAGCTCAATAGATACCTAAATATATGCCTAAATCGCGAGCCGCAGGGCCCATAGCAGGCGACTCGCCGCTCGCGGGCTGGCGATTTCCAGCACGGCAGCGGCGGCGGCTTACGGGAGGGCGGGAGCCCGGGCGGCGCGGATGGGCGATATTACATTAAGTGTCCGAGAGACTACACTAGGTGATTGTGGGTTGATGCGGCTTCGCCAACGCCCTGATGGGGAGAGGGGGAAACGCTGGCGTGAGACGACGTGGATCGATCATTAACCAGCTCCTGGTCGCCTTCTCGGTGTTCGCTGTCCTGATCGCCGTCGCCGCGGGCGTCGGCTACCTCACGGTCGTCCACGAGAACCAGACGACCAAGCAGCTCACCAGCCGCTACCAAACCTTCCAAAGCGCCCAGGACGACTTGGGTGTCGGTTTCGGTTCTGCGCAGGCGTGGATGCTTGACTACGCGCTGAGCCGCGACCCAAAGTACCTGTCGCTGCTCCGCCAGTCCCAGGCCAAGTTCGCCCGGGGGCTCGCCACATTCCAGCGCGGCACCCCAGCTAACCTGCGCGGCCTGGTTGCAGACGTGGTCCGGGTGGGGGCGAAGTGGTCCGCCCTGGTCCCCCAGCTCATGGCGGCCAGCCAAGGCACCCAGCACGCCAGGGCCTTGATTGCCGAGGAATACGCCGTCGGCGGGGCTTTCTTCGCCGCCGACGGCGGGCTGCAGGATCTGCTGAGCAAGCAGATCGCGGCGCTCAGCGCGAGCAACAAGCAGGCGTTGCAGACCGGCCTGGCCTGGGCGGGCGGGGCCCTGGCCGTCGCGGTGCTGCTGGTGCTGGCGGGGTCGCTGAGCACGCTGCGCACAGTCACCAGGCCGCTGCGCGACCTGACTGTCACGGTGCGCAGGCTCACCACCGGTGATCATGTGGCCCGCGCGACCGTGGCTGGGTCGGCGGAGGTGCGCGAGGTGGCGCAGGCCGTCAATGCACAGGCCAACGAGGCCGACCAGTTCCGCGCCCGGGAGGCCGAAAGCAACCGGCTGCGCGCGATGGCCCGCGCGGCCGGGATCCGCATCCGCGAGCCGCTGACAGCGGACGGCGTCATCCAGGAGGCGGGCACCATCCTCGACCAGAACGTGGACGCCGACCTCATCTACCTTCACCTGATCATCGAAGGTCAGGTGACCCCGCCGGTTGGCCACGAGGACAGCTGGGTCCTGGCGGACGCGTTCACCAGCGCACTGTCCGGGAAGTCCATCGGGCTGCTGCGCGGGCTGCTCCGCGATCAGGCCAGCGAGGTGATCCAAGACGTCCAGGGACCCGGTGGCGAGCGGTTGCCGCCGTGGCTGCGGGACCCGATGCGGCAGGCGGGCATCGTGTCGCTTATCGTCACGCCGTTCGGCGTCAGCGACGAACTCCTGGGGTTCATCGCCGTGCACCGCCTCCAGCAGGCTCGCCCCTGGACCCAGGCCGAGATCGACGCGGTGGAGTCGATCGCCGCCGACCTCGGCCGCGGGCTCAACCACGCCCGGCTGTACGAGGCGGAAAATCGCCTGGTCGAGCACTTGAAGGCGCTCGACCTCGCCAAATCCGACTTCTTCGCCACCATTTCGCACGAACTCCGGGCGCCGCTGAGCAGCATCGAGGGATACATCGAACTGCTCAGCGAGGAGGAAGCCGGGCCGGTCACGCCGGAACAGCGCCAGATGCTGCAGACCGTGGACCGCAGCGCGTCGCGGCTGCGGAACCTCACCGATGACGTGTTCACCCTGGCCAAGCTGGAGTCAGGTGCGTACGCGACGGTGACGCGGCCGGTGAACATGGCCGAGGTCATAGCCGGAGCCATCGACGCCGTCCGGCCCTCGGTGTCGGCGGCGAAACTGGTCCTCTCGGCCACGGTGCCACCGGACGGACTGGTCGTTGAGGGGGACACCAGCCAGCTTGACCGGGTGCTCATCAACCTGCTGTCGAATTCGGTGAAATACACGCCTGAGGGGGGCCATATCGAGGTGTGTGCTGAGGCCGAGAACGGGTCGGCAGTGGTACGCGTCACCGATACCGGCATCGGCATCCCGAATACAGATCAGAAAAAGCTATTCGACCGGTTCTTCCGGGCCTCGAACGCCCAGGATGCCGCCATCCCCGGCACCGGCCTCGGGCTCGCCATCGTCCGCACCATTGTCGTAAACCATGGTGGCGACATCTCCGTGACGTCGAAGGAGACCGAGGGCACCACTGTCACCGTGCGACTGCCTCTGGCCGCCCAGGTGGCTAAGGTTAAGGGCTCGTTTGCGGGGTTACCCCGCTAAGCCTGGGCTGGCCGTCGGCCTCATGGCCGCCGGCCGCCGATTCGAGCCGGCCCACCAGGTCCAGTCCGGATCTTGCCCACTCCACCTCGCCGTGGGCCCGGGTTACGAGGCCCCGGTAGACATGGGTCTTGTACGCGACGATGGCGTCGTGCAAGTGCTCCGGCCAGCTGGCGAGGCGGAGCCGGAGCAGCGCGGTATCCCGGTTCTCCAGCTGCTCCACATGCGCCTCCCACTGGCGCTGCTGCTGCTCATGATGGGCCAGGTGCGCCTGGAAGTGGCGCCTGGCGTTCGCGAAGCTGCCGAACTCAAAGTATGTCGCCTTGAGGTAGGCGCCGTCGCGCTCACGTGGCGGCGGGCCGAGCTCCGCGACCCAGCGCCGGAGCTCGGCGCGACCCTGATCGGTGAGGGCATAGGCCCGCTTGGTCCCGTGGGTGCCACGCGGCTCCTCGCGGCCGGCGATCAGGCCGGCTGCCTCCATGCGGCGGAGTTCCGGGTAGATCTGCGAGTGCGGGGCGTGCCAGACGAAGGCGGCGGACTGATCGAACTGCTTGGCCAGGGTGTACCCGGTCATCGGAGTGGCGTCGAGCAGGGCCATCAGCGCATGACGCAGCGACATTATGTAACTATATACGTATAAACCTATTCAATGACCTTTGGGCCGCAGTGGCAGCCGCTTAGCTGGCCCGAGCTAGGGTGGCTGACGTGCCTACTCACGTCGCCCTGCTGCGCGGCATTAACGTCGGCGGCCACAACAAGATCGCCATGGCGGACCTGCGCGCAGTGGTGACGTCGCTCGGGCACGCCGATGTCGCCACCTACATTCAGAGCGGCAACGTGGTTTTCACTGCGGGCGCAGCGGACTCCGCACTGATTGCGGCCGGCCTTGAGGAGGCCATCGCGCAGGCCCTGGATGTGCGCCCGCGCGTGGTGGTCGTGACGCGCGAGGAACTGGCACAAATGGCACGGGACAATCCATACTCCGCCGAGGCGAACCCGAAATCGGTCCATGTGGTGTTCCTGGGCGCGGATCCGGCGGCCGAGATGGTGGACTACGTCGCGGACGCGCAGCGGCAGGCGGCGCTGAAAGGCGGTCGTGACACGGCTCAGTTCAGCGGCCGTGCCCTCTTCCTGCATACCCCGGATGGTTACGGGCGCAGCGAGCTGGCGGCACTGCTGGCCCGGGCCGCCGGGCCGACGTCGGCGCGGGGGGCGGGCACGGCCCGCAACTGGGCCACCGTCACCAGGCTGCTGGCCATGTGCGGCGGCTGACCAGAAGCCCCGGGCCACGCCGGTGGGCCGGCTGGCCGAGGCATGGCGCGATCCGAGTTACTGGCCCCGGCTGCCCTGGATCGGCACAGTGGGGCCAGCCCGGCGCTCCGCCGCGCCGTCCCTGGTGGCGGGCTCGAACATGCCCAGAGCGAGCCGGTGGTGGTCGTGGCGGTAGATCGCAGCTTCGAGTTCCGGCGTGTCACCCGCCTCGATGGCCCCGATCAACTGCCGGTGGACCTCGACATTCTCAGGGTTGAGGACCGCGGGGAGGTCTTCGCCGCCCAGGTCGTTCTCGAAGAAATCCAGTAGCGTCACATACAGGCTGCGGAGCGCCGCGTTGGGACTCAGCTTGGCGATGCGGCGATGGAAAGCCGTGTTGTACCGGACATAGGCCAGCGGCTGATCGAGGTTCGCGGCCATATTCTCCAGGATCGACTTCAGCGCGCGAATGTCCGCATCCGTGCGGTAACGGCCGGCGTGCCGATAGACAATCGGCTCAATCGCGCTGCGTACCTCGTGGTAATCGGCCATGGTCGCCGTGGTCCACTCAAAACCCATGATCATGGGTCCCTTGCGGATCCGTGCTGCCGCGCTCGCCACGAACACGCCGCCCCCGGGGCCGGGGCGGGCCTCGACCAGGCCTCGCGTGTCGAGCAGCTTGACCGCCTCGTTAATCGTCGCGACGGCCACACTGAACCGCTGGCGCAGGTCGTCCTTGGTTCCCAGCCGGTCACCCGTATTGAGGACACCGGCTGAGATCTCCTCTTCGATCTCCCGGGCGAGCGCCTCAGCCCGGGAGAGGCGGGAATTCTGCAGAACGGGCACGTTATGCGCAGACATTGTAATATTGATTATAGGTCTTTTCACGGCAGCCTGATAACCCCCGCGCTCGATCATGTGAGCCATCGCACAGCGCAGGCTACCTCCCCGACTTACCCCCACATGTCCAGCCCGGTCTCCCAGGCCAGCAGCGGCGCGTGCGGGGCCGCCGGAGTGAGCCGGGCGAACGCGGAACGATGAAAAGCCAGCGGCGGGTCGCCGGGCCGATCCGGCCCGAGGTCGATGATCTCGCCGACGAACAGCGTGTGGTCTCCCGCCGGATAGGCCGCGCTGACCCGGGTCACGATCCAGGCCAGCCCCCCGTCCAGCACGGGGATCCCGCTGCGATGGCTGAATGCCGGGGCGCTCTCGTGCCTGGCCACCGGCATCCCGGCAAAGCGCCGGGCCTGGACCTGCTGAGCCTCACCGAGCACGGTCACCCCGTAGCCGCCCGCCGCCTGGAGCGCCGCATGCAGCCGGGCCTGCTGGCGGACGCTCACCACGATCAGCGGCGGGTGCAAAGACACGGACATGAGTGCGTTGGCGGTCATGCCCCGGGGCTGGCCATTCTCCGGATCCTGGACGCTGATCACCGCGACGCCGCTGGCCAGCAGGGACATCACGGTGCGGAACGCCGCGGGATCGACCGCCCGGCGGTGGTCAGAAGAAGGGGTCACGGGGATTGAGCGCGAATCCGAACGCCATCCGGCCGTAGTTCTCAGCCGCGGCGTTGAAATTGCAGAAGACGTGGCATGAGATAGCACGCACATCGCGCCAGCCCCGCTGGATCGGGCTCTCATCGCGCAGCGCGCTGGCCCCGGCCATCTGCATCAGGTCCTCCGCCGCGCGGACCAGGATGCGGCTCGCGTAGGTGATGTCCCTGCGGTTACGGACCCTGTCCTCGAGGGTGATCTCCGCTCCCGAGTCGACGAGCGCGAGGCAGCGCCGGAGCAGGAGTTCGGCGCTGTCCACCCGGACTGCGGCTTCGGCCAGGCACAACTGCATCGGGATCGCGGCCGCTACCTGCTCCTGGGTGTGGGAGTGCGACTTCGACCGGACGTGGTCCCGCCACGCCTCTATCATCCCGCGTGCGATACCGATCCCCGGAGAGACCATGGCGTGCCCGCCATGGGACATGAAGGGCTGGTTGTACAGCGCCGAGGTGTTGACCTTCGCCCCCGGGCTGTGCGCGTGCAGCAGGCCCGACATGGCGACGGTCCGGTGCTCAGCCACGAAGACCTTGTCGGCCTGCACGTTGTCCGAACCGGAGCCGCGCAGGCCCGCGCTGTACCAGGTGTCCACGATCGTCAGCTCGCTGGTGGGCACCAGGAACAGCCGGTACTCGGGATGCTCGTCCCGGCCGGACGGGACCATGCCGCCGAGCATGATCCAGTCCGCGTAAGCGACTCCGCTGGCCCACGCCCAGTCGCCGGTCAGCGACCAGCCGCCAGGTGCTGGCGTCACCCTGCCGACGGGGACGAATGAGGTCGAGATGCGTGCGTCCGGTCCGCCGGTGCCCCAGACATCGTGCTGGGCCTCTTCGCTGAAGTGGGCGAGGATGAACGGATGGTCGATGAGGAAGGAGCCAACCCAGCCCATGGACCCGTAGGCCCGGCCAAGCTCGATCGCGATCTCCATGTGAGTGGTCAGGTCCAGTTCGCTGCCGCCCCAGCGCCTGGGCACGAGCGTGCGGATCAGGCCGGCCGCGGTCACGGCTTCCACCATCTCGGGGAGCAGATGACGATCGTCGTCGGCCTGCCGCGCGCCACTGCGCAGCACGGGAAACAGTTCGCGGGCCCGGCCGACGGCATCGTCACGGGTCTGCGGTGTCCCAGTGTCGGGGGTCACGGTCACCGGGCATCTCCTCTCCCGGGGCGTCCGCCGGGCACCGGGTCATATACGCATTTTGATTATAGTTATTTGCTAGTACGGTGCAAGAGCTGGCTCGCGTCCCAGGCGCAACCCGGCGCTGGTCGCCAGGCTGGCCTCGCCGGGGGAGGGGTTGACCATATCCTTATAATCAAAATAATGATCTAGCGGTGGTCGGCCGATCCGGTGCTCCAGGCGGGTCCAGTTGGCTGACAATCAGTCGAGGAGTCGGGTCATGGGCGAGATCGTCGGCGGGGTGGGCGTTCCGCACACGCCTCATTTCCCGGGGATAGTGGACCGCCAGGAGCCGCTGGCCGCCGAACTTGACCGGCTGTACGGGACTGCCGCCCAGCACCTGCGCGATCTCGCGCCGGATGTGCTCATCTTCTTCACCTGCGATCACTACAACACCTTCTTCATCGAGAGCGTGCCGATCTTCAGCGTCGGCGTGGCCCCGTCCGCCTGCGGCCCCAGCGACTACCGCGAACTGCAGGCGTACGAGGTGCCCATCGATGTGGCACTGGCCAGGCGGATCCAGGCCCACGTGGTGCGGTCCGGATTCGACGTGGGGATCAGCCAGGAGTTCGAGTTCGATCATCCCGTCACCATCCCGCTGCACTTCCTGACCCCCGCGATGGACGTGCCCATCGTCCCCGTGTTCATCAACGGGCTCATGCCGCCCTTCCCGCCGGCCTGGCGGTGCCGGGCTCTGGGCGCCACGATCAGGCAGGCGATCGAGGAAACCCCCGACACCCGGCGGGTCGCCGCGGTCGCCAGCGGGAGCTTCTCCCTGGAGATCGGCGGGCCGCTGATTAGTGCCCAGTCCCATACCGGCGTGCCGGATCCCGAGTGGACGGATCGCATCATGGCCCGGCTGCGGGCCGGGGAACTCGATGAGCTGGTGGCGGAAGCCAGCGAGGAGCAACTGACCCGCGCGGGTAATGCCGCAGGCGAACTGCTGACCTGGATCGCCATGCTGGGCACGATCGGTGGCCGCGGGCCGGCCTTCCTGGAAGCCCAGCGGGACCTCGGCCACGCGTACGGTACCTGGCTGGCGGACAGCGCGGTGCACCAGTGAGCATTTACGCGGTGAACAAGATCTGCTACCGGGTGGTCCGAGAGCCTGGCCTCCGCCAGGCTCTCGGCGATTCCCCGGAACAGGCGCTACGGGCCGCGTTGCCGCCGCTGTCCGAGGATGAGCTGCAGGCCCTGCTCGACGGTGATGTCGGACGCCTCTCGAAAATGGGGGCGAACAACTTCCTGCTCCACCAGCTCGGCCGGTTCCGGCTGCTGGGGCTGGACCTGCCGACGTACGCCGACCGGATCAGGGCGGCGTACCGGGAGGCATGACGGGCATCCCGCACGCGGGCCGGTCAGCGGGACCTGGGGCGCGGCGGCTTCGGCATCCGGCCGGACTTGGGCAGCGGGCCCTTCGGCGCCTGCAGTGACTGCGGCAGGGCCTTGAGCCGGTAGTTCAGCTCGGAGACCTCCGGCGGCTTCAGGTTCCTGGGCAGCCGCATGACCTTGCGCTGCAGTCGCCGGATCGGGATCTGGCCTTCCTCGTTGCCGACCTGGATGTCGTAGATCGGCACGTCGTAGGCGACCCGGGAGATCCGCTTCTTCTCCGCCGCGAGCAGGCTGCCCAGCCGGGTCGGCGCGCCCTCGCCCACCAGGATGACCCCGGGCTTGCCGACCGCGCGGTGCACCACGTCCATGTTCCTGTTGGCCGATACGGCGGGCGTGACGGTCCAGCCGCCGCGCATGCTCTGCAGTACCGCCGCCGCGGCGCCCGGCTGGCCTTCGACCGCCGCGTACTGAGCGGACTGGGCGAACCGCCCGAACGTGATCATGGCACCGCCCAGCCCGATGAGCACCCCCAGCGGGATCAGGAAGCCTGCCGTGTTGGTCAGCAGGCCGACGGCAACGCAGACAGCGATGACGCCGATCCCGATGAGGAACACGATGGGCATGGCCTTGGGATTGTCCTTGCGGATGACCCCGGCCACCATGCGGATCTGCTTGATCCGGCCCATGGAGGCGGGATCAACGTCGCCCTGCCGGTTTGCCGCCCCTGAGGGCTTCTTCGCCATGCACGGCAGGATACGAGGCTGCGGGCCTTAGAGCGAAACCGCAGCCCTGCGCGCGGCCGCTTCCATGTGCAGCCGGCCCGCCCGGTACGACGAGCGGACCAGCGGTCCCGACATCACGCCGGAGAAGCCGAGGCCCAGCGCTTCGTCGCGGAGCCGGTCGAATTCCCCCGGCGGCACCCACCGCACGACGGGGTGATGCCGCGGGGACGGCCGCAGGTACTGGGTGATCGTGAGCAGTTCGCAGCCGACTTCGCGCAGGTCAGCCAGGGCCTGGCTGATCTCGTGAGTCTCCTCGCCCATGCCGAGGATCAGGTTGGACTTGGTCACCAGGCCTGCCTCGAGGGCACGGCGCAAGACGTCCAGTGACCGCTCGTACCGGAAGCCCGGCCGTATCCGCTTGAAAATCCGGGGGACGGTTTCGATGTTGTGCGCAAGAACCTCGGGGCGGGCGGCGAAGACCTGCTGCAGCCGGTCGTGATGCGCGTTGAAGTCGGGGATCAGGAGTTCGACCCCGCAGCCGGGCACGGCCGCGTGGATTTCCCGGCAGGTCTGCGCGTACAGCCAGGCCCCGCCATCCTCCAGATCGTCCCGGGCCACGCCGGTGACCGTGGCGTAACGCAGCCCCATGGTGGCCACGGACTCCGCGACCCGGCGCGGCTCATCGGTGTCGAGCGGAGCCGGCTTGCCGGTCGCGATCTGGCAGAAATCGCATCGCCTGGTGCACTGATCACCGCCGATGAGGAAGGTCGCCTCGCGGTCCTCCCAGCACTCGAAGATGTTGGGGCAGCCTGCTTCCTCGCAGACCGTGTGCAGGCCCTCCCGTTTGACCAGGCTTTTCAGCTCGGTGTACGCGGGACCGGTCCGCAACCGGGTCCTGATCCACGGGGGCTTCCGCTCGATGGGGGTCTGGCTGTTGCGTGCTTCCAGGCGAAGCAGCCTGCGTCCTTCGGGTGCGAGTACCACATGACCAGGGTACGTCCCCCGGTCAGCGTGGCGAGAGCGACGCAGCCGGGGCGGCGCGCTGGTGCGCGCGGAGCCGGGCGTGGATGACCCAGCCGGTGGCGCCGGCCAGCACGCAGCCACCGCCCGCGATGAAGAGCACCACGCGGGGGCTGAGCGGGCTGAGCAAGCCGCCGGCGAGGGCCATGCCGAGCGAGGCGGTCCCGAACAGGACCCCCGAGTAGAGAGCGAACACCCGGCCGGAGATGGCCTCCGGGACCCGGTGGTTAAGAAAACTGCGGGTGGCCACCACTTCCATGCCGTTAGCCAGGCCGCCGAATCCGTAGGCGGCGGCAGCCTGCCAGAGCGACACCGCCGCCCCGGCCAGGGCCACCCCGGCGCCCGCGGCCACTGTGCCCGCGAGCGTGGCGACCGCCAGCCGGCCCATCGGCAGCCTGCCGCCGGCCAGCGTGCCCGCGAGCATGCCCGCCGTCCACGCTGCGACCAGGATCGAGTAGCCGCTCGGGCCGGCTTTGAGCACTCCCTCGGCGAACACGACCTCCGCGACGACAGCCATGTTGCCGAACCCGACCACGACGCCGACGACCAGGACGAGCAGCCCGGCCTCCCGGTCGGCCCGCAGGAAGCGCAGGCCCGCGCTCATCTGGCGGGCCAGCTTGGCCGGCTCCGCCGGAGTCGTGAGGCCGGCTGGGATCGTGGCGCCGGCCGGCGCGCCGCCGACGGCGGCGGAGGCGCCCACCGCAGCCACGCCGCCCACCGCGGCCCCGGAGGGCGGGCGGCCGGCCGGGGCGAGCCGCAGGACGCGCAGCCCGAGCGCGCCCAGGAGGTAGATGGCGGCGACCGCGGCCAGGGCCAGACCTGGGCCCCCCGCGGCGATCAGCCCGGTCGCCAGCAGCGGCCCGACGGTGAACCCGCCCCAGGTGGCCGCCTGCAGGTAGCCGTTGGCCCGGGTCAGGCCGGTCGGCCCGGCCAGCCGGGGCACGATGGCGCCGAGACCAGGCTGCAGCACGGCCGCGCAGATGCCAAAGCCGACGGCCAGGCCGAGGGTGGCTCCCGTGCCGCCGACCCGGATCAGCGCCAGTGCCACCAGGGCCTCCGCGGCCGCGGCCGTCACCAGCACCGGCCTGGGGGAGAACCGGTCGAGCACGGTGCCCGCCACCGGGGCGAGCGCCGTGATCGGCACGGTCACGGCGAGGAATACCGACGCCACCGCCCAGGAAGCGTGTGAGTTCTGGTAGATCCTGGAGGCCAGGGCGATCATGGCGAGTCCGTCACCCGCGGAGATCACCACCTGCAGGGCGATGGCCAGGCCCAGGGTGACCCGCGGCCCGCCCACCCAGCGCCAGCGGGGCCAGCGACTGGCGGCCGGGGCGGTCGTGGCGGTGCTCCCCACAGCGTGGGCAGCGGTCTGCTGGCGGGACACGGTAGGTGCTCCTAGGACACGAGGACAGCGGCGACGGATTCCGGTGATAGCGGGGGCCGCTGAACCTAGAGCACGTATCCACGCTAGCACGGACGATTGGTGCATCTACCGGCGGATCCACCTGGTCACGGGTTATTGATGTGACGTGGCACGGCGTTATCGGGGAGCATGGGCGCATGCCGATCCAGTTTGATCCCCCGTCGGGGACTCGTGATTTCCTGGCCGCAGACGTCGAGGTCCGCGAACGGGCGTTCGCCGCCATCCGCGGCTCGTTCGCGCGCTACGGGTTCGAGCCGCTGCAGACGCCGGCCTTCGAGCGGCTGGAGGTGCTGCTCGGCAAGTATGGCGAAGAGGGTGACAAGCTCATCTTCAAGATCCTCCGCCGCGGCGAGCACGAGGCGTCCGGCGAGGCCGACCTGGCGTTGCGCTATGACCTGACCGTGCCGCTGGCCCGGGTGGCCGCCGCGTACGGCAGCCAGCTGCCGACCCCGTACAAGCGGTACGCCATCGGGCCGGTCTGGCGGGCGGACCGGCCCGGCCGGGGCCGCTACCGCGAATTCATCCAGTGCGACCTGGACACGCTCGGCTCGACATCGGCCATGGCGGACGCGGAAGTGATCTGCGCGGTGCACGACACGCTCGCCGAGCTGGGCGTGCCCGGCTTCCGCGTCCTGCTGAACTCGCGGCGCGTCCTGGCCGGCCTGCTTGAAGCGTTCGGCGTGCCCGCCGATCTCGGGCCCGACGTCCTGATCGCCTTGGACAAGCTGGACAAGCTGGCCCCCGCCGAGGTGACCGCCGAGCTCACCGGGCGCGGGCTCGACCAGGGGAAAGCGGCTGAACTGGTCGCCGCGATGACCGCACCCGACGCGGCGGAACGGATCCGGGCGGCGCTGAAGCCCAGCGAGGAGGGCTCCGCCGGGCTGGATGAGATCGATGCGATGCTGTCCCTGGTGGCAGGCCAGCTGCCCGCTGACCGGGTGGAGTTCACGCCCCGCCTGGTGCGCGGGCTGAGCTACTACACCGGCCCGATCTGGGAAGTGGCGGCGCAGGGAGTGCCCGGGTCAATCGCGGGCGGCGGCCGTTATGACCATCTGATCGAGCAGGCGGGCGGGCCTGATGTGCCGGCCACCGGAGGGTCACT
Source organism: uncultured Streptosporangiaceae bacterium (assembly GCA_964412845.1). Lineage (GTDB taxonomy): Bacteria > Actinomycetota > Actinomycetes > Streptosporangiales > Streptosporangiaceae > JAWWPY01. The sequence continues at coordinate 40,132 of CAYPQM010000037.1, forward strand.
GGGCATCGAGCGGATCTTGCTGCTGCTCCCCGGCAGCGACAGCGGCCGGCCCAGCCGGCTGGACGTCGCGGTCACGGTGATGGCCCCCGAGTACGCGCCACGGAGCTTCGCGCTCGCGTCGGCCGCCCGGACGGCGGGCCTGCGCTCCAGCGTCTACCTCGGCTCGTCAGGAAAGCTGGGCAGGCAGCTCAAGTGGGCCAGTGACCAGGGAGCGCGCTGGGCCCTCATTTCCGGTGCCGCCGAGCAGGAGGCAGGCACGGTCACCGTCCGTGACATGAACAGCGGCGAGCAGGCCGCGGTCCTGGTGCCAGAACTGGCCGGGCACATGCGGCGGGTGGCGGCCGGGGGAACCGCTGAGGGCGGCGTGGGGTAGCGCGCGGGATACTCGTCCTATGGTGAATGACATTGCGCGGGAACAGGCCATCTACCAAGCGCTCAAGGCGGTCGACGAAGTCGCCGCCGCCCTGCAGGCGCATCTCTTCGAAGAGCATGGCGCTGATCCGGACCGCGGCGCTGCCCAGAGCACCTTCACCAACTCGCTGAAGCTGCTGCGGCAGGCCCGTGAGCGGCTGGGCGAAGGACTGCGCGCGGTCGAGGCGGCAGGCATCGCCGAGTCGGACAAGATCTCCCTGCGCAACGGGTAGCCCGCGGCCAAACCGGGTAGCCGCCGGGCCAGGGGTAGCTCGCGCTCGGTTAGCCCGCGGCGCGTCGGCCGCCCGGCGTCAGGCCAGCGCGGCCGTGACCGCGTGCGGGGCGGCCGGTGCCGGGAGGAGCGTGGCGGTGCCCTGGACGCGCCGCCAGGCGCGGGCCCCCAGCACCTCCGCGAGGTGGCGTTCGACCGGCTCGGTCAGGTCCGGCACGCTGACCCGGCGGCCGGTCTCCGCGGACAGGCTGGAGACTCCGGCATCGCGGATGCCGCACGGCACGATGCGGTCGAACCAGCTCAGGTCGGGGTCACAGTTCAGGGCGAAGCCGTGCATCGTCACCCCGCGGGATACCCGGATGCCGATCGCGCCTACCTTCCGGTCCGGCCGCCCGGGCCCGGCGGTGCTGCCGGGCGTGCCGGGCACCCAGACTCCGCTGCGCCCGTCCACCCGGGTGGTGGCCAGCCCGGCCTCCGCGCAGGCGCGGATCAGCGCCTCCTCGATGGCGCGCACGTAGGCGATCACGTCCACCGGTTCGCCGAGCCGGATGATCGGGTACCCGACGAGCTGGCCCGGCCCATGCCAGGTGATCTGGCCGCCCCGGTCCACGTCGATCACCGGCGCGCCGGCGTCGCCAGCCGGCCGGTCGAGAGGGCTCGTCCGCCGGCCGGCCGTGTACACGGCCTCATGCTCCAGAAGCAGGCACACGTCCGGGATGTCGTCTGCGGCCCGGCGGTCGTGTAGCCGCCGCTGGAGTTCCCACCCTTCCGGATAGGGAACCGCCTCGGGCCCGAATCCAGCATGGATGTAGACGAGTTCGCTGGTCACGGCGCCCAGCCTATCCGGCCCGGCCGGGCCGGCAATCCTGCCCGTCCCAGGGCATCAGCCCGATGGCCGGTGGGTAATAGCGGGAATAGCGGGACCAGCGGGTCGTTACCGTTACAGGAGGTATTCGCGTGCTGGACGAGACCGAACTGAGGCGGATGAGCCCGGATGAGCGGGCGCGCCTGGCGCGCGCGATCGGCGCGATTGACAGCCGGGTCTCGCCCGGACGGCCGATGGACCAGCGGCACCGCGCCATCGTGCTGGCCGGCATCATCATCTGCTGTATCGGGCTGGCCATCTGGATAGGCGTGCTGGCGGTCACGCTGCCCCGGTACTACCGCGCGGGCGGCTGGCGGGGCGCATGGGTCGGATTCGACCTGGCCCTGCTCGTCACCTTCGCGACGACCGCATGGGCCGCCTGGCGGCGCCGCCAGGTGCTGATCATCTGCCTGGTGGTGCTGGCCACCCTGCTGTGCTGCGACGCATGGTTCGACGTGACGCTGAACGTGCACACCAGCGGTTTCATGCTGAGCCTGCTGTCGGCGCTCTGCATTGAGCTGCCGCTGGCCGCGCTGGCGATCATCGGCGCCCGCCGGCTGGTCCGGCTCACCATCGGAACATTCGTGCCCTACCGGGATCCGGGGCAGCGGCTCCCGCTGTGGCGGGTGCCGCTGTTCGGCCTGGAGACGCAGGGACTGCGCGACCTGATCCCGGTCCAGCCGAGCTGTCCCCCGACGGAGGAGCTGCAGGCAGAACCGGCGGACAGCAGGGACGGCCGCTAAGGCACGGGCTGACCCAGTTCGGCGTTCAGCGCCGCCGCGAGGTCGGGGAAGGAGAACTCGAAGCCGGCCTCGGTGAGCCGCCGCGGCAGTACCCGGGCGCTGCTCAGCAGGTCGCTGGTGACCCCGCCGAGGGCGAGCGCCAGCACCGGGGAGGGAACGGCGAGCGCGGCAGGCCGGTGCAGTGCCCCGGCCAGCGCCGAGGTGAAGGCAGTGTTGGTCACCGGATGGGGCGTGGTCAGGTTGACCGGCCCGGACACCTCGTCATGATCAAGCAGGAACCGGGCTATCCGGGTCCAGTCGGCGAGCGTCACCCAGCTCATCACCTGCGTGCCTGGACCCAGCCGGGCGCCGAGCCCGAGCCGGAACGGCGGCAGCATCCTGGCCAGCACGCCGCCCTGCCGGCTGATCACGATGCCGGTCCGCAGGGTGACGACGCGCAGGCCCGCCTCACGGGCCGGGTCGGCGGCCGCCTCCCAGTCCCTGACCACATCGGCCAGGAACCCGGCGCCGGCGGGCGTGGATTCGTCCACTTCCCGCCCGCCGGTATCCCCGTACCAGCCAATAGCAGACCCAGACAGCAGCACGGATGGTCCGCCGTCCATGTCGGCCAGCAGCCCGGCGAGCGTGTGGGTGCCAGTGACCCGGCTGGCGCGGATCTTCTCCTTGTACGCGGCGGTCCAGCGATGGTCGGCGACACCGGCCCCGGCCAGGTTCAGCACGGCTGCGACGCCGCGCAGCGCCGCCGGGTCCAGCCCGCCACGTGGCGCCTGCGGATCCCAGCTGATCTCATCGGCGGACCGGGGTGCCCGCCGGACCAGCCGGATCACCTCGTCGCCGTCGTGCCGGAGCGCGGTGACCAGGCCGGTGCCGATCAGGCCTGACGATCCCGTGATGGCGATTCTCATGCTGTCCCCCTACCCACGTTTGCCCTCGCCACCAGGGCTGACGTGGCCGCGGGCGCTGGTTACAGGCCTAGTTCCGCCTCGAACGCGCCTTCCTCCAGGCGTGCCTTCACGGTGGCCAGGAACCGTGCCGCGTCCGCGCCGTCAACCAGCCGGTGGTCGTAGGTGAGGGCCAGGTAGACCATGGAGCGCACGGTGATCACCTCGCCCAGCGCCGGGTCCTCCATCACTACCGGGCGCTTGACCACGGTGCCGGTGCCCAGGATGGCCACCTGCGGCTGGTTGATGATCGGGGTGTCGAACAGGGCGCCCCGGCTGCCGGTGTTGGTCAGGGTGAAGGTACCCCCGGCCAGGTCATCGGGGCTGACCTGGCCGCCCCGGGTGCGCTGGGCGAGATCGGCGATCTTGCGGGCCAGGCCGCCGACGTTGAGATCGCCGGCGTTGCGGATGACCGGGACCATGAGGCCGCGCTCGGTGTCCACGGCGACGCCGAGATGCTCGGCGTCGTGGTAAGTGACCTGGCTGCCGTTCGGGTCGATGATCGCATTGAGCCGGGGGTGCACCTTCAGTGCCTCGACCGCGGCCAGCGCGAAGAACGGCAGGAACGACAGTTTGACGCCCTCGCGCGCCTCGAAGTCCGCCTTGGCCCGATCCCTGAGCCGGGCGATGGCGGTGACGTCCGCCTCGACCACCGTGGTGAGCTGCGCGGACGTCTGCAGTGACTCCACCATGCGGCGGGCGATGAGCTGCCGGGCCCGCGACATCGGCTCGGTGGTCCCGCGGAGGGTGGAGGGCTCGACCGGGCGCCGGGCGGACGGTGCGGCGGCTGCTGACGGCAATCGAGCGGCTGAAGTGAAAAACGGAATACAGCGTCGCCCGCCAT
>CAYPQM010000038.1:0-36015 GCA_964412845.1 uncultured Streptosporangiaceae bacterium
TCGGCGGCCTGACGGTCATCGTGCTGGCCACCGAGAGCGGCATCGGCGCCTACGACGACGTGCTGTTCTGGGACCACATGATCCAGCACCTCATGCTGATCATGATCGCCCCGCCGATGCTGGTCGTCGGCCAGCCGTTCACCCTCCTGCTGCATGCGAGCAGGAACCCGTTGCACACCTGGGCGAAAAAGGTCATGCGCTCCCGGGTGATCAGCTTCCTCACCTGGCCGCCGTTCGGGCTGGCCGCGTACGCGGCGGCCATCGTCGGAACCCACCTGACCGGCCTGATGGGCCTGGTCATGAGTAACCCAGCGGTGCATGACGGAGAACATGCGCTGTACCTCGTGGTCGGGTACCTGTTCTTCCTGCCGATCTTCGGCCGCGAGCCGATCCGCTGGCGGGTGTCGTATCCGATCCGGCTGCTGGTCCTGGTCCTGGCCATGCCGGTGGACACCTTCACCGGGCTGGTACTCGGATATGCCGGCAGCGGGATGCCCGGCATGTCGGCTGACAGCCGTCCGGCCGGATCGCCGAGCCCGGTGGAGGACGTGCACTGGGGCGGGGCGGTCATGTGGATCGGCGGCGACGCGATCATGCTCGGATTCATCATGATCGTCTTCCTGCTGTGGAGCCGTAACGATCTGGCCGGCGCGCGCGGCGAGGGCTGGCTGGAGGCCGTGCGGAAGTCCAACTTCGATGAGCTGGTCACCACGCACGCGGCGCGCGGCGAGAGCGGGGGGACCGGCGAAACCGGCCGGGCCAGCGGGAACAGCAAGCCCGGGACGGCCGGCGGCGGCATCGACGATGACGAGCATCTCGCCGCGTACAACGCGTACCTGGCCCGGCTGAACCAGCCTGGGCGCGGCGCGGACGGTCGCCGCTAGCACCCCTCGCCAGGTGCCTGGAAACGACGATCCGTGCGCTGCAGAAGCCACGAAACCTGACATCTGCACCACGCGCGTTGCCATTTGAACCTGACGTGCCCGCGGCACGTGTCAAAGGCGCATAGTGCGTCACTCGGCGGCTCACTGAGAAACCCGCGCTCGTCTTCCGTCGCGCCCCACGCACCCACCTTTCGAGAGGGGAGCATCACATGTCGGTGGTCCGTCGGATCGCCCTGGCGTTTGCCGGAACAGCGGGTGCTGCCGCGGCAGCAGCGTTGGTGATGGCACCAGCCGCAGGGGCGCAGTCAATGTCGACTGCGCCATTCGTTAGCCACCTTCACAAGATCTCGACGATCGCCTCCACAGTGCCGAAAAACGGGGATGTCAACCCGTACGGTGTCGCAGTGGTCAGCCACAGCCAGGGCAAGCTCTACCGTGGCGACGTGCTGATCAGCAACTTCAACAACAGCGCGAACCTGCAGGGCACCGGAACGACCATCGTCGAGGTTTCGCCGCACGGCAAGGTGACCCAGTTCGCGGGCATCTCCGCGGCTGGGCTGCCGGGCGCCTGCCCCGGTGGCATAGGCCTGACCACCGCGCTCAATGTGCTGCCGGGCGGATGGGTCGTCGTCGGCAGCCTGCCCACGACTGACGGGTCCTCGGCCACCGCGTCCGCTGGCTGCCTGCTCGTCCTGGACAGCCACGGCAAGGTGCGGGAGACCATCTCCGGATACGGCATCAACGGGCCGTGGGACATGACGGCATGGAGCAACGGGCACGTAGCCGACCTCTTCGTCAGCAACGTGCTTAACGGAACCAAGGCAGCGAATGGCAAAGTCACCCACCGGGGCACGGTGCTGCGGCTCGTTCTCAAGCTCCGCCACCATCACCTGCCCAAGCTGGTCGACGTGACAAAGATCGGCTCTGGCTTTGGCGAGAAGACCGACCCGGACGCGTTGGTGGTCGGGCCTACCGGCCTCGGCCTCGATTCGCACGGCACCCTGTTCGTCGCGGACAGCGTGGGTAACCGGGTCGCCGCGATCCCGGGCGCGCCGTGGCGCGGGACCAGTGCGGGAACGGGCTTCACGGTCAGCCACGGCGGGGCGCTCAACACCCCGCTCGGCCTCACCGTCGCGCCCAATGGGGATGTGCTCACCGTGAACGGCGGGGACGGGAAGCTCATCGAGATCAGCCCAGGGGGAACGCAGGTCGCCATCCGCATGCTGGACAAGTCCGGCTCCCCGGCCGGTGCGGGCGCGCTGTTCGGCCTGGCCGTTGCGCCGCACCACGCTGGTCTCTACTACGTGGACGACGCCGTGAACACGCTCCGCCTGCTGCACAGCTAACGGCACTGAGTTAGCTGCACTGAGTTAGCTGCACTGAGTTAGCTCAATCGGCTTACCGGAGTAAAGCGTCCGCAGCGGGCTTACCTAATTGGGTAAGCCCGCTGCAGGCGGAGGGCGGGCCTGCCGGCGTGCCGCGCATGCGAGGGGGCGCGACACGCCGGCAGGGCTTTCTACGCGAATATAAGGAACGCGCTAGAGAGCGCCATAAGCTCCAATGCTGTGGACCCGGTACGGAATCCCTATGCCCCAGGCGCGGGCCAGCGACCGCCCGAACTTGCCGGGCGGGACCGTGAGCTGGGCCAGTTCGACGTGGTGCTAGAGCGGATCGCGCGAGGACGCCCGGAGCGCAGTATGGTGCTCACCGGCCTGCGTGGCGTCGGCAAGACCGTGCTGCTCAATTCGTTCCGCTCGATGGCGTTGCAGCGGCTCTGGGGCACCGGCAAGATCGAGGCGCGACCCGAGCAGTCAATAAGGAGGCCGGTCGCTGGCGCGCTGCACATGGCGGTCCGCGAGCTGGCGCCGCGGCATCGCGGGCCGGAACGGATCGAGCAGTTCCTCGGCGTGCTGAAGGCGTTCGCGGCGCGCGATCCCAAAGCCCCCAAGGGCACGTTCACCCCGCACATGGGCATAGACGTGCCCGCGCTGCGCGGCCGCGCTGATTCCGGGGATCTTGAGATCGACCTCACCGAGCTTTTTGCGGACGCCGCCTCGGTCGCTACCGACCTGGGCGTCGGGATGGCGCTGTTCATCGACGAGATGCAGGACATCCCGCCCGCTGACGTGTCCGCGCTCTGTGCGGCCACCCATGAGCTGTCGCAGTCCGGCGGGCCGCTGATTGTGGTGGGCGCCGGGCTGCCGCACCTCCCCTCGGTCCTGTCGGCGAGCAAGAGCTACTCCGAGCGGCTGTTCCGGTACGTGCCGATCGACCGGCTGGACCGCGCCGCCGCTGATCTCGCCTTGCTCGCGCCCGCGCAGCGGGAAGGGGCCGATTTCGAGCAGGACGCCCTCGACGCGCTGTATGCGGCGGCCGATGGCTATCCGTATTTCGTCCAGGCCTACGGCAAGGTGACCTGGGATGTCGCCGCAGCCAGCCCGGTGACGGCCGCAGATGTGAACATGGCCAGCCCTCAGGCGGAGAGCGAACTGGCCATCGGGTTCTTCGGCAGCAGATATGAGCGCGCCACCCCGGCGGAGCGCGAGTACATGCGGGCCATGGCGATGCTCGGGGACGACCCGGTCCAGACATCTCAGGTCGCCGAAGAACTGGGCCGTAAGCCGTCCAGCGTGTCACCGGCGCGGGATGGCCTGATTAAGAAGGGCCTGATCTACAGCTCCGAACGCGGCCTGATCGCCTTCACCGTGCCGCATTTCGGCCGGTTTTTGCGCGCGCAGCCAGCCTGACTCTCCGGGAGTATGGTTAATTCTACGGTGGATGCTAGAGGGTCTTAGATATTGGCATAGCGCTTACCCGGCCGACTTCTGGCGGCACGCTGGCCTTGACCGTTTGCCCGGTGGCGCCGTCCGCCGGTGCGGCGGCCCCGTGCGCCGCTGGGCTGGCATCTTCCGACCGCGCCGACGCCGCGCCTGGTTTCTCCCGGGGGATGACGGCCGAATGAATGACCGGGCGCCGCTGTTTCACCTGAACCGCGAACACGACATCGGCGTCGGCGCCAGTCAGGCGACCCGGATAGACCACGTACCTCCAGCACAATTCCCGCCACATGTCAGCCGGCGCATCGCCGACGATCACGCTGGCCTGCCGGCTCCACTGCGGACTGCGGCGCAGCGCGGAGAGCGTCCGAGAAGCCGGGACATTGCGCAGTTCACAGGGCTCGGAGTAACCAAGGCGGACGAGTGCCTCACCTGCCTCTGGTGAGAGCAGCGCAATCACCAGGAACTCAATGCAGAGAATGCCGAGGAGCAGCGCGGCGCCAGGGCCAGGCGGCGGCAGACGCAGCCCCGGTCCGCCGATGGAGGCCAGCGCCGCCACGGCCAGCAGCGCCGACCGGGCGATTGAGCGGACGCCCACCGGGCGCCTGCTGAGGTCGCCGAAGCAGCCGCACCCGGCGTCCGGGCGGCGGCCGCGCAGTTCGATCAGGGCGCACATCGCGACCAGGAAGAAAGCGGTCGCGGCGATCCGCGCCCCGTCCGCGGCGGCGCCGTCCAGGGCACCTGTGCCGTCCCGGGCCGCCGGTGACGCCGTGACGACCAGCGCCAGGCCCATGGCCAGTTCGATGGCGCACACGGTCACGGCGGCTGGCCGCCGAAGCGGCAACGGGAACAGTTCGGTCGGGCCGAGGCCGGCGTCCAGCGACCCGGCCCGCACCACCCGGCTGAACTTGGCGGCACATGCACCGATCAACATGGCCGCGAGGACCGGAGCCTGGACCTCCCGGATGTCGTTCACCAGCTGGGCCAGGGCATGCGTCGTCATCGGCCTACCGCGATCGTCGCATTGAAGCAGCCACGTTCCAGTTCACCGCCGAGCGCGACGAAGCTGGCCAGCGTGAGGTCGGCCACTCGGCCGCGAGGCGAGGTGCCACAGGTGACGCAGCGGTCGCAGAAAAGCCGGGCCATCGCGCCACAGCCGGTCACCGTCAGGACGCGGGAGAGGCCGGTGCACTCGTTGCGGACCTCAAGCAGGCTGCCGACGGAGAGATAGGGCATCCGTTCGCAGCCCGGGCCCGGAGCTGGCTGCTCGCCACCTCCGGTCTCCGGGTCAAGCATGGGATAGGCGATTCCCTCCGCGTCATCCGGCCGGTCCACCGGTTCGTGCCAGGTCGCCGAGCCGTCCAGCACGGATGACGCGTGGCGCCGTAGCTGCCTGGGCCGCGGCACCTGGCTGGCGCGATAGGCAGGCTGGGATGTCGCGGGCACCAGGCCCTCGATGACCCCGCCACGCCGCAGCCCGATGACGTCGATGAGGTACCCAGGTTCCAGCCGCGGGAAGCGGACCTGAATGCGGCTCTCCGCGCCCTTCTGGATGACGATGACCTGGCGTTCCCCCGGGTTCCCCGAGTCCACCAGAATGCTGTCGCCGCCCCGTTCGAGAATCACGCCAGTGACGCGGCCGATGTTGGCCCATATCCGGTCCGCCACCCCGCGCTGGGCCGTGTCCAGGCGCACCACAACGCGGTCCCCGGCGATGAGGGTGGTCGGGTGGGCCTGGACGCCCTTCCACACCCGGGTACTCGGCGGCAAGGTCAACCGCTCTACGCGGTCCGCCCGGCAGATGGTGAGAATGTGCGGGCTGGCATCCAGCACCGTTCCAGTGAGCACTCCCGGATGCCCGGCTACTCGCCGGTGCCTGGCCATCTCCGGGTCCCCAGTTGGCCGCCGATCCCAGGCCACCGCCGGATCCCCGGCCGCGCCGGCCGCGCCTGGAGTCTGCCCGGCTAAATCAGCGGCGTCGAGCTGGCCTGGCTGGTCCCTGGCCGGGAGGACGGCGGCCTTGAGTGACCGGCGGCGCGCGATCAGCGCGGCTGTATCCGACCCAACGCAGCGATCACAGCACGTTAAGTCACTGCGGTGGCCCAGCATCATCTCTCCCCCCGGACAGGACTGCCCAGATCATGACGATGCGTGCCGGGCCCGGGCCGCGTCAAGCGATTCGGTCACCTTGGCCTCGCGGATGCCTGCCTGATATGCGGTACAACCGTCAAAAGTCCAGGTCGCAGGCGCGCAGACACTCGGGTTAGGTACGGTCCGCCGTGTCTTTTGCTGGGTACGGTTGGCCTGTGAGTGTCCTGGGACCGAGCCTGGAGCCAGGCTTGGAGCGTGGCCGGAGTCCGTGCGCGGACAACACGGCCTTCCGTGAGTACGTGACCGCGCGCAGCGCCTCCCTGCTCCGGATGGCCTACCTGCTCACCCATAACCGTGCGGATGCTGAGGATCTCGTGCAAGCCGCGCTGGCCAAGACATACCAGGCATGGGATCGCATCGAGGACCGGAGCGCGGTGGACGGCTACGTGCGCCGCGCCATGGTGAACACGCACATCTCCTGGTGGCGGCGGCGACGGGTGGAGGAGTACCCGACCGACGACATCCCCGAGCAGGCCGTGGCTGACCATGCGGGCGACAGCGAACTGCAGGACGCGCTGCGCCGCGCGATCGAGCGGCTGCCCCGGCGGATGCGAGCCGCCGTGGTGCTGCGCTACTACGAGGACATGAGCGAGGCGGAGATCGCCAACGTGCTCGGCGTGAGCCAGGGCACTGTGAAGAGCACCGTTTCCCGCGCGGTGGCCAAGCTCCGGATCGACGCCGAACTCCTCGGAGGATGACGACTGCGCCCAGGTCGTGACACGATCCACCCGGAAGGTGAATTTGTGCCTGGTGAGGCCGCTACTGGGCGCAACCACAAGGAGGTGGGCCGTGCTAAGCACGATGATGGACGTACCTCTGACCGTGACAGCGCTCATGCGCTATGGCACGTCGATCTTTGGTGACAAGGAAGTCGTCACCTGCACGGCGGACGGCACCCGCCGCCAGACCTACGCCGCGACCGGCGAGCGGGCCGCCCGGCTGGCCAACGCGCTGCGCAGGCTGGGGGTGGATGGCGACCAGCGGGTGGCGACACTGCTCTGGAACAACGCTGAGCACCTGGAGGCTTACCTGGCCGTGCCGTCCATGGGGGCGGTGCTGCACACCCTCAACTTGAGGCTCGATCCCGGACAGCTCAGCTACATCGCCAATCATGCCGAGGATCACGCGGTCATCGTGGACGCCACCCTCGTGCCGCTGCTGGCGCGGGTGCTGCCCGATATGGAGACGATCCGTCACGTCCTGGTAACCGGGGCGTCCGGCTCAGCGGACCCAGCCCAGCTTGAGTCCCTGGCCGCCCCGGGGCGCCAGGTGTACTCGTACGAGGACCTGCTGGCCGCGGAGTCAGCCTCGTTCGAGTGGCCTGAGCTGGACGAGAGGTCAGCGGCCGCCATGTGCTACACCAGCGGCACGACCGGCCGGCCCAAGGGCGTCGTCTACAGTCACCGGTCCACGTACCTGCACTCGATGGGGGCGTGCCTGGGTAACACGTTCGCGTTGTCCGAGCGGGACCGGGTGCTGCCCGTGGTGCCGATGTTCCACGCGAACGCCTGGGGACTGGCCTACGCGGCCGTGCTGTGCGGCGCCGACCTGATCATGCCGGACCGGTTCCTGCAGCCCGAGCCGCTGGTCCGGCTGATCGAGGCGGAGCGGCCGACGCTGGCCGGCGCGGTGCCGACGATCTGGAACGCACTGCTCCAGCACGTCCGGGAACACGGCGGTGACCTGTCGTCGCTGCGGCTGGTCCCGTGCGGCGGCTCGGCGGTCCCGCATTCGCTGATGGAGGCCTACGAGAAGGAACTCGGGGTGCGGATCGTGCATGCCTGGGGGATGACCGAGACCTCGCCGCTCGGCAGTGTGGCGCACCCGCCGCCCGGACTGTCGCCGGAGGAGGAATGGGAGTACCGCGATACCCAGGGCCGGATTTTCTGCACGGTAGAGGCCCGGCTGGTCGGCGACGACGGCCAGGTGCTGCCGCACGACGGCGAGGCGGTGGGCGAGGTCGAGTGCCGCGGACCGTGGGTGACCGGGTCGTACTACAAGGACGACGACCCGGCCAAGTTCCGGGACGGCTGGCTGCGCACCGGCGACGTGGGCACCATCGACCGGCTCGGCTTCGTGCGGCTCACCGACCGGGCGAAGGACGTGATCAAGTCCGGCGGCGAATGGATCTCCTCCATGGAGCTGGAGAACGCCCTGATGGCCCACCCGGACGTGCTGGAGGCGGCGGTCATCGGCGTCCCCGACGAGAAATGGGGGGAGCGGCCGCTGGCCACGGTGGTGCGCCGGGAGGGCTCGGACGTGACGGCGGAGACGCTGCGCGAGTTCCTCAGCGGCCGGGTGCCGCGCTGGCAGCTTCCTGAGCGGTGGTCGTTCATCGACGAGGTGCCCAAGACGAGCGTCGGCAAGTTCGCCAAGACCCGGATCCGCGACGCGTACGCCAAGGGCGACTACCAGGTGACCGAGGTCCGCTGAGGAGTGCCCGCTGGCCGGCGTCTGCTGGCCAGACATCCAGGCCCTGGTGCGGGCTCCGCCGGGGCGGTTCCATGATCGCGGGACTCTGTCAGCCGGTGCGACTGAAAATGTGCCGTGATCATGGCCGAACCGCTTTGGCGTGCCTTGCGCGGTACCGGTACGCTGAGGCCGACCATCCGGTCGTCGGGAGGCTTCGCCTAGTCCGGTCTATGGCGCCGCACTGCTAATGCGGTTTGGGTCTACAGCCCATCCGGGGTTCAAATCCCCGAGCCTCCGCTCCTGAGCAGCGGTTTCCCCTGGTGCACCAGCGCTGGGGAGCCGCTGCCTTTTCATGTCCAGATCGATGTGCGAACGGAGCCACGACGCCGCCAGGGCACGCTCCCGGGGGGAGGCCCGTCAACAGGCCTCCTCGGAGCGGCAGGAAGAAAAGCTGGTCCCGCTCCTGATCGGTCATGCCGGGCGCTCTCCTGCCGCCGGGCCACCCCTGAGACGGGGGAGGACCGCTCTGGCGCGCCGGCCGTGCTGGCGTTGGCTGCCGCCGTCTCCGTACGCTGATACGGCCCCTGAGGTGGTTATGTCAATAGACGGCGCGAGAATTTCTGGGGATATCTGACCGATCAAGTCCGGAGAACTTTCTTGTCCGCTGACATCTGTCACGCAAATATCTTGATCACCAAAAATACCTAATATCGGGTCAAATTACTATCGGCCGGATCAGGTACCCCATACGTCACTTCCTCGGATGTGAACTAATTTTTTGCGGTTTGCCGTAACCCAGTCCGCGCCGCTCGGCGTCCCATTTAGTGGTAGCTCCGGATACGGGCAGGATTGCGCCCGTATCCGTTCAGACTGCTTCGTGGTCGCGCCGCGTCCGCGAGGTCGTTCTTGGATTGCGGGGGAGTTCTGTGGCCGGACCTAAGCGGTGGGGGACGACACGGCTGGCTCGATGCCTGGTTGCGGTGTCGGCTGTGGGTGGCTTGGTGGCAACGGCCGGCGTAGGGGTCGCCACCTCGGCCTCGGCGGCCACACCCCCTCAGTTAAGCCTCAAGGTCCTATTAGTCGGTCAGGGCTCCTCCGACCCCACGACCAGCGCCTGGGAATCGGCGCTGACCAGCGAGGGGGTGCCGTTCACCGAGGTCACGGCCGCAGGCGCGTTCCCCAATGAAACGGTGACCCTGCCCGCACTGACGGCTAGCAGTGGCGCCGGCAACTACAACGGCGTGGTCATCGCCGACTCCCCGACGGGCTACGCGGTCGGGGCGCTGAACGCGCTGGACACCTACGAATCCACCTTCGGCGTGCGCCAGGTGGACGGCTACATGTTCCCCTCGCCCGCTCTGGGCGTGACCGACGTGACCAGCGGGCCGCTGGACGGCAGCACGGGGACGCTGACCGCCGCCGGGCTGGCCGCCTTCCCGGCGCTCAAGGGGCCCATTCCGTTCGACACCGGCAGCTTCGGCTATGGGGGGACGACGGACGCCGGGGCTCCTTACACGCCGTTCATGACCAACGCCGCCGGAAACGTCATGGCTGGCGTGTACCAGCATCCGAGCACCGACGCCCAGGCGGGAGTGTCGGAACTGGCGCTCAACTTCGACTACAACGCCAACATGATCCAGTGGCTGCTGCTGGCTCCCGGGCTGATCAACTGGGTCACCCAGGACACCCACCTCGGGCTGTCCCGCAACTACTTCGGCCAGGACATCGACGACGTCTTCATCGCCGACAACGAGTGGAGCCAGCAGTTCCAGTGCACGCCGGCCGCCACCGACCCGCCCGACTTCACCTGCCCGGCGGGAGTGGCCAACAACCCGGCTGACACCCCGCCCGACGTGCAGATGAGCGCGGCCGACGTGGCGTTCGTGGCCAACTGGGAACAGCAGACCGGCATCAAGCTGAACCTGGCCTTCAACGGCATCGGTGCCTGCAGCACCGACACGATCGCGGATGAGTCGGCCGCCAACTGCACCGGCAGCGTCACCGACAACGGGGCCACCTACACCGATCCCGGCCAGGCCGTGGATCCGGGCAACCCCAATGACAGCGCGTTCGTCAACGCCCTGCTCGCCGCCCAGGGCAGCTTCAACTGGATCACCCACACCTGGTCGCACCTGTTCCTTGGCTGCCAGGTGGCCCAGCCACAGGGACTTACCTCGGTGACAGCCAACGCCACGGGCGGGACGCTCGCCGCAGGCTCCTACAGCTACGAGGTGACCGCGGCGACTGCCTATGGTGAGTCAGAGCCCTCCGCGCCCAAGCCGGTGACGGCCTCAGTGGACGATTCGGCCACCCTGACCTGGCCCGAGGCCACCAACGGCACCGGCACCGACGGCACCCCCGGGCCCACCCTGGCCCAGGAAGAGGCCAGCCACACTGGGGGGAGCGGCTTCTGGGGTTACAACATCTACCGGGAAGATCCCGGCTCTACCACCTTCGGGCTGGTCGGCCAGGTGCCGGAAAACACGTCAGCCACCTCGTCCACGACCTACACCTTCACCGACACCGGGGTCGCCACCGGCCCTGCGCCCGACTCAAGCGCCAGCTTCCCCACGGCCACCAACCCCGGCATTGACTGCTCCAGCGCGGCCGGAAGCTGGGTGCCGGCCACCAGCACCACACCTGACTCCTCCATCGACCAGGAAATCGGCCTGGACCAGGCCTTCGCCGCCGCCAACGGGCTGACGAACTACACCCCAGCGGCCGTGGTGACCGGCGAGCACTCCGGGGTGGAGAACCCCAACATGCCGTCGGCCCTGGCCAATGCGAACGTCACCACGTTCGCCCAGGACGCCTCCCGGCAGCCCCAGCAGTACTCCCTCGGAGCGGCCCTGGGCGCGCCCCGCTACCCGAGCAACATCTTCTACAACGCCTCCAACTGGCCCGACGAGCTCAACGAGTACAACACGTTGTACGTGGCGCAGGGGGTCTCGGTAGGCAACTCAGCGTTCCCGGGCGAGACCGGGCACTGCACGAACACCTCGTCCACCACCTGCATCAGCACGCCGGCCACCGAGGCCTCGCTGCTCGCGTCTGAGTCGCACATCATGCTGACCCACGTGCTCGGCAACGACCCGCGGATGGACTACGCCCACCAGAGCAACCTGATCGGCCCGGCGGCCACTGGCTACACCATCCTGACTCTGATCAGCAACATGCTGAGCCAGTACAACACCTGGTACACCAGCGCCGCCCCGCTCAGCCAGATGACCGACGTCACCGACGCCCAGACCCTGGCCGAGCAGGCCGCCTGGGCCACCGCCGAGAAGGGCGGCCAAGTCAGCGCCAGCGTGCAGAACGGCGTGGTCACCGTCAGCAACGCCGGCTCCGCGGTCAACATCCCGGTCACCGTGCCGCCCGGCACCACCGTCAATGGGTCGGCCTTCGGCCAGTCCTATGGCGGCACCCTGTCGGACTGGGTCAACCTGGGCACCAACGCCACCGAGACCCTGACCGAGAACGTCGGCCCGGCCATCCTGAGCGCCTCGTCGGCCAGTTCCATCGTGGGCACCCCGTTCAGCTTCACGGTGACCACCACTGGTGCCCCGACGCCGGCCATCACCGAGACCGGAGCACTGCCGGCCGGCGTCACCTTGACCGACAACGGCAACGGCACGGCCACCATCGCGGGCACGCCGCAGACCGGCAGCGGGGGTAGTTACCCGATCACGGTCAATGCCACGAACAGTGTGGGCGGCGCGAGCCAGAGCTTCACGCTGACCAACGCCGAGGCGCCGAGCATCACCAGCCCCTCGACGGCTACCTTCAGCACCGGAGTGGCCGGCACCTACACCGTCACCACCACCGGCTCCCCGGCGGCCACCATCACCGAGACGGGCGCGCTGCCCACCGGGCTGTCGTTCAAGGACAACGGCGACGGCACCGGCACCATCTCCGGTACCCCGGCCAGCGGCACGGGCGGCACCTACCCGGTGACCCTGTCGGCCACCAACTCCTCCGGCAGCACCGCCACCCTGTCCCTCACCATCACCGTGAACGCGGCCAGCGCCCCCACCATCACCAGTGTGTCCGTCGCTGACTTCACCGTAAACTCCGCCGGGGCTGTCGCCATCACCACGACCGGCGCACCCACGCCAAAGATCACCGAGACGGGGGCACTGCCCGCCGGGCTGACGTTCACCGACAACGGCAATGGCACCGCGCTCATCTCGGGCACGGGCACCACTGAGGGCACGACCAACATCACCATCACGGCCAGCAACGGGATCAGCCCCGACGCGACCCAGGCCTTCACCATCGTGGTCGGCCACGCCCCGGCCTTCACCAGCGCCACCAGTGCCACGGGCACGGCCGGATCGCCGTTCAGCTTCACCATCACGGCTGGTGGCTCCCCGGCGCCGAGCTGGGGAGAATCCAACCTGCCGCCCGGTGTCACCTTCACCGACAACAAGGACGGCACGGCCACCCTGTCCGGCACGCCGACCACGGCGGGGACGTACGTCATCCCCCTCATCGCCACAAACCCATATGGCTCGGTCCAGCAGACGCTGACGGTCACGATCACGCAGCCTCCGGCCATCACCAGTGCCAGCTCAGCGACCTTCACCACCGGCACGCTGGGATCCTTCTCGGTGACCACCACCGGCAGCCCGGCCGCAGCGATCACTGAGTCCGGCGCGCTGCCGTCCGGCGTGACCTTCACCGACAACCACAACGGGACCGTCACCCTGGCGGGCACCGCGGCATCCACGGCGACCGGCAGCTACCCGATCACGATCACTGCCGCGAACGGGGTCAGCCCGAACGCCACCCAGAGCTTCACGCTGACCGTCAACGCGGCCCCCACGGCTCCGGCCATCACCAGCGGCAACGCGGCGACCTTCACCGTGGGCACCCAAGGGTCGTTCTCGGTGATGAGCACCGGCAGCCCGACCGCGGCGATCACCGAGTCCGGGGCCCTGCCGTCCGGCGTCACCTTCGTCGATAACACCAACGGGACGGCCACCCTGGCCGGCACCGCCGCCTCCGGGACCAGCGGCAGCTACCCGATCACGATCACCGCGGCGAACGGGGTCAGCCCGAACGCCACCCAGAGCTTCACCCTGACCGTCAACCCCGCCACCGCAGCCCCGGCCATCACCAGCGCCGCCGCGACCACGTTCGCGGTGGGCACGGCGGGCACGTTCTCGGTGACGACCACCGGCAGCCCGACGGCTGCTGTCACCGCCACCAGTACCCCGGCCCTGCCATCGGGACTCACCTTCAAGGACAACGGCAACGGAACGGCCACGCTGGCCGGCACGGCGCCGGCCGGCAGCCAGGGCACGTACGCGCTGACGGTCACCGCCAAGAACTCGGCCGGGACCGCGACCCAGAGCTTGGTCCTGACCGTGAACAGCGGCCTGGCCATCACCAGCGCGAACAGCGCGACGGCGACCGGTGGCACCGCGTTCAGCTTCACCATCACGGCCGTGGGCACACCGACCCCGACGCTGACCCGAACGGGGACGCTGCCCTCGGGCATCACGTTCACCGCGCACGCCAACGGGACGGCTACCCTGGCCGGCACGGCGGCGGCGACGGCCAGCGGGCCTTTCCCGCTGACCATCACGGCCCGGAACTCGACGGGAACGACGAACCAGGCCTTCACCCTGACCGTGAACCAGGCCCCGACCTTCAGCAGCGCGGCGACCGTCACGGAGACGGCCGGCACGGCCTTCAGCTTCGTCGTCAACACCAAGGGGTATCCGACGCCGAAGCTGAGCAGCGGGACCCTGCCCGCCGGAGTGAGCTTCTCCGATAACGGCAACGGGACGGGCGCGCTGTCGGGGACGACCGCGGTCACCGCCGGGACCTACACCGTCGCGATCGCCGCGGCCAACGCCGGGGGCAGCACCAACCAGACCATCACCCTGACGGTCCGGGCGGCCGGGGTACGGCCGGTGCCGACCTTCACCAGCGCGGCCGCGGCCACGGCCACGTCGGGCACCGCGTTCACCTTCGCGGTCACCACGGTGGGCAGTCCCACCACGTACACCACGAACGTGACGCACAGCGGGACCCTGCCAGCTGGGGTCAGCTTCGCCAACCATGGCAATGGGACGGCCACGCTGTCTGGCACGCCGACGGCGGCCAGCGGCGGCAGCTACCCCATTACGTTCACGGCGACCAACACCGGCGGGACGACGACCCAGTCGTTCGTCTTGACGGTCAGTGCGAAGCCAGCGATCACGACGGCGGCCACCGTCACGGCCACGGTCGGCTCCGGGTTCAACTTCACCGTCAAGACCACCGGGGCACCGGCCCCGACACTGACCGGAACCGGTGCGCTGCCACAGGGTCTGAGCTGGGCCGACAACGGCAACGGCACAGCCAACCTGACCGGCACGCCCGGGGTCGGCCAGGGCGGCGTCTATCATCTGACGTTCACGGCGGCCAACTCCTTCGGCTCGGCGACCCAGGCGTTCACGCTGACGGTGAATCAGGCTCCGGCGATCACCAGCGCCGCGACGGCGACGGTGGCCCATGGGACGGCCGTCAGCATCACGTTCTCAGCCATCAGCTACCCGCTGGCCAGCGTCACCCACACCGGTACGGTGCGGGGGCTGACCTACACCAACCACGGCAACGGGACAGCGACGCTGGCGGGGACGCCGACCACCGCCGGGACCTACACCCTGACGATCACCGCCCGGAACTCCGTCGGCTCCGCCACCCAAACCTTCACCCTGACGGTGACCTGAGCCCCCCCGGGAGCACCGTCCATGTGAAGGGACCCCGGGCCTATCGCCCGGGGTCCCTTCCGGAAAGCGCGATGACACGACGAGGGGTGGGTCCCCGGCTATGACCGGGAAGACAGCCGTCCTGCTCGGCGGGCTCACCCTGCTGTGCGCGGCGGCCTGCGGCGGTCCCGGCCATCAGCCACCGTCGACCGCCATGCCGTCCCACCCGCAGGCGGCGGCGCCGTCAGCCGTGTCCACCCCGACGGTGACCAAGCCGAGACCCGCTGCCACACCGAAGCCCAGGCCCAGGCCGCGGCCGACCACGCTGCGCTGGTGGCGTCCAGCCAGCACCGGCCCGAACAACGGTCCCAGGTTCCAATGGGAACTAGACCATCCACTGAACATGGCCAGCGCGAAGGACCTGGGCGGCGGTGCGCTCAACGCCGCCGGGCGGGTGGCCGCCACGCCGACCGTGTATGACATCGACGGCATCGAGAACTCCGCGTCAACCGTCCGCGCCCTGCACCGGCTCGGCGACAAGGTGATCTGCTACATCGAAGTGGGCTCAGCCGGGAACTACTACCCGGCCGCCGACGAGGGCATCCCCACGACCTACTACGCGCAACTGGCGGCCGCCGGGGATCTGGGCCGCAAGATGCCGGACTACTCGGAGTACTACCTCAATATCAACGCGGCATCCACGGTCTCGATCATCAAGGCGATGATTCGCCAGCAGTGCGCCGCCAAGGGCTTCGACGCGGTCGAGCCAGACATTGACGACTCCTACACCGACCGCACCGGCTACCCCATCAGCGAGGCGCAGAACGTGGCGTACGACCAGGCACTCGGCGCGTACGCGCACCGTCTCGGACTTGCCTGGGGGCAGAAGAACGGGGACAACGACCCCGCGTTCTCGAAGGCGCTGGAGCCCAGCACAGACTTCCTGCTCACCGAGGAGTGCAACTTCTACCAGACGTGCGGCATCGTCGCGCCGCCGTATGCGCGGGCCGGGAAGCTGGTGCTGAACGCCGAGTACACCGACGACTGGGGCGGCGGCGCAGCCGCGGATCTCGGCAAGTTCTGCGCTGCGGACCTGTCCGGCGGGATCGACGGCACGCTGTTCACGTCGGCTCTCGCCGGGCAGCATGATCCTTGCCGCTGACGACCGGCCTATCAGCCGGCCAGGCTCGGCTGCGGCGCACTGGGCACGGGGCAGCCCCGGGCGATGATCGCATCCTCCCGCGGCCAGTAGCCGGGCAGCGACCCGTAGGGATTGGACCCCGATCTCCCGGTCACGTAGACATAGCCGGCGTGCCGCCGCTGAGACAAGCTGATGGCATTGGCCAGCTGCGAGCGTGAGGTGGCGTAAATGACGTGTGCGAACTTGGCCGCCGGGTAGCTGCTGACCCATCCGGGAACGTGCAGGTGGACGTAGCTGGCATAGGTATTCTCATAGACCATCACGATGTCACCGACGGACATGTACTGCTCGGCCGGGTAGGTGCCCGGGTTCAGCATTACCGCCGAGCCCGGATTCACGGCATGTATGTAGTTGGCCAGCCGCCGGTAGTAGGGAACTCCGGCACTGCTGCTGGCTACCTCGTCGAGAAAGATGTCGGTCACGTTATACCAGGCCCGGTAATTCTTGACATCTGTCTCTACCGCGCTGGCCGGGCGCTGGGTGTAATTCGTGTTGGCATAGCCCATGATGGTGATCCCGGCATCCCGCGCCCGCTTAATAGCCGCCTGGTAGTTCCGGTCCGGTGACGTTCCCGCGCCGGAACTCGTGATGTCCAGGATCATGATGCGGGGCACTGGCCTGCTAGCAATGGCCCGCGTCCAGTCGGCGCCTGGGTAGAAATAGGCCGGCAGGGCCACCTGGCACGCCGGATTGGCTTCCAGGATCAGCCTTACCGCCACGCTCACGGCCGTTATCAGCAGGATGGCAGAGAGCGCCAGCGCCGCACGCCGGTTCCTGGCCCGGGGAAGGGGCCGTCGCCGGGCATGTCTGCTGCCTGCCGTGGCGGACGTGCCGCGGGTCACAGGGCCTGTGGGTCACGCTGGTCAGCCGGGAGCCGTTCCCACGGGTTGACCCCACCATGGTCGGTGACATAGGCGCAGCCTGCGTGACGCCGGGCGGCCAGCCAGAGCGCGTCCTCGAAGGACTCCCGCGGCACCGAGTGCACCAGGTGAAAGAACTGCTCCGCGGGGCGGGCCCTCGCCCAGCGCGGCACGGCCAGGTCGAAGTAGGCGGACCAGGGGCCCTCGAACGTGCCGAGCAGGTCGGCGTGCTCCGCATACGCCTCGATCGGGTGCGCGCCGTGGTTGAACGCCACAACCCGCGCCCCCATGTCCCGTGCACCGCGGGCCAGCTCGGCGTAATGGCCGACGTGCTCGGCCACGGCCGAGGTGCGATCGAAGAACACGCCGGCCACGTCATACCAGTCCAGGTACCGGGCGAGTTCGGCGAGGGCATCCCGGTTGGCACGCTGGCCGTAGTTGGTGTCCACGTAGCCAGTCACCGTCGTCCCGGCCGAGCGCAGCTTGTCTAACACGGGAATGAGGACCGCGTCGGGCTGTTCGCCCGGCCCGCTGGCCAGGTTGAGCACGATCAGGCGGACCTGCGCGGCGCGCTCGGCCAGCCACGCCCACTCATCCGGGTGGGTAGCCGGATGGAAGTAGGCGGGCACGATCAGTTGCGGCATGACCAACTCGGTGCCGTCGGCGGCGCGTGGGCTCACAGGCTTGCCTCCCACAGATCGGCTATTGAGGCTGCGAGGTCGCGGCGCGGCTTCCAGTCCAGATCCTCGGTGGCCCAGGTGATGTCGGCCTGCTGCCATGGTATGTCCGCCGACCGTGCCATGTCTGGCGCGTCCTCATGCACGGTCCCAGTCCACCCGCTGGCCGCGAGCAACTCCGTGACCATCGCGCGCACCGGCACCCCCTGTCCGCTGCCGACATTGAGCACCGGGTGCGGCAGCACTGGCACCGCCGCGGCGGCGAGCACCGCGGCGGCGACATCGCGAGCGTCGATGAAATCCCGCACCGTGTCCAGCGGCCCGAGCCGCACCTCGGTGCCGTGGGCCTGGGCCCGGCGCAGCTCACCGGCCAGGCGGCCCGGCAGGCTGCTGTCCGGCGCGCCCGAGCCGACCGGGTTGAAGACGCGCAGGACCACGGCGTCAAGCCCGGCCGAGGCGGCCAATTCCACCAGCCGGGTCCCGGCCAGCTTGGTCACCCCGTACACCCCCGCTGGCCGGGGCGCGGCCCGCTCGGTCACCGGAACGCCCGGCTCGGCGCGCCCGTACTCGGCGGCGGATCCGAGGTGCACGAGCCGCGCCGGTATCGCGGCCAGGAACATCGCCCTGACCAGTGCGTACGTGCCGTTGACGTTGACCGCGGCCATCACCTCCGGTCCGCCCACGGTGGCCCCGGCGCAGTTCACCACCACATCAGGAGCCACCTCCGTGAGCATCGCCGCGATTTCGGCCGGGTCGTCCTCGGCTAGGTCGACTCGCTGGTGGCGGGGTGAATCGGGCACGGCAGAGCGACCCGCCGTCACCAGCTGCATCCCAGCGGCCGACGCGCGCCGCAGGACGTGTTCGCCGAGAAATCCACCAGCCCCGATGATCAGGAGGCGCACTAGTGAAGACCCTTGAGCAGACTTCCCCGAATCAGGCCGAACTCGGCGTTGGCACGGTCGTAGTCATCGGGGCGGCCGATATCAAACCAGTACCCCTTGAACTCGTAGTCCCTGGGTGGGGTGCCACGCGCCAGCATGTCAAGCACGAGTTCGTCGAACCCGAACGGCATGCCCGGGGTGTAGCGGGTCAGCGTGCTCTTGCTGCACGCGTAGACGCCCATGCTGACGCGGTAATCGATCGTCGGCTTCTCAGTGAACTCCACCACGTCGCCGTCTCGTGTGGTCAGCACCCCGAAGTCGATCCGCGCCTGCCGTTGATAGGTGGCCACGGTGAGCGGCGCGCCCGATTCCAGGTGCTGCCTCATCAGGTCCGAGTAGTCGAGATCGGTGAGCACGTCACCGTTCATGACCAGGAACTGGTCAGGCAGCTGGTCGAGGATCCGGAGCACCGGGCCGAGCGTGCCCAGTGGGGTGTCCTCCGGCATGGTGCAGTCGACGTTCAGGCCCCACCGGCGGCCGTCGCCGACGTAGGACCGGATCAGCTCGCCGAAATGTCCGATGGCCAGCGTGACACGATCGAAGCCGCACTGCGCGAGCTGGCTAAGCGCGATTTCTAAGATCGAGTGCTCTTCGCCGATCGGCACCAGGGGCTTGGGCAGCCGCGTCGTGTATGGGCGAAGCCTGATGCCCTTTCCCCCGGCAAGAATGACAGCGTGCATGGTGCCTCCCGTGGATCACTGGTTGTACTCGTTGGGGTTGTAGCGCGCGAGGTTCCCCGGTCGCAGGAACCACTCGATGGTCCGGCGCAGGCCCTCCTCCCGGCCGAAACGCGGCTGCCATCCGGTCCGGTCACGCAGCCGCGACGCGTCGCAGACCAGCCGCATCACCTCGGAGTCCTTGGGCCGGAGCCGCTGCGCGTCCTCGATGACGTCGGCGTCCACGCCCATGAGCGCGGCAATGTCCTCGGCGAGCCGGCCGATCGGCACGTCATCGCCGGTCCCGGCGTTGAACAGCTCACCCAGTACCGCCGACGCCGGGGCCTCGCCAAGCTCCACGAACGCCTGCGCGGTGTCGGTGACGTAGGTGAAGTCGCGGGTCGGGTCGAGCGCGCCCAGCTTGAGCTGACGGGAACCCGCCGCGAGCTGGATGATGATCGCGGGGATGACGGCGCGGGCCGACTGACGGGGACCGAACGTGTTGAACGGCCGCAGCGTCACCGCGGGTATCCCGAAACTCAGGTAGTAGGACTCGACCAGCTTGTCGGCGGCGATCTTGGAGGCCGCGTACGGTGACTGCGCCTGGAGCAGGTGCGCTTCGCTGATCGGGACCGTGCGCGCGGTGCCGTAGGTCTCGCTGGTTGAGGTATGCACCAGCCGCGGGGTCTGGCAGGCCCGGACTGCCTCAAGCACGTGCAGGGTGCCGATCGCGTTGGTGTCCACGAACGAGCGTGGAGCACAGTAGGAGTAGGGCACCGAGCCGAGCGCGGCGAGGTGGTACACGACCGACGCGCCCTCGACCACCTGGCGGACCGACGCCGGGTCGCGGATGTCGCCGAACACCACGTCAACCTGATCAAGGACGTCGTCCTCCAGCACATCCAGCCAGCCGTGTGAGCTGAACATGTTGTAGAGGACCATGGCCCGAACCCGGTGCCCCCGGCGCACCAGCGCCTCCACCAGGTGAGAGCCGATGAAACCCTCGGCCCCAGTCACCGCTACGCGGTCCATCATGATGATTCCTTTCGTCCTTGTCGTCCGTGCTTCCTATTCGCCCCGCGCTGCCCCTCAGCGCCTAGCAGGCATGTCGCACTGCCCTCCCCAGCACGAAAGCCGCGTACCCGGCGAGCACGATGAGAAGTTCTGTGCACGCCACGATCTGCCCGAACACCCCGAAACCGCGGTACACGACCTCGAAGGACAGCGCGAGAGCGCAGGCCACCAGCGGGAAGGCGCGGCTGCCGAACGCCTGCAGCAACAGCGCGAGAAACATCGCGCCGCCCAGCGCCATGTACGCCACGACCTGCGGCAGAGCTGCCAACTGGGGATGGATGAGCCGGGTTTCCGCAGCGACCGTGACCACGGCGACGGTCAGCAGGACGGCGGCGCCCAGGTACTGCAGTAGCGCGGCGAGCAGCACCAGCCGGGCCCGGGCGGCGAACGCCCGCAGCTCCCGCGTGTTGCGCAGCAGTCGCTGCGTGCGCCGCCGGAACCAGATGAGTGTCCACTCCGCCGCGCCCATGCTCAGGGCCAGCGGCAGCGAGGCGAGCAGCGCACCAGTGTTGGCCCCGCCATGGCCGGGCATGCCCGCTGCCACCGGGAAAACCAGCAGGCCGCCGGCGACCAGACCGAACCCGCCACTGGGCAGCGCACTGCGCAGCTCCGCCGCCGAGAACAGTTGGCCAGCCCACGGGCCAGCCGATGGTTTCCCGTCGCGGCCGTAACCCCGGAGGCCAGTGGCCCGGCTGGTGGCCGCCACGGCCAGGCCAAGGGCCAGCAGCGGCGTGAGCGCCAGCGCCCCCCAGGCCACATGCTCCAGCTGTGCGGGCTGGCCAAGCACCAGGAACGCGATGCTGCCCAGCACCCCGGGCGCGAGCACCAGGAAGAGCAGCCGCTCGGCGCCCAGCACCAGCAGCACAGTGGCGCCGAGCATGTACGCACCCAGCCCGTCACCGAAGATGAGCGTCGCGCCCCGTGCGGGCGCCGCCAGGGCCACGCCCGCCATGGCGAGGATGACGCCCACCATCCCGGCGGCCATTCCGATCACCAGCACCCGCTGGGCCTGGACCGAATCTCCTTGGCCCAGCCGCACGTAGCCGAGGTAGGCAAGAGCCTGGCTGAGCGCCCATGAGGTGAGCAACGCCACGATCAGGACGTCGAGCACGCCGGGACCGACCAGCAGCCCGGCGGCGGCCGGGAAGCAGATCGTCGGCAGCCCGTAGAGCAGTCCGTGCAGCGCGGGCTTGAACTTGCTGACCCGCCATGGGTCCGGCCGCGGGTCAGGTTCGGCCGGCCGGCGCGGCACGCGCCGGTACATCTCCTCGGCCAGCGCAAAAACATCGGCAACGCCATAACGTTCCCGCGCCGCCTGGTCATTTAAGCCCTCGAACTCGAGCGCGCTGGAGATCTCCAGCGGGTCCACCGCAGACTCACACACGAGAACGAACTGCTCGCACAGCTCGTCGATATCGCCCAGCGTGCCCGTCCCGGGCTGGGCCGCTGTCATCAGCCGCGGCCCGGCGCCATCGCCCGCCGGATAGGTCCGGGACGGCTGCATGCCGGGCAGGGTTCCCGCGCTCATCCCGCGGCCTTCCACGGCAGCAGGTCGCCTGACCGGTCATCCGCGCCCGGTTCCGGCTGGGCGGTCGGCAGCGGCCGGCCCGAGCCCAGGAAACTGTAAATCTCGTCGTAGGTGCTGATCGCCCCGTCCACCGTGAAGTTCTCCAGGGCGCGGGTCCGGGCCGCCGCGCCAAGGCGATGCCGCAGGCTGTCGTCCCGCAGCAGGGTGAGGCAGGCCCGCGCCATGGGCTGCGGACTGCGTGGCGCCACCACAATGCCGGTGTCGCCGATGGCCTCGGTGACCCCGCCGACGTCGGTGGCAACACAGGGCCGACCGCAGATCATCGCCTCTATCAGGCTGTACGGGAAGCCCTCGGAAACGCTGGAGAGCACCACGATCCGGCCGGCCTCGTAGGCGTCGCGGATGTTCTCGACGCGGCCCTCGAACGTCGCCACATCGCCGATCCCGAGTTCGGTCGCCAGTGCCTGGCAGCGTTCCAGGTAGGGCTGGCCGCCTTTGGGCGGCGAGCCGAACAGCCGCAGCCTCGCCTCGGGCATCTTCTGGTGCACCAGGGCGAACGCGCGCAGCAGCGTCTCCAGGTCCTTGATCGGGTCGATGCGGCCGACCCACGAGATCGTCGGTGCCTCGGGTTCGCCATCCAGGATGGGGAAGTTGGCCGGATCGACGCCGTTGTACACGGTGCGGATGCTCGACGGTCTCGCGCCGAGCCGTTCCTCCCAGCGCCGGTTGTAGACATTCCCGGGAGCGATCGTGGCCGCCTCGTGGTAACCGAGTGCGCACAGTTGCCGCAGGAATCCCAGGTAGAGCGCTTTCACCGGCCACCGGTACAGGCTCCTGCGGTTCTGCAGGTACTGCTCACGCAGGTATATGCCGTGCTCGGTGACCAGCATCGGCATGCCGTACCGCCACTTGGCGGCCAGGGCGGGCAGCACGCCGAGGCCGTTGGTCACCGCGTGCCCGAGATCAGCCTGGACCGGGGGGTAGGAGAGCGGGCGGAGCGAGTGGTCCAGCAACTGCATCGCGGTAACCGCGTCGTGCAGGGTCGGCCCGGACTGCTCAGCTGCCAACCACCGGTCATGCCAGGCCTCGCTGAGCAGCCGGACGGCCCTTTCGCTGGCCAGGGCGGCGCTGAGGTTCCCCTTCTGGGCGTATTCGAACAGTTCACGCAGCACGTCGCCGAAGCCGAGCACGGTGTCTGCCGAGGGATCGAGCAGGTGCTCGATGAGCTGGCGCAGCACGGGGAGCGGGAGTCCGCTCCGCCGGCTGGCCGCGGACCTGGCCGGCGGAGGTCCCCATAGCGGCACCCTGAGCATTGAGGTGACGTTGTCCGGCAATGGCCAGACAACCTGCTCGGCCTCTGTTGCCACCATGGCGACCAAGTGGAAGTTGTAACCAGGCATCCCACGGATAATCTGGTCGCACCATACGCTTACCCCACCGAACTGGTACGGGTACGTACCTTCCGTCATCAGTGCAACGTTCATCTCAGTTGATTACCACCCGTTGTTCGCATAATTGCCGCCCAATATTCATGCGAATACGACGTGGTGCTCGCGATGCGGGTTTGGCGAATTACACGACCCCCGTGCAGCCGGATCGGCGGGCGGATCTTCACGTGCGATCCAGCGAGTCGCCGGGCTGAAACTTTCGCCTGACTACGAGGCTGGGCAGGCGCTACCGCTGTCCTGCCTGACCGCCCCGGTGATGGAAATAAGGCGCGTCGTCGTACCCGGCGACAAGTCCGCACGACGTAGGCGTACAAACCTGCCTCCATGTGCCCCCCTCGGCCCGCACGATGCGGTACCTTTTCCAAACATGTGCCAATTGTACGACGCCTACTGCGGCGCCCCGGATGACCGTTACGCGGGCGCCGTTACGGGTTCGTTATAATTCGGCTCTTTTTGCAGGTACGCGGCACCCCGGGCGTCATGGATCGCCCGCTAGAAGACTGTTGCTGTCCAGGAGGGCCGCTG
Source organism: uncultured Streptosporangiaceae bacterium (assembly GCA_964412845.1). Lineage (GTDB taxonomy): Bacteria > Actinomycetota > Actinomycetes > Streptosporangiales > Streptosporangiaceae > JAWWPY01. The sequence goes on from CAYPQM010000038.1 coordinate 23,836, forward strand.
ACGTGCACTGAAGTGGTGCATGAGACGTCTGGCGCGGCTGTGGCTAATTAGCCCGTTTACGGGTGTTTAAATATGAATTGAGACGGCCGCCGCGTGATGAGCTTGAGATGCTCATTACAAATGAAGCGAGCGAGGGGCCTGGCGGGCTGATTCAGTGACCGTGCGGGCCCGTCATCGCCACCGGCCGCGGCCTGCTGAGGGTATGTAAATGAGCCCGCCGCGCTGGCGCCAGCTTGCCGTCCGTGATCTACGCCAGGCGCTTGCGCGCAAGGCGGGCGGGACGGTCAGTCGTCGCCTTCGTCCTCTTTGCCCGGGAATATCAGCCTGCATATCTCGAGATACAACTGTTCCGGGTAGGGGACGTGGTCAACGCTGGTCAGTGCCTGGTCCTGGCCCGCCGATTCAAGGATGAATTTGCCGTACCCGAGCACCCGGCCACCGAAGGACCGTTCGAAGCTCATGTCGGTCACCTTGACCAGTGGCATCATCAGGACCTTGCGGGTCAGCAGGCCCTTCACCTCCAGCATCCGCTGGGAGGTGACCACGAAGTATCCGTCCCACCACTCAAGGGTCTTCCAACCCAGTCTGAGGATGAGCAGGACGCAGCCGACCAGCAGGACCTTGTCAGCGGTCCCGTTGCCCGACAGGATGGTCGTGGCGAGCAGCAACGCGAGGACCAGCCCGGCCAGTGTCACCGCGATCGACCCCGCCAAGATCGCAGGGTGCTTGCGGACGGTTACAACGCGCTCTTCGTAAGGCAGTAGGTACTTGCTGACCGTGGCTGGGCCCATGTGACCCGGCGAGATCAGCCTCATCTGCGTCAGAGCGAATTCAGGAAGGTGGCGAGTGAGCTGCCGGCCGTCCTGAGCAGGCCGAACACTCCATGCATGAAGTTGGCAGCCCCGGTGGGCTGGGTGAACAGGTAGTAGGCAATGAAGACGACGAGCGCCCAAGTGAGGATCTTCTTCACTGGCATGATTCAGCTCCCAGGTCGCCTACGCGCCGGTTAGTTATCTCAGTTTAGCCCAGAGTAATTACTTTACCAATGCCCCCGATCCGCAAGGAGCTAACGTACCTGCTGCCAGGCCGTCTGGGTGCCTCCCTCGCCGATGTTGGCCCAGACGCGAGTCTACCCGGTCAGGACGTGCCGATATGAGCCGTTGGGCTACGATAGGTGCCGATAACGACACCGTTGGTAGTGAAGCCGTTTCGGCTATCACAGCCTGGTGCCGAGGCCAGGGAATGCCCGGCGGACAAGCCGCTGATCTGACACCATTCCTTGCTGGAAGGGGCCGGTGAGGCGGCGATGACGGATGTGAGTGACGGCGACGTTGCCGTGATCGTCTACCGGGAGGATGAGACCTGGGATACCGAGGTCTTGCCGACCGCTCTCACCGAGGACCTGACCGGGCTCATCCACGCCCTCCGCCAGCAGCCCAGCATCGGCGGCACTATCGGGCTGGTCACCGTGGGCGACGATTTCTTCGTCGCACTCCGGGTGATCGGCGGCCAGGTGTCGGTGTTCCTGTCGGATCTGACCGCCGCGGCGGACTGGCCGCTGGCCCGCCAGGTCCTCGACTACCTGGACATACCCATCCCTGGCGACGACGACCTCGACCAGGTCCTCCCGGTCGGCGACATGTCGATCTTCGCGGATCTGGGCATTGACGAGATGGATCTCGGCGCGCTCGCCGGTGACCTTGACCAGTTTCCGGACGAGGCGGTCGCCAAGATCGCGACCAGGCTCGGCTTCGGCCACGCCCTGGACCGGGCCCTCGACGTCGTCTTCGGCCCGTGAGGCCGCGGCGCATGGCGTGACTGACGGCTATCACGCGGCCTTCGAGCCCGCCATGCGTGCCGCGCTCGAGGAAGCGGCGCACCTGCGGGGCGGGCGGGCCGACGTGCCGGTCGGGGCGGTGCTGCTCGATCCGGTGGGCACGATCATCGCCCGGGCGCGGAACATGCGCGAGGAAGACGGGGATCCCACCGCGCACGCGGAGATCGTGGCCATCCGCCGGGCCGCGCGGCAGGCCGGCGGCTGGCGGCTGGCGGGGTGCACGCTCGTCGTCACCCTCGAGCCGTGCACCATGTGCGCGGGAGCGATCACCGCCGCCCGGCTGGAGCGACTGGTATACGGCGCGCTGGACCCGCGGGCTGGCGCCGTCGGATCGCTCTGGGATGTGCTGCGCGACCGCAGGCTCGGTCACCGGACCGAGGTAATCGGCGGCGTTCTCGCAGATGAATGCGCTGAACTGCTGCACGAGTTCTTCGCCCGGCGCAGGCGCGAGGTGGACTGATACCCGTCCCGCCCGCCACGCGCCGCGGCTCGTTGCCGGCGGGCGACCCGGCGGCGCAGGTCGGGTAAGCTCAGCGGCGGTGGAGTCGCCTAGTGGCCGAGGGCGCACGCCTCGAAAGCGTGTGAGGGGGCAACCCCTCCGTGGGTTCAAATCCCACCTCCACCGCCAGTGTCACGAGCCGCGAGATCCGTGGTTGCCGCCGGGCGTCACCACCAGCACGCGAACGCCGTAACCTGCCGCGCCGGCCCTGCCACGCTGAGGAGTGTGGAGTGCTAGAGCCGCAGAGCACGGCGTTGTTCCTCATCCTCGTCGTGGCCTTCTGCGGGCTGCTGTGCTGGATGGCCGCTGTGCGACAGCCGGTTTTCCGGATCCTCGCCGCCTGCCTCGCGTTCATCCCGGCGATGCTGTTCGGCGTGGCGGCCGTCAACAAGTATTACGACTACTACCAAAGCTGGAGTGCGGTATCGGCTGACCTGGGCGGGCAGCCGGCGATCCAGGGGCCGACGCTGCCGGCCGTGGACATCGCTTCGGGCCAGAGACTCGGCGCGATCCTCGGCAGCTCCATCAACCTCGCGTCCGCGGCCGAGCAGGGTCAGACGTTCCGTCTCACGGTGCGAGGCAGGACCAGTCACCTGACCAGGCATGTCTATGTGTACCTGCCGCCGCAGTACTTCCGGGCGGCCTACCGCGGCTACCGGTTTCCGGTTATTGAGCTGATCCCCGGCTTCCCGGGCGGACCGCAAGACTGGATCAACGTGGTGGGCGTCATCGCTTCCTACACGACGCTCCTCAACAACGGAGTGGCCAAGCCTGCGGCTCTCGTGATGCCCGACCCCAACGGCGGCCGACGCGTCTCACTCCAGTGCCTGAACGTGGTGCACGGTCCGCAGGATGCGACATTCCTCGCGTTGGACCTGCCTCGGTACCTGTCACAGGTGCTGCGCCTGCAGCCGCCGGGCCAGGCGTGGGGCATCGCCGGATACTCAGAAGGCGGATACTGTGCCGCCAACCTGGCCCTGATCTACCGGTTGCGCTATGGGTACTCGGGAGTGCTCAGCGGGTACTTCGTGCCCCTCAAGGATCAGCTACCCCGGCTTGTCTCGCCGTTCGGCAAGAACAAGGCGCTGCGCAGGCAGAACACGCCGTTCGACCGGCTGGTCACGCTGCCGGTGAGCGCCAGGATCCCGTTGTTCTGGCTCGGGGTGGGCAGCAAGGACCCGTCCGCGGTCGCCGACGGCCGCCGCTTCCAGCAGCTACTGCTGGCCCGGCAGCCCGGCGTCCAGTTGCACATGGAGCCGGGCGGCGGGCACACGATGACCACCTGGCGGGCACTGATGCCGCCGCTGCTCGAATGGATGACGCCCGGCCTTACCGAGGAGGCGCGGCACCCTGCGTCGACCGGGCTGGCTGCTCCTGCTGCGGCGACGCGTCGAGATCGAGTACCCGCGCATGCAACACAGAGCGCTGATGGAGTGCTGCCCCAAGCGCCCGGTGCAAGCCATCCTCCAGATACAGCTCCCCGCGCCACCTGATGACGTGCGGAAATAGATCGCCGTAGAACGTGGAGTCCTTGGCCAGCAGCAAGTGCAGATCGAGCACGGCCTTGGTGGTGATCAGCTGGTCCAGCCGGACCGCGCGCGGCGGAACCTGGGCCCACTCGCGAGTGCTCCGGGCATGATCGGGATAGGGGCGGCCCTCCCCGATCTGCTTGAAGATCACGCCACGAGTCTAGATGAGGACGGCGAGTACTGCCGGCCAGCCGCGGACTGCGTCAGATCCGGCGTGCCCGGCGGATCGACCAGATGAGGCCGCCCAATGCGAGCAGGGCGCCGGCCCCCTCGGCGATCGCCGAAAGCGCCTTGCCGGGCGGTCCCCAGGACGGCTCGTGCATGTTCGGCAGGAAGGCTAGCGATCCGACGTTGACGTAGGTGTACAGCACGACTGCCCCGACCGCGCTCGCCGCCACCAGGAACGCGATCAGCCAGACCAGCCGCCGCGGCCAGACCAGGACCGCGACCGCGACCACAATGGCCACCGCGGCCTGGATCCGGAACAACTCCCCCTGGCTGAACGTCACCGCGCTGGAATCGTAGAACGGCGCGTCCCGCAGGTGCACCACGGCGTCGACGACCAGCGCCGCGGCCGTGCCCACCCGGAGGACCCAGCCCGTGAGCGCACCTGGGTGCGTCCCGGCTTGGACGGCGTGCGCTGACTCGGCGGGCGCGTTAGGGCTCATGGTTTTTCCTCTTTCCTCACTGCGCGGCTGGTGCTCGCATCAGCGCGCCGCATACGTGTTGACCGCTTCCTCAAGCAGGCCCGCGTAGGTTCCCCAGTCCGCCGCCGGAGTGGCGGCGATCAGGACGCTCGCGCCGCGGCTGCCCTGGACGAAACAGGCGATCTCCCGGTAGTGGTTGGCGTGCACCTTGGTGGTGTAGGTGTCGAGCACGCACGATCCGCTGCCGCCGCGGAATGCCAATCCCGTGGCCTGGCCGGTCATCCGGGCGGCGCTTGCGTCGTCATCCAGCAGGTGCTCAACACGGAAGCCGGGCCAGTCCCGCAGCGTCTCGTTGCCCTGCTTGGGGGTCACGTTGAGGTACACCAGCACAGTGCCGGACTTCGTGGTGAGCCCCTCGGAAACGGTTCCCCGGTCACTGTCCAGCGCGTGCAGTGACCGTGGGTAGGACAGGACCGCCTCGCCGCCCGGCAGCGAGACGCGCTGCCAGCCGCCCGGGGTCGGCCGAGTGCGGAACCAGGCGAACCCCGCAGGGTCGCGGTGCCGGGCGGAAAGCTGCCCGGCACCGCTCGCCTGGCTGGAACCCGGCTGCCCCGCGCTGGTGCCGGTGTTGCTGGTGCCGGTGTTGCTGGCGCAGGCGGTGAGGGCGAAAGCCATGGCTACGCCCGTGGCCGTCGCGGCCGCGGTGAGCGCGGGGCGGCTTCGATGGATGCACATCGGCCTTCGTCCCAGTGCGTTCGCTATCGCGCCTCAGATGTTCCCGTCGCCGTCGCTCGGGCCACCGCTGTTGTCCGCGTCATGATCCCCGCTGCCGTTCTGCGGGATCGAGCCGCCGCCGCCGCTGCTACTGCTCGCGGCCTGCTGCGGGGTCGAGCTCTGTGCGCTCGCTGGCGTAGCCGGACTGGACGTGTGGCTCTTGGCGGCGTGCGATGAGCCACCGCAGGCCGTTACGAGTGCCATGACTGCGGCAGACATGATCATCAGAAGGCGCTTCTTGGTCATGAATCTGCTCCGTTAGCTGGAAGGTCCGCTCTTGGACTGTCACGGACCTTACCGCTGCCCGGTTCACCGCCTGCCGCAAAATCCGGTCATTAAGGCACAAATGGTGTCCGCTGCGCACGCCGGCAACGTGCTGGACCCGCTGGCTGCTGGACCCGCGGGCTGCTGGACCCGCGGGCTGCTGGACCCGCGGGCTGGGCTGACCCGGTGGCTCGGCTGTCAGCAGCGCCCCCGGTAAGCCCCGTCCACCCAGGTGGTCCATGGCCACCAGCTGGTGCCGTTGTGCGACATGATGACCGCCGACCGTGCGTTGCCGTATGCGTTGTAAGTGGACAGCGCGCCGTTGACCGGGTTGATCTGCCAGTAGCCGCGTTCACCCACGCCTCCCGTCGCGTACTGCCGGCCCCCGGACTCGGCCATGGCGATGGACGCCGCGGTGACCTCCGCGCGGGCTGATCCCCCCGCCGACCGCCACAGTGCCTCCAGGCCGCCGCAGCTCAGCGTTCCATGCAGGCCGGTGGCGTGCTGGCTGCTGGTCGATGGCTTGGCGTGCTTGGGCTTGTGCGTGGTGCTGACCGAGGTGGTGTGCGTGCCGGTGTGCGTGCTCGCGTGCGAGGCGGGGAGGTGGTGCGGGACGCTCAGCACCTGTCCGACATAGATCATCCCCGGGCTGCGGATCTTCGACCGGTTCGCCTGGTAGAGCCGTGGCCAGTCGGCGGCCCGGCCGTAGAACCGTTGCGCGATTCCTGACAAGGTGTCCCCGGGCCGGACGGTGTACCTGCGACTGGCCACGTGGACCGGGCGGACCACCGCGTCCAGGTGGGCGCGGACCACGTGCTGAGCCACCGCCGCGGGCCGCGCCGGAGCGGACTGGTGGATCTGCGGAGTCCCCGCCAGCGCGCCAACCACCACCACGGCGGGAGCTGCCTTGCCCGCCCTTTGCGCTACCTTCTCCGCTGGCGAAGGCGCCGCGTGGTGCCCGGTTCGCCTGATCTTCCTTGGCCTGCGATGCCTGGATCCTGAACTCACGAAGCTTCCTAACGCCGGAACGTGGCCGCCTGCCAAAGCCCCCGACCCCTGCCGCCGAGGCTGCCGTCCACTCTCACCCAGGCAGCATGCCAGGACATTTGTCTTGATCACCGATAAACAGAACTAGTGGCGCACTACGGAGAATGGATGAACAAAACGGTAGTAAACACGCGTACCACGAGGGCTCACGGTTATCGGGCGTTCCAACATCCACCCGGACCCCCTCGGCCTCACCCGTAAGCCGGCCAAGCGGTGCTGAACTGGGCGCATGGCGGACACGGATGGCGCTGCGGCCGCCTGGAACGCCGAGTACCGGGCAGGCCGCTATCGTCATGAGCCGCCGGTGGCTTTCACCGAGGACATCCTGGCCGCCGCCCGTGCGTCCGGCCTGACCCGCGGGATCTACGTCGGCTGCGGCAACGGCCGTAACTACCTGCCGCTGGTGGCCGGTGGCCTGGACCTGACCGGCCTGGACATCTCCGCCGCCGCCATCACCCAGTTGGCCACCCGCGCCCCGCGCAGACGCCGCAACCTCATCTGCGGCGACCTGACCACGCTGCCCCCCGCCGCGACGTACCCGCTGGTCATCGGCATCCAGGTATTCCAGCACGGCGATCGCGCCGCCGCCCACGCGCACATCCGGTCAGCCCAACGCCGGGTCGCCGCGGGCGGCCTGTTCTGCCTGCGGGTCAATGCGACAGGGACGGACATCTGGCCGGAACACGAGGTGACCGAGCAGTACCCAGATGGCGGACTCACTATCCGCTACCTGACCGGGCCCAAGCGGAACCTGCACATTCACTTTTTCAGCGCCGCCGAGCTGGACAGCCTGCTGTGCGCGGGATTCGAGCCGGTTATGCCGCCGCGGCTGTGCCGCGCCCGGCGGACCCCGCCGCGGCCCGGTCAGTGGTCCCAGTGGGAAGCCATCTGGCGGAGAACGGGAGATTCGCACTCCTGAGTGCTGCCGCTGCGGACGGCGCAGCGGTCAGTGCACCATCAGAGAGGACGTCAGGTCGCGCTTCGCGTCGACGATCAGGCAGCTGATCGTCCGGTGGCCGTCAGCCCAGGAGCCCGAGAACGGGTAGAGGAAGTGGAGTTCCATCGTGGCGGTAACCTTCGACTTGACCAGGTTGCCGGAGATCCTGGCCCGGCAGCCCCGGTCAGCCTGCCGCAGCAGGGACGACCTCCCCGGGTAACCCGTGCCCGTCACCCGGAACTCGGCGAACATCTGGGCGTTATGCCCGGTCGTGCACGGGACAACGGACACGTAGCTGACGCCGAGACTCGCGTCCGCCCCGGTCGGGTTCTGGAAGCAGTCACCCACCCGCAGCGAGAAGACATTGGTGTTTCCCCCGCCGCTGGTCTGGCCAGTCGCGGGCGAGGGGTGGGAGGCGATTCCGAGCGCGATCAGCCCGCCCAGGATCACGATCCATACACCGGAAAGCACCAGGCCGGCGATCGCAAACCCCTTCCCGCCCTGCGGCCGGCGGCGGATCTGGACCAGCGCCATGATGCCGAAGACGATGCTGAAGATAAGGCTCAGGCCAACAAAGCCCAATATCCCCGCGATGAACGAGGCAATGGCGTAGCCATTCTTGGCCGGGGGCTGCCCTGGGTAGCCGGGCCCGGAGTAGCCGAACCCGGGATAGCCGGGCCCCGGGTAGCCCGGATACGTCTGGCCCGGTGGGGTCTGGCCTGGGTAGGCCTGCCAGGCTGGGGTGTCGGTGGGTGGGGTCTGGCCTGGGTAGGCCTGCCATGGTGGGGTGTCGGTCGGAGGGCCCTGGCCGGGGTAGGCCTGCCACGGCGAGGGGTTCACCGGCTCGGCCGTTGTTGGTGGCGGCTGGCCTGGTGGCGCCCAGGGCGGCACGCTCTGGGCGGGCTCGGTACCTGCCGGCGGCGGCGCGGCGGCGGCAGTGTCATCGGGCGCGGCGTCGTCAGAGACCCACAGCGGCCATCCGGCGGGCATTGGTGGCCAGGCCGGGTCAGGCTGCCAGCCAGGCGGCGGCGCGAAACCCTCGGGAGCCGGCGGCCAGCCGGGTGCCGGGTTGAATCGGAGTCCCATGAGGCCAACTCCCCGATCGATCTACAAGACGGGCCCTGGGCGCAGCTTAGCGCCAGTCGGATATATCAGGCAGAGCCGCATAAATTTACCCGAAGAGTGTCACTCGGGGACCGTCGGGTGACACTTTGCTCGTGGGCTTCGGGTGAGGGTCCGATGACCCGCGCGGAATAGTGATCAGCCGACCGGGCAATGCCTTGCGGCCGGGGATTTTCAGGCACGCCCGTGGGCATGGCCACGGCGGGCTGGCGACACTGGCGGAGGATAAGAGATTCGAACTCCTGAGGGATTGCCCCCAACACGCATTCCAACACTGCTGATGTGCGTTCGTGAGGGTCCGCCACCGTCCTTGACCTGTACCGCCGCGCGCCGCGCGGCCGACCGCGAACAGTCTCGGACGCACCTCGGCCGAGGTGCCGCCTCGCGGTCGCGCTAGGCCATTGCGGATACCGGGGTCCACAGGGCGTCGATGGTGCGCTCGGCCTCGGCGAGACTCTGATCGGCCAGCGGGATCAGTCCGGCCATGGCCGGGTTCGTATGGGCGAGTGTTAGCTCGGCGGTGATGAAGCGCGGTTCCAGGCCGGTGAGCGAGATGGCGTGCGGAAGCCATGGTTCTGCGTGGTCCCACCCGTAGCGGGGTGTGCCTTCGGCGTAGCCCCCGCCGCGGCTGGCGAGTACGACGAACTCGCGGCCGCCGAGCAGGGGGGCCTTGGTCTCGGGATCGATCGACAGTCCGGGCGCGATGAGGTGGTCGACCCAGGCCTTGACGCTGCTGGGTGCCCCGAAGTTGTACAGCGGAAGCCCGAGCAGGATCGTGTCCGCTTCTTTGATCTCGCCGATCAGTTCTTCTGTCCGGGCCCACGAGGCGGCCTGGGCCGGGGTGCGGAGCTCGGGCGGCACTATCCGGGCTAGGCCGGTGGACGTGTCGAAGTGCGGGACGGGATGGCTGCCCAGGTCCCGGTAGGTGACGGTGCCACCGGGGTGCGCAGCGAGCCAGGCGCCGCGGGCGCGGGCGGTCAGCTTGCGGCTGACGGAACGATCACCCTGGATGCTTGAGTCGATGTGCAGCAGGTGCGCCACTTCGTTCCCCTTCCATATATGGTTGGTGAAGCACTAATCATTTATATCACATAGATAGATAGTGCGAGCGGGTACACTTGCCATATGGCTCAACTGCCTGTGATCAACCAGCCGACCCACCACCCGGGTGCGCTGATTGACCACCTTGCGCGCAGGATGCGCCTGCGGGCCGAGGCGGTGCTGGCGCCGCTGGGCCTGCGGCCGCGTCACCTGGTGGCGCTGACGGTGCTGCGGGATCGCGGCGGCAGCACTCAGCAGGCGCTCGCCGCAACGCTGGAGATGGACGGAACGAACATCGTCGGGCTGCTCAACGAGCTTGAAGCCAAGCAGCTGATCGAACGGCGGCGCTCGCCCGAGGACCGGCGGCGGCATGTGGTCGAGCTCACTGGTGCCGGCGCGGAGCAGCTCGCGAAGGCCGAGGGTGCGCTGTCAGCGGTTGAGGACGAGGTGCTCGGCGCGCTCGACGAAACCCAGCGCGAGACGCTCTACAACCTGCTTCAGCAGGCGGCCGCCGGGACAGTCGTGAGCTGCGCCACAGAGGACTAGATGATCTGTCCAAGGGGGTGCCTGCACCTGGTCGCCACCCTCGGGAGCCTGCCCATCGACTCGCCCTGACCGGCGGCAAAGCCGACGAACGCCAGGTGCTGCCGGGCATCCTGGCGGGCGCATAGGGTTCCAAACAGGTCTCATATCTAACCGCGCTGACCTGAAGGAGTGCGCCTGATGGGCGGGTGGAATGAGACTGCGCACCAGGCGGCCCAGGGCCGGGCCGTCACCAGAGCAAACGTTGTTACTGGTCTGAGCTGGCGGAGGATAAGAGATTCGAACTCTTGAGGGGTTGCCCCCAACACGCTTTCCAAGCGTGCGCCCTAGGCCACTAGGCGAATCCTCCGCCGGTCAGCTTACCGGTCAGATCCGGTCGGCTGGGCCGCCGCCTGCCGGATGAGGGCACGGCCGCGTCCCGTCCGCCACTAGACTGACGCCAGACCCCTCGCACGGCGCTTATCCCGCCAACTCCCCCAGGGCCGGAAGGCAGCAAGGGTACGCGGGCTCTGGCGGGTGTGCGGGGGGTCGCTTCCCTTCCCGGCCCGGCGAGGATGAGGTCATGGAGGTGACGTGCCCGGCACCGCCCCTGAGGACCCGGCCCGGCCCAGCGGGCCACCAGCCCGGCTGGCGTTGTACCGCAGGTACCGGCCGGCGACTTTTGCGGAAGTCAAAGGCCAAGACCACGTAACGGAACCGCTCCGCCAGGCACTGCGTAACGGCCGGGTCAACCACGCATACCTCTTCAGCGGGCCGAGGGGATGCGGCAAGACGTCCAGCGCCAGGATCCTGGCTCGCTCGCTCAACTGCGTTGAGGGACCCACTCCCGATCCGTGCGGCAAGTGTGAGTCCTGTATTGCCCTCGCCCCCGATGGCGCGGGCAGCCTCGACGTGATCGAGATCGATGCCGCCTCGCATGGCGGCGTCGACGACGCCAGGGACTTGCGGGAACGGGCGTTCTACTCACCAGTCTCGGCGCGGTTCAAGATCTACATCATCGATGAAGCTCACATGGTGACGCGGGAGGGGTTCAACGCGTTGCTCAAGCTCGTCGAGGAACCGCCGCCGCACCTCAAGTTCGTCTTCGCCACGACCGAGCCAGAGAAGGTCCTCGCCACCATCAGGTCGAGGACGCATCACTATCCGTTCAGGCTGGTGCCACCTGCGGTCCTCCGGGACCTGCTGGACGAGATCCTGCGCGCCGAGGGGATCGGTTACGAGCCCGCGGTGCTGCCCTTGGTGGTGCGGGCGGGTGCTGGGTCGGCGCGCGATTCGCTCTCGGTTCTCGACCAGTTGCTGGCTGGCTCGGGCGAAGACGGGCTGCGTTACGACCAGACCGTGGCGCTGCTCGGGTACACCGACGACAACCTGCTCGACGAGGTCGCAGATGCGTTCGCGGGCTTGGATGGCGCCGCGGTGTTCCGTGCCGTCGATCGCGTGGTGGAGGCTGGCCACGATCCGCGGCGGTTTGCCGCGGACCTGCTCGACCGGTTCCGTGACCTGATCGTGCTCGCGGCCGTTCCGGGGGCTGGCCAGACCGGGCTCCTTGACCTGCCCGCCGACCGGCTGGACCGGATGAGCGAGCAGGCCGCGCGGTTCGGCCAGGCCGAGTTGGCCCGGGCCGCGCAGATCCTCAGCGAAGGTCTCATCCAGATGCGCGGGACGACGTCCCCGCGGCTGCTGCTGGAACTCACCTGTGCCCAGATTCTGCTGCCTGCCGCGGGCACCGGGGAGAAGGCCATGCTGGCCAGGCTGGAGCGGCTGGAACGCAGGCTGGAAGGCGGGCCAGGGCCCGCTGGGTCGCAGGCTGCCGGGCCGGATGAGGGCGAGGCATCCCGTGAGCCTGCCCGGCCCGCCGAGTCGAATGGCCATGCTGAGCCCCGTCAGCCGTCGCCACATGCGGCTGCGGAGTCTCGCTCGGCTGCGGAGTCTCGCTCGGC
>CAYPQM010000038.1:36115-44098 GCA_964412845.1 uncultured Streptosporangiaceae bacterium
AGCCGTCGCCACATGCGGCTGCGGAGTCTCGCTCGGCTGCGGAGTCTCGCTCGGCCGCGCGGTCCGCTGCGGCGGACGCGCGCAAGGCCGCCGTGCAGGTCGGCCCGGAGTCTGTGCAGACCGGCCCGGAGTCCGTGTCGGCCGGGCCGGAGTCCGTGTCGGCCGGGCCGGAGTCCGTGTCGGTCGGCCGAGAGTCTGTGCAGGCCGGCTCCGAGTCCCGGCACGAGGCTGAGTCCGCCCAGCCGCCGCGGGCTGTCCCGGAACCGCCCGCTGGGCAGGCCGCTGGTCGTCAGCCGGGCGGCCGGGGCGACTACGAATCGGTCAGTCAGCGCTGGCCCGAGATCCTCGATGCCGTCAAGAGCAAGCGCCGGGTGGCCTGGATGCTGCTCAGTAACGCTGCGGTGCACTCAGTGGAGGACGGTGTCCTCACCGTCCGGTTTGCCCGTGAGGGCGATGTAAAGGGTTTTTCCAGCAGCGGCTGCGATCGCGACCTGGGCAGTGTCCTGGAGACCACATTTGGGTTCAGGCTGCAGGTCAGGGCGGTCTACGCGGCCCAGCTGGGCGGCGCGCCGGCCAACCCTGGGCCGCGGGATCTGCCGCCGCACCCTGCGGCTCCCGCAGCTCAGTCCGCTGCCGACTCCGGGTGGCCGGATGCGGCTCGACCTGATCCCGCCCGGCCTGATCCCGCCCGTGCTGATTCAGCCCGTACTGATTTGCCCCGGCCTCAGGCTGCGCAGTCGCACCCTGACCGGGCTGGCACCAGTCGGTCTGATACCACTCGGCCTGGCACCACTCGGCCGGGCGTCGTCCCGGCCGAGCACGGGCCTACCGCCTCGGCGCCGGTCCGGGAGGACCTGACGGGCATGGACCTCATCAAGCGGGAGCTCGGCGGCAAGATCATCGCCGAGATCGACGAAGCTTAGTGCCGGGAAAGCTGATCTCCGCTGCGCGCGTCCGGGGGGATCTTGTTAGCAGTGAACTTTTTGGCCCTCTGGGGGGGTAAAAAGTTCACTGCTCTTCGTTTTCCACGGCAGGGCCCTGTGCCGCGCCGCCGCACCTGATGGCGCCAGTAGGCCATAGGCTCAAAGCGACAGAGTGATACGAGCCGATCGTTCCGAGTGAGGGCGCAGTGGACCCTGGCGGTCAGATGGACATGCAGCAATTGCTAGCCGCGGCACAGCAGATGCAGGACCAGCTGATGAGCGCGCAACGTGAGCTGGCCGACGCCGAGGTGGAAGGGACCGCGGGGGGTGGGCTCGTCAAGGCCAGGGTCAACGGGCAGGGCGACCTGGTGGATCTCACCATAAGCCCGGCCGTGATCGACGCCGGAGATCCCGCCGAGACCGCGGAGACCGTCGCTGACCTGGTGCTCGCGGCCGTCCGCGACGCCTACCGCGCGGCAGGTGAGCTGCAGCAGGAGAAGATGGGGCCACTCGCGGCCGGCCTCGGCGGGCTCGGTGGCGCGGCCGGGCTGCCTGACCTTCCTGGCCTGCCCGACCTTCCTGGCCTGCCGGACCTTTCCGGGCGGCCAGGATTCCCCGGGCCTGGGGACAGTCCGGGCCTCCCGCCCGGCAGCGGCTGAGGGGTCAGGTCCTGACGTGTACGAAGGGGTCGTCCAGAGCCTTATCGACGAGCTTGGCCGGCTGCCGGGCGTCGGGCCGAAGGGCGCGCAACGGATCGCGTTCTACCTGCTTGCGGCAGACGCCACGGACGTCCGGCGGCTCGCCTCGGTCCTGGTGGAGGTCACCGAGCGGGTGCAGTTCTGCCGGATCTGCGGCAACGTGGCGGTGGAAGACGAGTGCCGCATCTGCCGTGACCCACGCCGCGATCAGTCGGTGATCTGCGTGGTCGAGGAGCCGAAGGACGTTGCGGCGGTTGAGAAGATCCGTGAATTCCGCGGCCGCTACCATGTTCTCGGCGGGGCGATCAGCCCGATTGACGGGATCGGTCCGGAGGATCTGCGGACCAGGGAACTGATGGCGCGGCTCTCCGATGGCGCCGTCACCGAGCTGATCCTCGCGACCAACCCCAATCTCGAGGGTGAAGCGACCGCAACGTACTTGGCTCGTCTCGTCAAGCCATTGGGGCTCCGGGTGACCCGGCCGGCCAGCGGGCTCCCGGTCGGCGGCGACTTGGAGTACGCGGACGAGGTCACTCTCGGCCGCGCGTTCGAAGGACGGAGGCTCCTTGATGTCTAGGGCTGGTCACACCGACGGGTGGAACCCGCTGGCGGACCGGATCGCGGTCCAGGCGCGGGATTTCCTGGACGGAGTGGCCGCGCTGGCCCGGGGCGAGGGTGGCGAGGAAACCGTTCCCGTCCTCTTGCTCGAGGTATCCCAGATCCTGCTGGCCGGGGCGCAGCTCGGGGCGAGCAAGGACGTGATCCTGCCGGACAACTGGGAACCTGACGTGGGTGCCGATCCTGATCTGGACCTGCTGAGGTCAGGGCTCGCCCGGATCCTGATCGACTGCGACGAATACGCCGAGCTGTTCGACCCCTACGCGGACACCCGGCTGACCTCGTTCCGCCTGTCGGACGATCTCGCCGCGGTCGCGGCGGACCTGATTCACGGCCTGCAGCACTATGAGGCGGGCCGTTCGCTTGAGGCCCTCTGGTGGTGGCAGTACTCCTACGTGAACCACTGGGGAACCCATGGCACCGCGGCGCTCAGGGCGCTGCACGCCGTGCTCGCCCACGCCATGCTCGACGTGGCGGAGGAAAGCACCCAGTCGTGACCGGCCCGGCCGCCCGGTCAGCGGCCGGCGGCTGGCTCCGCGGAAAATTCGGAGGGCCTCCCGTCCAGGGGTAGGTACACTCAAGCCGCCAGCAGCCCGAACGGGAGGAGTGGCGCGCCCGTGGCGCTAGTCGTGCAGAAGTACGGTGGATCCTCGGTGGCCGACGCCGACGGCATCAAGCGGGTGGCGCAGCGCATCATCGCCACCCGCAAGGCCGGCCATTCGGTGGTCGTGGTGGTGTCCGCCATGGGCGATACCACCGATGAGCTGCATGACCTGGCCAGGCAGGTCAGCCCGCTGCCGCCGGGCCGGGAACTCGACATGCTGCTCACGGCGGGCGAGCGGATCTCGATGGCGCTGCTGGCCATGGCCATCGCCAATCTCGGTCTCAAGGCGCGCTCCTTCACCGGTTCCCAGGCCGGCGTGATCACGGATTCCGAGCATGGCAAAGCGCGGATCATCGATGTGACCCCGGGCCGGATCTCCGGCGCGCTCGCCGACGGGGCGATCCCGATCGTGGCCGGCTTCCAGGGCGTGTCGCAGAACGGCAAGGACATCACCACCCTGGGGCGGGGCGGTTCCGACACGACGGCGGTGGCGCTGGCCGCGGCGCTGAAGGCTGACGTCTGTGAGATCTACACCGATGTGGACGGCGTGTTCACCGCGGATCCGCGGATCGTGCCCACCGCGCGGCGGATCCCCTGGATCAGCTACGAGGAAATGCTCGAGATGGCCGCATGCGGGGCCAAGGTCCTGCAACTGCGCTGCGTCGAGTACGCGCGGCGGTACGGGATGCCGATCCACGTGCGGTCCTCGTTCAGTAACCGCGAGGGCACCAGGGTCAGCGATACAGCGCAACGGCAGACGGAGGGAGCCGACATGGAGCAGGCCATCATCTCCGGCGTCGCGCACGACAGGAGCGAAGCGAAGATCACCGTCGCCGCCGTCCCCGACCGGGTCGGCGAGGCAGCCCGGATCTTCCGGACCATCGCCGATGCCGGGATCAACATCGACATGATCGTGCAGAACATCTCGGCGGCCACCACGGGCCTCACCGACATCTCGTTTACTCTGCCGCGCGCTGACGGGCAGGCCGCTATGGCAGCGCTGCGCGCGATCCAGCCCGAGGTCGGGTTCGAGTCGCTGCTGTATGACGACCGGATCGGGAAGATCTCGCTGATCGGGGCGGGGATGCGGTCCCATCCCGGGGTGACAGCCACGTTTTTCGGCGCGCTGGCTGACGCCGGGGTCAACATCGAGATGATCTCCACTTCGGAGATCAGGATCTCGGTCGTGGTGGACGAGAACGAAGTGGACGTAGCGGTAGCCGCGGCGCACCGGGCCTTCAAGCTGGAAGCGGACGAGGTCGAGGCCGTCGTGTACGGGGGGACCGGCCGGTGAGCGCCAAGCCGACACTGGCTGTCGTGGGCGCGACCGGCGCCGTCGGCAGCGTCATGCTCGACCTGCTGTCCACCCGGGATGACGTGTGGGGGGAGATCCGGCTGGTCGCCTCGCCGCGCTCGGCGGGCCGGATCCTGCGGGTCCGCGGCGTGGACATCGAGGTGGTCGCCCTGGCCCCGGAGGTGTTCGACGGGGTGGACGTGGCCATGTTCGACGTCCCGGACGAGGTATCCGCGCAGTGGGCCCCGGTCGCCGTCGAGCACGGAGCTGTCGTGGTGGACAACTCCGGTGCGTTCCGGATGGACCCGGATGTCCCGCTCGTCGTGCCGGAGGTCAACCCCCAGGCGGCGGCCAGGCGGCCCAGGGGAATCATCGCGAACCCGAACTGCACCACGCTCTCGCTGATCGTCGCGGTGGCTGCGCTGCACCGCGTGTTCGGCTTGCGTGAGCTGGTCATCTCCTCCTACCAGGCGGCATCGGGGGCCGGCCAGGCCGGGATCGACGCGCTGTACGCGCAGATGGACAAGGTCGCGGGGTCCCGCGCCCTCGGCCAGCGCGCCGGTGACCTGCGGGCGGCCATCGGGGACTTCGGGCCGTTCCCGGCTCCGCTGGTGCTCAACGTGGTGCCCTGGGCGGGCTCGGTCAAAGAAGACGGCTGGTCGTCGGAGGAGATGAAGGTCCGCAACGAGTCGAGGAAGATCCTCGGCCTGCCGGGGCTGAAGGTCTCCGCGACCTGTGTCCGGGTTCCGGTCATCACCACCCACTCGGTGGCGGTGCACGCGGTATTCGACCGCGAGATCACCAGAGAAGGTGCGCAGCGGGCGCTGAGCGAGGCGCCAGGTGTGGTACTCAACGACGACCCGGAACGCGCGGAGTTCCCGACCCCGGCCGATGTGGTGGGCACCGATCCGACCTGGGTGGGACGGGTGCGCCGGGCTCTCGATGACCCGAACGCCCTTGAGCTGTTCGTCTGCGGGGACAACCTGCGCAAGGGCGCCGCGCTGAATACGGCGCAGATCGCTGAACTGGTCGCCGTGCAGCTCACCGTGCCCTGACCTGGGCGTGGGGCCGCGCCGCGGGGCCAGAACATCGGTAGGGTCTTCTCGGGGCGGACTGGCGTCGGAGGGCTGCGAATGTCGGGCATGGGGGGCGTGCCGCGGACCTCGCGGGATTCGGTGCTGTTCACGACGTACAACGTGCTCGACCTGTTCGCGGACGTCTCCGCCAGCGGGCGCGAGCACTACGACGTTGTCGTGGAATCCATCCGCGCCCTCGATACCGACGTCCTCGCCATCCAGGAGATCCGCGCGCCGAACGCGGCCACCGCCCGGGAGCGGTTGCTGCAGCTCGGCGAGGACCTGGAGATGGACTGCCAGATCCCGGGGCCCGACCTCGGCTACGTGTCCCCGGCGCTCGGCATGGGGTCGCACGGCTACCACGTCGCGCTGCTGTGGCGGCCGGGCATTGAGCCGGTGCCGGGCTCCTTCCACAACCGGCAGCATGAATTCTGGCATTCACTGGCGTCGGTGCGGCTCGACCTCGGCGGCCACGCCGTGCGCCATGCCGCCTACCATGCGCCGCCGTTCGGCCGGAAAATACGCTCCGACCAGAACGAATTGCTCGTGGCATTTCTCGCCCGGCCGCCCGCGGGGCCGCCGACGCTGGTCGGAGCGGACTGGAACGCTGAGAGTGCCGACCGGGTGCGCGACGAGGCCACCGGGAACTGGTCGCTCTACGAGCCGCGCGACCCGTACGCCGGGACGGAGTGGTTCACGGACATGGTGTACCAGTGTGAGTGGGACTACGACTCCCAGGGGCAGCGGCGGCACTGGGTGGACCGGGGCGCCGGAGAGGTGCTCTGGGCCGGCGGCCTGCATGATGCGGCGGCCGTTCTGCGCTCGCCGTGGCAGGCGACGACCGGCCACCATAAGGACGACGGGTATGGCGTGCACGGAATCTGGCGCCGTATCGACGCGATCCGGGTGACCTGCAGCGTGGTCGGCGCGCTGCGCGCGCACTACGTCACGGACAACGAGCTGGCCAGGAGAGCCTCCGACCATCTGCCCGTCACGGTCGACTATGTCCCCTCCGCCATCGGCCAGGCCGGGCCCAGCCACAGCGATCACTGATGCCGCGGCCGATCACAGCCTCCGGGGCGAGGCAGCCGCGGCGGCTCGGTAGTCCCGCGATCCTCGGTCAGGAACAAGGCCATACCCCATGATCCGGGGATAGGGCAGGCGGCGGCAGCTGGCTATCCTCCGCCCATGGGAACGGGACTCCTCGGGGGGGAGACGGCACTGGCCGACGGGGTGCCGGTCCGGCTGTGTTGGCGGGGGGGTCACCAGGAATTGGCTTGTTATCACAAGTTGGTACGTGGATTCGCGGGCGGCAGCGCAATTCCTACCCTGCGGCGTGGGATCTGACCTGCCATGCAGAGGACCTGGGACAGGCACTGGAGACCGCCTCCGAGACCGCCCGCAAGACCAGTCCAGAGGGTCGCTAAGCCGGCTGGCTTGCTGGCCCATCACCCCCGCTCTGACGTGCGGAAACGGTCGCTCGTGCCAGTTTCTATATCGTTTCGTTGCGTAACCGGAATCGGGCGCGATAGCATCTTGATCATCCGGCGGAGAGGCGGGATCTCCCGGGAGTGGCAATGTTGCCCTCATGTTAGCTATTTCACGGTAATGGTAAAAGCGGTGGAATTGCTCCCCCGGGAGGGAAAAGAGTGTCAGTAGACCGTGGCCGTTCGCCTGGGCGCTCACGTAGCTTCCTGCCCCGCAGAGGTCCGACCTATCAGGATGCGCGGGTTCAGCCATCCCGGTCGTGGCTACCCGCCGGGATCATGCTGTTCGTCGTGACCGTCATCGTTGTCGTGGTGATGGGCAAGACAGGGAGCGGCCGGGCTGTCGGCCTGGCGACTGAGGGTTTCCTCCTGTACTACGCGGGAGTGTTCGCGCTCATCGCGCTCACTGCGGCGGTCGGGATCGGCCTGGTTTCCACCGACCGCATCTTCATGACCCCCGCCAGCCGGGTCACATCTCAGGCCGTGCACCGTGCGGTCTCGTTCGGTGCGCTGTCCTTTCTCATCATTCACATCGTCTTCGAGATAGCCGCTGGGCGATCGCAACCGGCCGATGCGGTGCTGCCCTTCCTGGACGAGGGGCGCACGTTCTACCTCGGCCTCGGCACCGTCGCCTCCGACCTGTTTGTGGTGATCGCGGCGACCGGGATCATGCGCGCTCGGCTCGCCACCAACATGTCCCCGGCGTCGTGGCGAATCCTGCACTGCATGGCATACGCCGCGTGGCTACTCGGGATCGTGCACGGGCTGCTGGCCGGCCGTCCGGCCAAGGCCTTCTTCGGCTACTCCGGTTTTGTCGCCTGGAGTTACGGCGCCTGCGTGGCAGCGGTCGGCATTGCCCTGGTGGTCCGGTTCGTCGCGAAGGATCGCTCCGGGCAGACAGAGGGCCAGCCCGTTCCGGAGCGTCCGGTCCCGCCGTGGCAGCCCGCTGCGCTAGCCGCCTTGGGCGCGGGCGGCTTCGGTGCCCAGCACCTGCAGGTCACGTCCGGCGTACCACACCAGCGGGCCCTGCCTGCCGCGCCGGCCGCCCTCACGGCGGGGGATCTGCCGGTCGACGTGCACGACCAGATCGGCGATCGTGGCCATTTCGACGATGCCGAGCCAGCTGGCCATTTCGGCCAGGACGACCCACAAAGCCAGTTCGGCCGGGACGACCCGCGCGGGCATCTCGGGCCGGACCAGGCGCTGGGGCATTTCGGCCGGGATGAGTCACAAAGCCAGTTCGGCCGGGACGACCCGCGCGGGCATCTCGGGCCGGACCAGGC
>CAYPQM010000039.1:0-15519 GCA_964412845.1 uncultured Streptosporangiaceae bacterium
CGCAAGATCACAATCTGCGGCCGGCGTGCCAGGCCGGCGAATTAGGCGCAATCGGTTGCTTTTATGGGAAGCCGGAATTTATTCTTCTTAATGCCCGGGGGATGGGTCGTATTCGATGCATGGGCAAATGGGGAAATTACTATGATTCGTCCGTTTTCTTACCTATCCTCCGCGGGCCTGCTGGCCGCCTCCCTACTCGTCGCGGGCTGCGCGAACGGTGCCGGGCCAGCGTCATCGACAGGTGTCGAGAAACCAGATCTGACCGTCGCGGCCGTCCCGTCGGCCGACTCGGCGGGGTTATACATCGCCCAGCAGCGCGGGCTCTTCGCCGCCGAGGGCCTGCACGTGAAGATCGTGCCGGCCGGCAGCAGTTCCACGGCGATCACCGACCAGCTGGCGGGCAGGTACGACGTCACGGTCGGCGGTTACGTCTCCTACATCCTCGCGGACGCCATGCACCATGCCCGGCTGCGCATTCTCGCCGCGGGATCGGTGCTGCGGCCGTCCAGCCAGGAGGTGGTGGTCCCGGCCGGGTCACCGATCCAGTCCGCTGCCCAGCTCAGGGGCAAGTCGATCGCGGTCAACGCGCTCGACAACATCGGCATGTTACTGGTCTGCTCAGTGCTGGCCGACAGCGGTGTACAGCCGTCTGACGTGCATTTCGTTCCTATCCCGTTCCCGCAGATGGCCACCGCTCTGGCGGCGCACCGGGTGGATGCCGCATATCTCCCTGAGCCGTTCATCAGCCGGGCAGAAATGAGTATCGGTGCCCAGCCACTGCTCGATACTGATCAGGGGACGACCGAGGGCCTGCCGGTCAGCGGGTACATCGTGACCCAGGCGTGGGCGGACAAGTACCCCCGGACCGCGGCGGCCTTCCGCCGGGCCATCGTCGCGGCCCAGACGATCGCCGGGACCAGCCTCGCGGCCGTCCGGCATGCCATGGCCAGGTTCGCGGGCGTGTCGCCCATGGCGTCGGCGCTGATGGTGCCGCCCGAATATCCGCAGGAAACGGACCCGACGGTGATCCAGCATGTCGCCGATCTCATGCGCAAATTCGGCTTCCTCCCGCAGGCCTTCGATGTCAGGAGGATGCTCGCCTGAGATCAGCCGCCAGGCGGCAACACGTAACCTCGGGTGATGCCGAAACTGTGGAACGAGACGATCGAGGCACACCGCCGGGATGTCCGCGCGGCGATCCTCGACGCCACGGCCGCACTGGTGGCGGAGCACGGGCTGCTGTCGGTGACGATGTCGCAGATCGCCGGGGAGGCCGGTATCGGGCGCGCGACGCTGTACAAGTATTTCCCCGACGTCGAGGCGATACTGGTGGCCTGGCACCTTCGCCAGGTCGCCGGCCACCTGGAGCAGCTCACTCGGCTGCGCGAGCAAGCAGGCGAACCCCGCGAGCGCCTCGAAGCGGTCCTGCTGGCCTATGCGCTCATCCACTACGAGCACCACGGGACCGAGCTGGCGGCGCTGCTCCATCAGGGGGAGCACCTCGCCCACGCGAACCGTCAGCTCAACGAGCTCCTCAGGGGGCTGCTGGCCGAGGCCGCCCAGGCCGGTGCCGTCCGCGATGACGTCGATCCGGCCGAGCTGACGGCGTACTGCCGGCACGCCGTCAGCGCGGCCAGCGAGTTGCCGTCCAAGGCGGCGGTCGGCCGGCTGGTCGGGGTCACGCTCACCGGCCTCCGCCCGGATTCCCGCGCCGCCCGCCAGTAGCGGCGCCTGCGGCGCCCGGCGGCCGTCCGGGGTGAGCGGCGAAGCGGTCCCGGCAGTGCTCGGAGCAGAAGTAGTAGCGCTGGCCGCCATGCTCCAGGGTGGCGGGAGCGGGCTGGCGTTCGACCTGCATGCCACACACGGGATCGGTCGCGTAGCCAGTGCCGCCGCCCAAGCGTTCCCGGTTGCGGTGCAGCCAGTAAAGGGCGGCCCAGACGCCCAGGGCGAGGATGTCGAGGACGGTCGTGTAGTTCCAGCGCAGCGTGTCGCCCAGCACCACGGCCGCACGGGACGCGGGCACCCAGCCCGCCGCCCGGAACAGTCCCTCGGTGGCCAGGCCGGCCAGGGACATCACCGCCCAGAAGATCCACAGCATCCGCAACGTCATCCGCCGCCCGTACTGCTTGCGGTAGATGAGCAGGAGCGGAAGGGTGATCAGGTCGGCGAAGATGAAGCTGATGACCCCCCCGAAGCTGATGCCGCCCTGCCACAGCGCTGCGGCGAGGGGCACGTTGCCGATCGAGCAGACGAAGCTGATGATGGCCACGAACGGCCCCACGATCACGTTCTCCAGCGTCGTCCAGAAGCCGTGGCCGTGCAGGAAGACGGCGTTCCAGGCGCGCACGGGGACGAGGACGGCGAGGAAGCCGGCGACCAGGAAGCCGGTCACCATCTCCCGGCGCAGCATGGTGAGGTCGCTCATGGTGTAGCCCGCGGCATCGGACCAGCCCGCCGCCGAGCGGATCCGCCGCCGCCATGGGAGGCGCGCCAGCGCGGTGCGGCCGTCACCGTGCTCCTGGTGAGCACTGCGGTCCTGGTCGGCTGCCTGGCGGGCTTCGGCCAGTGCCCGCCCCCGGAACCACAGCCCGCCGGCGACGGCCAGCAGCACGATCATGATGATCCCGCCCGCGAATTCGGCGGCCACGAACTGCCAGCCAATCAGGACGGCGAGCACAATCCCCAGCTCGATGACCAGGTTGGTGGAGGCGAACATGAAGACCATCGCGGCCACGAAGTCGGCGCCGCGGGCGAACAGCGACTTGGCCATGGCTGACGCCGCGTACGAGCATGATGACGACAAAGCGCCGTACAGGCCGGCCCGGGCGACCGTGCCGGGCCGGTGGTTACCGAGGCGGGACTGCATCTCGTCCCGGGACACGAAGGCCTGGATCGCACCGGACAGCCCGAAGCCGAGCACCAGGGCCCACAAGGTGTCCCAGAACATGTAGAACGCTTCCCGGACACCGCGGCCCACGTCGGTGAGCAGGTGCCCGGCAGTGACGGTGGCGAGCAGATCGGCGCGCATCAGGCAGCCGTCACCCTGATCTCTTCGCGCACAGCGCACATATACCCATAGGGGGTATGACTATCACGAGGGTCACGGCCCTGTCCAGCCGAGGGGCCAGCGGCGCCGGTCGCCGCGGGGGGCGGCTCCAGCCGGCGTGTCTTCACGCCCAGGCCCGGGCCCGGGCGGCCGCACCGGGGATGATTTTACGTTACAGTATGTCTATGATATCGACGGACTGTACGGATAGTGCTGAAGAGCTCGCTGACGTGATGAGCATCATCGCGGCCGGTGCCGCCGCAGCACGGCGATGTGCAGTCCTCAGACGTGCGGCCCTCAGACGTGCGGTCCTCAGACGCGCAGCCCCCACAGGTGCCGTCCCCAGACGTGGAGCCCTCAGGTGAGCGCAGGCCGGGCCGGTGCGCCCCGGCAGTTGCCGCATCCGGTGGCCCCCCGGGTAGTGGACGTCCGCCGGATCAGGCAGCTCACGCCACGCCTGCTGCGGGTAACGTTGGCCGGCCCGCAACTGGCCGGGTTCCGCACCTCGGCGCCGACCGACCACGTCAAGGTGTTCTTCCCCGCCCAGCGGGGCGCGGAGCCGGTCGTGCGTCCGGCCGGGGCGGGCGACGCGAACCGCATCTACACGGTTCGCTCTTTCGTGGCCGACCCTGGCCAGCTGGACATCGATATTGTCCTGCACGGCACCGGGGCCGGCACCCGATGGGCAGGCCAGGCGCGGCCCGGCGACCGGGTCGGGGTGCTCGGACCGCGCGGCTCGAGGGTGGTGCCTGCGGACCTCGACTGGTACCTGCTGGCCGTGGACGAGACCGGCCTGCCGGCCGCCGCCCGGTGGCTTGCGGAACTGCGGCCGGGTGCCCGTGGCATCCTGCTGGCCGAGGTGGCTGACCCGGGCGAGGAACTCGCGCTCAGCTCGCCAGCCGAGGTCACCATCTGCTGGCTGCATCGTGACCGGGCCGGCGAGCACACCCTGGAACGCGCCCTGCGAAATATCGAACCGCCGGCCGGTGACGGGTTCGTCTGGGTCGCGGGCGAGACCGGTGCCATCACGCCGATCCGGCGGTACCTGCGCGACGAACTGCGCCTCGGCCCGGCACGCGTCGCCGTGGACGGTTACTGGCGCCGTGGGGTAGCCGACTACAGCCCCATGGAAGGAGATCCCTCGGCCGGGCCCGGCCACCGGAGCAGGCATTCGGATCGTGCCTGAGGGTTGCTCTCACTGGGCCCGGCCCGGCCGGTCCGGCGCGGGCGGACTGGACTGGCCCAGGGTCTTCTCGAACCAGTGGTCGGCGTAGGGTTCCTCGTTGAACGCGGCCACCTCGCGGTAGCCGGCCGCCCGGTACAGGCCGATCGCCTCGTCCAGCACGCGGTTGGTTTCCAGCCGGAGGGTGCGCACCTGGCGGGCCGCCGCGTGCGCTTCCAGGTCGGTGAGGAGCCGCCGGCCGAGCCCGAGTCCACGGACGGCGGGGGCGACCCACATCCGCTTGACCTCGGCCGGCGCGCTGTCGTGGAACTTGACCGCGGCGCACCCGACCGGCTCGGCGTGCAGCGTGGCGACCAGCAGCAGGCCCGCGGGCGGAGTCAGTTCTTCGTCCTCGGCCGAGATGCTCAGCGCCGGGTCGAAGCCGGTGTCGAAGCGGCGGGCCAGTTCGCTGAAGTACGCCCGCAGGCAGGATCGGGCGTCTGGGCGCTGGGGGTCGCGCACGGTGACCTGGATCGCCGAGGCCAGCAGGAGCCGCTCGACGTCGGCCATCGCCGCGGCGAGCCGGGTGCGCTGACGCGGGCTGAGCGGTTCCAGGATGGACCGGGCCGCATCGTCAGAGCGCTGGTCAAGCACGGCCCGCTCGGCCAGCCCGCGGCTGGTGAGCCGCGCCGTGCGGATCCGCCGGTCGGCCCCGTTCTGCTCGACGGCGGCGAGACCGTCGTTCTCCAATGCCCGGAGCAACCGGCTCAGATAGCCCGAATCCAGGTCAAGCCGCGATCGCAGCAACCGGACGTCGCAGCCGGCCGGGCCGATCTCCCACAGCAGGCGCGCCTGCCCGAGCGGCCGGCCGCGCGACAGGAACGCGTCGTTGAGCGCGCCGATCCGCTGCGTGACGGTCCGGTTGAACCTCCGGACCTGGTCGACGATGTCCGAATCCACTCTCTGACTATAGTCAGAGAATTACGACCGCCGCGCCGCGCTCCATTACTTGCTAGTAGGTCAGCGCCGGGGCGGCCAAGCCGTGCCCGTGGCCAGCAACGATGTAAACGGTGCCAGGCCCGGTGAACCATCACCCACGGCAGTCCGTGACAGGGACGTACAGCTGACCCGGCAGTTGGCAGGGCGCGGGTGCGCCAGAACGCCGGCTCAGCGTTTCAGGGCGTCACTGGGGGACACATCCGTTGGCCGCAGCGTGTGACCGAAGCTGCCGGAAAGAAGAGATCATGAATGTCTTCGCTTTGATCACCTGGGTCATCACCGCCTTCGCGGGGCTCTACCTGCTCGTCGTCTGGCTGATCGAATACGACGTCAGCGCGCCGGGCGGCGCGGTCAGCCGGCTGCCCCGCACGGTGATCACCGGGCATGTCCTGCTCGCCACTTCCGGCCTCGTCGTGTGGATCATCTACCTGATCGAGGACCGGGACATCCTCGGCTGGATCGCGTTCTCCACGCTCTGCGTGGTCGCGCTGCTGGGCCTGACCATGCTGGGCCGCTGGATCACCGTCCGCCGCGCGCTCCGGGCCGCGCTGCGCGCCAGCACCAGGGAAGGAGCGGTGAGCGCGCGCGCCGCCACGCCCGCCGAAGGTCATTTCCCGGTCCCCATCGTCCTGGGCCACGGCCTCATGGCCAGTACCACGCTGGCCCTGGTGGCGCTCACCGTCCTGGGGATCGGGGGGAGCTGACCGGCTCAGCGTCCGCCGGGCGGCGGCTGCAGCACGCAGAATTCATTGCCGTCGGGGTCGGCGAGAACATGCCACCGCCAGCCCTCTTCGGCGACCGGCTCCCCGGTCATCAGCGAGCCGCCCAGATCGAGGATCCGGCTGACTTCGGTGCCCAGGTCGGCGGTGCGCAGATCCAGGTGCAGCCGGTTCTTGCCCTGCTTCTCGTCGTCTACCTGCTGCAGGAGTACCTCGATGCCCGCGCCGCTGGCCGGCCACAGGCTCCGGTACGTCCCGTTCGCCTGGCCACCGGCCGCGTACCCGAGCACACTCGCCCAGAACTGCGCTGACCGGTCCAGGTCAGCGCAGTCGATCACGATGACCAACTCGCCATTGCGGTAGGGCTGGGGCATTCGCGGCATGCCCCCATGGTCTCAGCCGCGGTGGTGTTACCAGGCGAAGGTGTTGGCGTATCCGATGGGTGACGCGGGGATGAGCTGATGCAGGTGGATCGGGGTGGTGTGGGTGCCGTCGATGCTGGCCTGGGTGGCGCCGCACTGAATGAGGATGTGCCGGCCGCGCGGATCGGCCCACAGCACGCCGCAGTACCACTGGGCCTGGCTAGTTCCGGCGGGCCGGGTCAGCACCGCCTGCAGCGTGCCGGTGCGGGCGGAGAACCTGACCATGGAGGTCTTGGTGCCAGCGGCGCCGGCGGCCATGGTGGCGAACAGCGTGGATCCGTCCTGGCTGATCAGCGGGTTGCTAGGGCTGCTGAGGGTGGCGGTCCGGGTGCTGGCCGGGATGAGCAGGCTGGATGCCAGCGGGCTGGCGGCGGCGGTGTTGGTGTCGAGCAGGCGCACGCCGGAGCGTGCCGGGCGGGAGGTGTCCTGCCATTCGAAGGCCAGGGCGTGGTCGCCAGCCCAGGACAGGGAGAGAGCGCCGCCGAGGGCTGAGGTCCAGGCATGTGTCGCGCCGGTGGCCAGCGTGGTGACGTCGATGTGGCTGGCGAATGGGCCGGCCGGGTAATTCTGCCAGGCCACGGCCAGCTTGCTGGCGTCCGCGGTCACGGCCATGCCGTAGATCTGGGCGTCGTGCAACGGCCGGACGTTCAGCGTGGTCAGCCGGCCGGGCTTGCCGCCGGCGGTCAGCCGCAGCAGGTAGAACCGGTCGCTGGCGGTGGCCTGATCAGCCAGCACGAAGGTGCGGTCATCAGCCGCGGCGACCCAGGCAAAGGACGAGCGGGCCACCGGCCTGCCTACCTTTCCCAGCACTTTGCCGGTGGCCATATCCACGACGGACGCGGTCCCGCCAGAACCGAGCGTCACCGCATACGGCGGCACGCCACGCGCCGCGGGTCCGGACGGCCACGGCGTCGTCGTGACTGGCGCGCCTGGGCCGTGGCCGGTCCAGGGGAATCCCGGCAGGGCGATGGCCGCCACGACGCCCATGACGGCCAGGCCCGAGACGGCGGCCCGGCGCGCGGTGCGCCTGCGGGCACGGCGCCGGATAACGGGCAGGGCAGGCGGCCGGGCCGTCCGCAGCGGCTGCGCCCACCTGGTGAACTGCTCGCGCAACTGGTCATCGTGCATCGGGCACCGCCTCCGGGCGCTGGGTGAGTTCGGCCTCCAGGCGCCGTCGGCCGGCCGCCAGGCGCGTCTTGACCGTGCCCGCAGGCAGACCGCGCTCCTGCGCGATCGCCTCAACCGGCAGGTCAGCTAAGTAATGCAGGACGAGCACCTCGCGCTCGCGCAGGGGCAGGCGGCGCAGCGCGGCGCCCAGGGCGGTGAACGCCAGCGAGTCGTCGGGCATCGGTTCCGCGGCGCGCCGCTGCGTGGCGAGCTGGCCGCAGACCTTGAGGGCCCGCCGCACTCCGCGGCTGGAGTCAATCGCGATCCGCAGCGCTACCTGCCTGACCCACGCCTCGGGCAACTCATAGCCGCCGAGCCGGGACCAGCGGGTGAGGGCGCGCGCAAAGGCCTCCTGGGCCACGTCCTCCGCCTGATGCCGGTCGCCGAGCATGGCCGCGACCATGGCCACGATCCGGCCGTAGTTGGCCTGGTAGAACTCCTGGAAGTCGGCGTCTTGCCGCACCGGCTCACCTTTCGCCATTCCAGCAGGATGTCAAGGGACGAGCTATACACGCCGGGGGCCGGGCGGCAGGCTTGGATTCATGGCAACGATCCGGTAACGGTGCGCCGCTGGCGATCAGCGTGCCGTCCGGGCGTCCGCTCACCGGCCGCCGCCCCGCATGGTGCCCGATTCGCTCGGCCCCAGGCCAGGCGGTCTACCCTCGGCTCTCATGGTTGCCATCCTGTGGTTCCGCCGTGATCTGCGGGTTCACGACCATCCCGCGCTGCAGGCCGCCGCGGATCGGCACGAGCAGGTCGTGCCGGTGTTCTGCCTGGATGACCGGCTGCTGCACGGGCGGCATCCCTCCGGCCCGCGCACCAGCTTCCTGCTCGAATGTCTTAACGATCTCCATGGGCACCTGTCGTCACGAGGAGCCGGCTTGGTGGTCAGGCACGGCCCGCCCGAGGCCGTATTGCCGGCCCTGGCGGAAGCGGCCGGGGCGCGGGAAGTACATGTCACCCGGGATGATGGCCCATTCGGCCGCCGCCGCGACCGCGCGGTGCGGGACGCGCTGGCCGCCGCGGGCGTCACCATGCACGCGCATCCCGGGCTCAGCGTGGTTGACGACGTGCGCGACATCATGACCGGCCAGGACCGCCCCTACACGGTGTTCACGCCGTTCTACCGGAACTGGCAGCGCATTCCGCGCCGGGACCCGCTGGCCGCGCCCGGCCGGATCTCGATGCCCGCTGGCCTGCGGCCCGGCGAGCTGCCGGCCCTGACCGGCCTGGGCCTGCGGCAGGACGTGCCGGAGCCCGTGGCGGGCGGCGAAAGCGCGGGCCGGGCCCGGCTGGATGCCTTCCTCGCCGGGCCGGTGCGCGACTATGCGGCTGGCCGTGACCTCGCGGCCGACGGCGGCTCGTCCCGGCTCTCGCCGTACCTGCGGTTCGGCTGCCTGTCCCCGCGGTCGGTCGAGGCGCGGCTGCCCGGCGGGGAGGGCGCGGAAGCGTTCCGCCGTCAGCTCTGCTGGCGCGACTTCTACCACCAGGTGCTGCTGCACCATCCGGGTAACGCGCACCAGGAGTTCCAGGAACGCTACCGTGGCACGCTCGCCTGGAACCGTGACGAGCCGGGCTTCACCGCGTGGACCCAGGGCCGGACGGGTTTCCCGCTGGTGGACGCCGGGATGCGGCAGCTTCTGCGGGAAGGGTGGATGCACAACCGGGTCCGGCTGGTCGCCGGCTCGTTCCTGACCAAGGACCTGGGCATTGACTGGCGGCGCGGGGAGGCCTGGTTCATGCGTTGGCTCATCGACGGCGACCAGGCGAGCAACAACGGCAACTGGCAATGGATCGCATCGGTCGGAGTTGACCCGCAGGCCCCGTACCGGCGCATCTACAATCCCGCGCTGCAGCGCGAGCGGCACGATCCGGCCGGCCGGTACGTGCGGGCCTACGTTCCCGAACTGGCCCGGGTAGCTGACCGGTACCTGGACGAGCCCGGGCAGATGTCCGCGGCGGACCAGCAGCGGGCCGGATGCGTGATCGGGCGCGACTACCCGGCGCCCATCGTGGACCACCGGGCCGCCCGTCTCGACGCGCTCGCCAGGTATCAGGCTGTCACCGGCTGACCCGTCTGGGTGGATATCCGCCAGTCGTGCTGGCACTGTGGGCGAGTGCGACGATGCACGGATCGATCGGAGGCCGCTCCATGACGATGGTGGATGAGGTACTGGCTGACCTCGCCGCTGAAGGCGACGACGTCGAGCGCTTGGTGGCCGACCTGCCTCTCAGCGACTGGGCGCTTCCCACGCCGGCTTCCCGCTGGACGATTGCGCACCAGATCGGGCATCTGGCCAGCGGCGACGAACTCGCCCTGCTCGCCGCCACCGACCCGGTGGCGTTTGGCGGCCGGCTGGGCGACCTGGTCGGCGACTTCGATTCGTTCGCGGACGCGGACGCCGCCCAGGCCGCGGCCACGCCGCCCGCGGACCTGCTGCGGCGCTGGCGGACCGCACGGGTCAGCCTGGGAGTCACGCTCGCCGGGCTCCCGCCGGGACAGAAGGTACCCTGGATGGCCGGCCCGATGGCACCGGCGACCCTGGCCAGCTCGCGGATGATGGAGGTGTTCGCGCACGGTCAGGACATCGCCGACGCGCTCGGCATCCGTCGTGCCGCCACCGGGCGGATCGAGCACGTCGCCCGTTTCGGCGTCCGGACCAGGGACTTCTCCTACCTGGCCCGGGGTCTCACCCCACCTGAGGAGCCGTTCCGGGTGGAGCTGACCGCGCCGGATGGCCAGCTGTGGACCTGGGGACCGGAGAACGCGAGTCAGGTGGTCAGCGGCCCGGCGGTGGACTTCTGCCTGCTGGTGACGCAGCGTCGGCACCGGGACGACCTCGCGGTCACCGCTCGTGGTGCCGAGGCGGACCAGTGGCTGGGCATCGCCCAGGCCTACGTGGGCCCGGTCGGCCAGGGCCGCCAGCCCGGCCAGTTCGCGACCCCCGCCAGCTGACCTCCGCACGCGAGCCGGGTTCCATGATCGCGGTGGATAGCCGCCAGTGATCCACCGCGATCTGGAAATAAGCTCCGGCTAGAGCATGAGGATGAGCATGTAGCCCATGATGATGCCCATAACGATCTCGCAGCAGGCGGCCAGGCGGGGGGAGAGCGGCGCAGCCGGGCGGCGGGCCGTCCGGCCCGCACGGGCCGGACGGCCCGTGCTGGCCTCCGCGGCCGCAATGGAGGTATCCGCCGCGATCGGGGTGGCGGTGAAGTCGTGGCCGGCCCGGCCGGCAGAATCGTCCAGACCGGCTGCGACCTGGGCAGCGGCACCGAGGCCGACCGCGGCGGGCAGGCCTGCCGCGAGTTCCGGGACCGCGAGGTAGGCCCGGACCGTGGCCAGGGCGGGCAGCCGGTCGGCGACCCACATCACGTAACCGATCATGAACAGCGCCAGCACGAGGGCCGCGATCGGGAACCGCGCCACGCTGCCCGCCGCGCCGCCCATCGCCGCGACCGGGCCCGCCGGGCCGGAACCAGCGCCGGACTTTGAGACCGCGACGAGCATGTAGACCATGGCGCCGGACATGACGAGGTGCGGCACGTGGTGCGCGGGCCGGAACCGGTCCGCGCTGGCCGAGCGGTAGCCCCGGAATGCCCGCCAGCCGAACCAGGCCGTGGCCGCACCGAACAGCACGGCCCAGCCGCTGCTCCATCCCGGGTTGATCCGCGGCACCAGCATGCCGGCCATGGCCACGCCCATGACCACGTGCACCAGGTCCACGTCGTGCTCGGTGGCCCGGTGCCGCGCTGCGGCGATGACCAGCCGGCCCGCGCAGTAGACCGCGGTCACGATCATGATCGCCGCGAGGAAATCATTGAGCCAGGAGGGTCCGGCCACGTCACCGCCCTCCCGCCGGCCCGGGATGGCGTTCACCGGGACAGGCCGCCGCAGCGGTTTCAGCATGAGCGGTGCCGGTGGTGGTCCGGGCGGGCCAGTAGGCGATCGCCAGCAGCGCCAGCAGCGGGCCCGAGTTGGGGTCGGTGGCGGTGCCGGTCAGGATCTCACCGAGCGCCTGGCCGAAGACCCAGATGGCGCCGGCCGTGACGATGGCCAGGACAAGGATCGCGCGGGCCGCGGGTGCTGGCAGGTAGATGCCGACCGCGGTGACGGCGAGCACGGCCGCGAGGATGATCGAGGCCGTCAGGCCCTGGCGGCCGAGCAGCGCAGCCGTGCTCGCGTCGAGCGAGCCGAGCCAGCCAGGCTCGCCAGCGGCCATGCCGGAGATCATGTCGGGCAGGCCGCGAGCCGTGCGGTTGCCGGGGAGCAGGGTGAGGTAGGCCAGGCTGCCCCACAGCACGAGCCAGAGGGCGCGCGCGGCACGCGCCCCCAGCGGCCGTGCCGCCACGAAGGAGCCAGCCCGCCCGCCGCGGTCCGCGGGCCAGAGGAGCACGGCGAGCAGGGCGTAGATGAGGGCCGCGCCCGGGGCGCCGTTGACCGGGCTGGCCCGGCCGGCCAGCACGGAGCCGAGGCCTTCACCCAGCCACCAGACAGCGAGCGACCAGGCGATCGAGGCGCCAAGAGCGATCCTGAGGGTCGGCCGCCAGGCGATCCCAAGGGCCAGCAGCAACTGGACGGTCGCGAACACGGCATTGGCCGGCCCCGGATGATGCTCGATGAGGCCGGCCGACCAGGTGATCGGGTGCGCGATGACGGCCGGGTTGCCCGCGGCGGATCCGGCGAGCATCTGCCCGAACGCCTTGGTGAACATCCAGGACTGGTACTGCAAGATGGCGTCGAGCAGCCACCCGGCGCCCAGGCACATCTGCAGTGCCCGCCGGGCGTCCGGCGCGGCCCACGCCGCCGTGGCCGTCCGCGGCCGGCCGGCGCGGCTTCCGGTGACCGCCATATCGCTCATCGCTGGCTCCCGGGACTTTCGTGTCGGCTGCATTGCTGGAATGGTGCCGCCGGCGAGTGCCTCGGACCGCGTCTGCTCATCTGATGATGAGCAGTAATGAAAGGGTATGGGGCAGATAGTGGCTGTGCAAGAGGGTCACACGGGGAATGTGTTTCTGTAGCATAACCCACCGGACCTGCGGGTATGCAGAATCCCGCGGCGCAGAAGGCAGACCCTCCCGGGGGTATTAAAGAAGCCATCGGTAAGCGTTTAATAAACCCGCAGGGGGTATTGGCTAAAACCCCGGAGGGGTATTGAAAAACCTGGCTGGAATGCTCGCGCGCGTCGGCGCGCGCACAGTCGGCGGGATTATCCCCGGCCTGGTGTCCGTAGCGCTGCGCAGGCCGCCGTCCGGGCCACGGTGACGTCACCTGGGACCCACCGGCACCTGCCGACCCCGATTGGCGGCCAGCGTGAACTGGCCACCCCCGCGCCCCGTAGCTGTGAAGGGGAGTCTCGCGGCTGGAGCCTCCCCAGGAAAGTGTGCCCGGAAAAGTTGTTGGCCATCACCGGCCCCAGGACTCCTACCTGTGTCACGGCGGCAACCGGCGCACCTCGCATCCAGACGACCGGGTGCCGCGGGAGGAGAACGAGATGAACAGGCTCGCCCGGGCGTCAGGGATCGCTGTCAGCGCGCTGACTGCGGCAACAGCCACCGTCATGCTGCTGTTGCCAGGACATGCCCGGCTGGAAATCCCGGGCGGCACGGCCGGCGGTTCCGTCGGCAGCTCAACCGGCGATGCAACCGTGACGTCGCGCGCCATCGCCCCCGCGGGACGTGGCTCAGCGGGCCGCGGGCTCACCGTCAGCGGCACCGGCAGCCCGTCCGCACTGGACGCCGGGCAGGCCGGCTCCCACTCCACCGGAGGCCGGGATGCGCTCTCGGCCGGATCGATCAGGCCGGCGGTCCCGCCGCGCTCGCTGCACCTGCCGTCAGCCGGCGCGCGGTCCGGCCCGGCCGGCACCATCGGTGATCCCGGCGTGCGATGCCTGCAGGGCTACGTGTGGCGCCGGGCCTACCCGGGCGACTATGTGTGTGTCACCCCCGGCACCCGGGCC
Organism: uncultured Streptosporangiaceae bacterium; assembly: GCA_964412845.1. Classification (GTDB taxonomy): domain Bacteria; phylum Actinomycetota; class Actinomycetes; order Streptosporangiales; family Streptosporangiaceae; genus JAWWPY01. The sequence continues at coordinate 13,476 of CAYPQM010000039.1, forward strand.
CAGGCCGCCATCGACAACGCGGCGGCCGCCAGCCGGGTCGCCAGCGGCGGCTATGCCTGCCAGCACGGTTACGTCTGGCGTCAGGTGGTGCCCACCGACTACGTATGTGTCACCCCTGGTACCCGCGCGCAGGCCGCGGCCGATAACGCCCAGGCGAACAACCGCGTGGCCCTGCTGAGCCTGTGGCTCAGCGACTGGACGCCACCGGCCCGGCAGAGCTGCTCCGGAGGGGACTGCTCTGCTGCCGGTGGCGGCCGGGACGGCGCAAATTTCCAGATCAACGGGGACCATTTCAATGTGGGCCCGGTCCTCCTGCAGATCCGGAGCAACGACGGGACCGTGCTGTGGTCGGCAATGGCCGCCGCCACCTCCTACCCCGGGTTCGCCGGCGGTGCGCTGTACGCGCAGACCCCCGCCGATGATTGCTCCGATGTGCCCGGTACCAGCGCGAACGATTACGCCATCGCTTACGACACGGTGTCCAGGCGCTGGTCAAACGAAGTGCCACTCGACTCCGACTGCGGCTCATCCTGACCGCCTGGCCACGGGGGAGAGCACCGGTGCAGCCGCTTACTGGCCGTCAGCGCGGGCGATCAGGCGTCATGTGTGACGGGATTATCGCCCCGTTTCACTATCACAAATCGCCGCGAAGACCTACCGTATCCCCATGTTCGACCGCGAAATTGTGGCCTCCATCGTCGAGGGGGACCCGGCCGGCCTGGCCGCGGCCTACGACCAGTACGCCCGGGGCCTGTACTCCTACTGCCGTTCCCTGCTTGCTGAGCCTGCCGACGCGGCCGACGCTGTGCACGATACCTTCATCATCGCCTCATCCAAGGTCTCGGGGCTCCGCGAACCCGAGCGGCTACGGTCGTGGCTGTACGCGGTGGCCCGCAACGAGTGCCACCGGCGGCTGCGGGCCAGCGCCACGTCAGCGCCACTCGATGAGTCGGCCGAGATGGTAGAGGACGTGGGCGACGTTGGCATCGAGGCCGAGCAGGCGGACCTGCGCACTCTGGTGTGGGCCGCCCTGTCCGGGCTGAACCCGGGCGATCGCGAGATCATCGAGCTGAACCTGCGCCACGAGATCGACGGTAATGACCTGGCGGACACCCTGGGCGTGCCGCGCAATCAGGCGCACGCGCTGGCGTCACGCGCCCGGTCCCAGTTCGAGACGTCACTGGGCGTGCTGCTGGTGGCCCGGTCCGGCCGCGAGTACTGCCCGGAACTCGCCGCCATGCTGGATGGCTGGGACGGGGAGCTGACCGCGCTGATCCGCAAGCGGGTCAACCGGCACATCGAGCGCTGCGAGGTCTGCGGTGAGCGCAAACGCCGCGAGCTCAGCCCGGCGATGCTGCTCAGCCTGCTCCCGGTGGCCATGCTCCCCTCGGGCCTGCGGGAGGAGATCATGCACCTCGTCGCGGACATCTCGCCGGACGCGGAGACCTACTGCGATCAGGTGGCGCACCGCGCCGGGCCATTCAGCAGCTCGGGCTTCCCGGTGCAGCTCATCTCCCCGCCGGTGCCGCGCTCGCAGAGCAGCTATGTGGTGGCCGGGTCAGCCGGTGCGGCCGCGCTCGTCCTGGTCGGCGGCATCCTCTTCCTGCTGATCGGCGGCGGCAGCCCGGCGGCCGTCGGGAATCCGGAGGCACTCCCCGGGCCGGCCGGGGGCGTCGGAGCCCTCGTCGCCTCCCCGTCGGCGGCGGCTCCGGTGTCAACGCCCACGCCGTCGCCACCCAAGAAGAAGAAGCCGGCCTTCACCGCGCCGCTCTTCCTGGCCCCGGTCCCCAGTACCGCGGCCTCATCCCCGGCCCCGGTCCTGCCCAAGCCCACCCCGAAGACCACGCCCAAGCCGACGCCCAAGCCCACCAAGACGACAACCAAGCCGACGTCCTCGGCTTCGGGTTCCGCCTCAGGTTCGGCTTCGGGTTCGGCTTCAGGTTCGGCCTCGGCTTCGGCCTCGGCCTCGGCTTCGGACTCGGGTTCGGCCTCGGCTTCGGACTCGGGTTCGGCTTCGGCTTCGGACTCGGCTTCGGCTTCGGAC
>CAYPQM010000039.1:15619-43864 GCA_964412845.1 uncultured Streptosporangiaceae bacterium
TCGGCTTCGGCTTCGGACTCGGCTTCGGCTTCGGACACGCCCACGATCACGGACACGGCGACGACGGCTCCGCCGCCCCTTACCGTCGTCATCGACATCCTGGGCACACTGCTGGGGTAACCTGCGCTGGTTTTCGCCGGGGTGAGCGGACTTATCTGTCCGGACTCTTTCGCCGTCTGTGGCCCGGAAGGTCCCTGACCGGCCTAGCGTTGGGGCATGCACGATCGCGAGATTGTGGCCGCGATCGTGGCCGGCGAACCGGTCGGCCTGGCCGCGGCGTACGACAGGTACGCCCAGGCGCTGTATGCCTACTGCCAGGCCCTGCTCACCGAGCCTGCCGACGCGGCCGACGCTGTCCAGGACACCTTCATCGTCGCCTCATCCAAGGTCTCAGGGCTGCGTGAACCTGACCGGCTGCGGCCGTGGCTGTACGCGGTGGCCCGCAACGAGTGCCACCGGCGGCTGCGGGCCCGCGCCTCGTCCGCGCCGCTCGATGAAGCAGCAGAGGCAACCGGCGCGGCGCAGGACCCGGTAACGAACGCGGCGCAGGCGGAACTCCGCGCCCTGGTGCGGGCCGCCCTGTCCGGGCTGAACCCAGGTGAGCGCGAGATCATCGAGCTGAACCTGAGCCACGAGATCGACGGTAATGACCTGGCGGACACGCTGGGCGTGCCGCGTAACCAGGCGCACGCGCTGGCGTCACGGGCCCGGTCCCAGTTCGGGACGTCACTGGGCGTGCTGCTGGTGGCCCGGTCCGGCCGTGAGCACTGCCCGGAGCTCGCCGCCATGCTGGACGGCTGGGACGGGGAGCTGACCGCGCTGATCCGCAAGCGGGTCAACCGGCACATCGAGCGCTGCGAGGTCTGCGGCGAGCGCAGGCGCCGCGAGCTCAGCCCGGCGATGCTGCTCGGCCTGGTCCCGGTGGCCCTGCTCCCGGTGAGCCTCCGGGAACAGGTCGGCCAGCTTCTCGCCGACGTCACGCCGGGCTCGGTGGCCTACCGCGGCAGCGTTGCGCGGCGCGCGGAGCCCTTCGCGCATTCCGGGTTCCCGCCGCAGGTCAACGTGCCACCATCGGTGCGCTGGCGCGGCCATCCCGGCCGGACGGCCGGGGCCGCCGCGGCCGCGGCCGCCGTGCTGGGCGGCGCCCTGTGGCTGCTGCCACAGCACACCCGGCCGCCAGCGGTGGCCGGCCGGCCGCCGGGGGCGCCCGGAGCAGCCGGAGCGGGACCGCACCCCTCCGCGTCAGGGCGGGCTTCCGGGCCGCCGGCCGGCCAGCCAGGTGCGGGCTCATCGTCGCCGCACTCGGGTATTGCCGCCGCGGCGGCCCATCCCGCGCCGACCCGGCCGGGCGTCGCCCTGCCACCCGCGCCCCTGCTACCCGCGCCCCAGCCAGCCAGCCCGGCCAGCCAGCCGTCGGTATCGGTGTCCGCGTCCGCGCCGGTACCGGGCATGCTCCTGGTCTCGCCGGCCCAGGTGCAGGTGGGCCTGACCATCACGCTGACCGCCGAGGGCGGCCCGGTCACTTACCGCATCGCGGTTCCCGCGGCGCTGGCCGTGAGTTCATCGTCCGGCTCGCTGAAGGCTGGGCAGAGCGTGACCGTGGCGGTGCGCGTTGCCGTGGGGCAGGCGCTGGCCACCAATGTGACCCTGACCGTCGATCCCGGGCCGATCAGGATCGTCGTGCTGCCGCTCCCGGTGGCCCCGCTCGGGCTCTGACCGGTGCCTCTTTCCTGCGATGGGACCCCCCGGCTCAGCGTCCGCCCAGCCTGCGCCCCCCGTACGGCCTGCGTCCGCCCCTGTGGCTACGGCTGCGCTTCGCCGCGCAACTGAGCGGCGGCGCTGGTCAGCGCGTTGAGCTTGCCGAAAGCCACGTCACGGGGCAGGTATTTCATCCCGCAGTCCGGCGCGAGCATCAGGCGCTCGGCCGGCACATACGGCAGGGCCCGCCGGACCCGGGCGATCACCTGGTCTGGGGTCTCCACCGTCACGTCGTCCAGGTTGAGCACGCCCAGGATGATGGTCTTGCCGTCCAGCCCCGTGAGCACGCTGCAGTCCAGTCCGGACTGCGCGGTCTCGATCGACACCATGTCGCAGCTGCAGGCGGCCAGCTCGGGGAGGAACGAGTAGCCCTCCGGGCGCTCATGGATGATCGCCGCGTACCCGAAGCACAGGTGCACCGCGGTCGTCCCGGTGATTCCCTCCAGCGCCCGGTTGACGACGGCCACGCCGTACTTGCGCGCCTCCTCCGCCCGGGCCTGCAGGTAGGGCTCATCGAGCTGGACAATGTCCGCGCCGGCCGCGAAAAGGTCCCGGACCTCCTCGTTGACAGCCTCCGCATAGCCAAACGCAAGTTCCTCGGTACTGCCGTAGAAGTCGTTCTGCGCCTGCTGGGCCATCGTGAACGGCCCCGGCACAGTGATCTTGATGGTCCGGCTGGTGTTCGCCCGCAGGAAGGTCACATCCGCCACCTCGACCGGGTGGCGCCGCCGGATGGGCCCGGTCACCCGCGGCACCGGATTCGGGTGGCCGCTGCGGTCCAGCGCCGTGCCCGGGTTGTCGATGTCGACGCCGTCCAGCGCGGTCGCGAACCGGTTGGAATAACTCTCCCGGCGGATCTCGCCGTCGGTCACGATGTCCAGGCCCGCCAGTTCCTGCGCCCGGATGGCGACGATCGTCGCGTCCCGCTGGGCCTCATCCAGATGATCGGGTGGCACCCGCCACAGCTCGGTGGCCCGGACGCGCGGCGGGAAGCGGTGCCGCAGCCGCTCACGGTCGATCAGCCAGTCCGGCTGCGGGTAACTGCCGACCAAAGACGTGGGAAAGAGCATGCCGACACGATGCCAGACGCATCGCGGCCGCGCAGCCCGGAACGGCTGCCCCACCTGCACCGGGATTCTTGTGATCTATCCGACACGGGCGATTACTCTGCGCTGGCATTGCAGGCCAGATGATGTCTTCTAGGTGCACAGCCCCGAGTTCAGGGTGGATTGCGGGCAAAATGCGACTACCGTGATCGCATGCGGGATGGGGAGATGGTGGCGGCGATCGTGGCGGGCGATCCCGCCGGGCTGGCGGCTGCCTACGATCACTACGCTCCGGCTCTCTACTCATACTGCCGTTCGCTGCTCACTGAGCCTGCGGATGCCGCCGACGCGGTCCAGGACACGTTCATCGTCGCCTCGGCGAAGCTCAAAGGCCTGCGTGACCCGGACCGGCTGCGGCCGTGGCTGTACGCGGTGGCCCGCAACGAGTGCCGGCGGTGGCTGCGCGGCCGGTCCTCGCCGGTCGAGCTGGACGAAGCCGACGAGGTGGAGGACGAGACCGCGGATTTCGGTACCGCTCTTGAGCAGGCGGAACTGCGGGAGACCGTGCGGGCGGCGCTGGCCGGGCTGAACCCGGGCCAGCGGGAAATCATCGAGTTGAGCCTGCGCCACGAGTTCTACGGCGCCGATCTCGCGGACGCGCTGGGGGTGCCGCTCAACCAGGCGCACGCCATGGCGTCGCGGGCGCGGGCCCAGTTCGAGACGTCGCTCGGGGCGCTGCTCGTGGCGCGCTCGGGGCAGGAGTCCTGCCCCGAGCTGGCCGACGTGCTGGACGGCTGGAACGGTCAGATGACCGTGCTGTTCCGCAAGCGGATCAAACGGCACATCCAGCGCTGCGGGGTGTGCAGCGAGCGCAGGCGCCGTGAGCTGAGTCCGGCCGCGCTGCTCGACATGCTGCCGCTGGCGGTGCTCCCGGCCAGCCTGCGGGAGAAGGTCCTCCGGCTGGTCGCCGACAGCACCCCGGACGCGGCGGCCTACCGCGGCGAGGTGGTGCACGAAGCGGACCCGTTCGCCCGCTCCGGGTTCCCCGTGCCACTCGACCCGCTCACCCCGGTCCGCGGGCCAGGCACGTTCGCCCCGGCCGCCGGAGCTGTTGTCGCTGCTCTCGCGGTCCTCGGCGGCGGCGTCATGTTCGCGGCGGACGTCACGCACCACTCGGGACCCTCCACCGTGGTGGCGGCGGCCCCTGGCGCCCAGACGACCGGGCTGCCGTCGGCGACCCCCGCGCCCGCCGCCGCGACGCCCACGCCGTCCAAGAAGCCGCACGCGAAATCGGGCGGGGCGTCGCAGGCGGGCTTCGCGCCGACGTTCGCCGGGGTAGTCACCCCCAGCGCCACGAAGAAGACAGTCAAGGCGTCGCCGACGAAGTCGAGGTCCAAGTCGCCTTACCCGAAGCCGACGCCGACGCCCACACCGACCCCGACCCCGACGCCCACCGATACGACTTCACCGACGCCCACCGACACGAGCACGACCCCTGTGGCGGGTGCCGCTAATTTGTCCCTGGGGCAGGTCCTGTCTGATCTTGGTTTGTAACCTCCGGTCATTTCAGGCGGGGGAGCTGGCCGTCTTTCAGGCGCAGCACCTCATCGGCGATTTCCAGCAGGGCCGCACGGTGCTCAGCGGCTCAGTGCTCAGCCGACCGGCGCGTGACTGGTTTGCGGGTGACTGGCTTGCGCTTGGCTGGCCTGCGCCTGCCCTGGATCTCGGTGGTGACCTGGCGCCGGGTCACGCTCAGCGGGCCGAGCCCGGACAGCGCCTGCCTGACCTGGGCGGCCAGCAGCGGGCTGGCCGAGGTGGACTCGGCCAGGCCGATCGCGGACGTGCCCGCCAGCCAGGCCGCCGCGATCTCGGTCACCTCCGCGATGACATGCGCCTTGGCGTGGCAGGACCGGGCCAGGTCGGCCAGATGGCGGGTGTCCGCGTCGTCCTCGGCGCCGAGCACCAGTACCACGTCGCAGGAGGCGGCGACGGTGCGGATCGTTTCTGTCCGGTCGGACGCGGCGTAGCAGAAAGTGTCCGGGTCCGGGCCGCGTGCGCCCGGGAACCGGGACCGCAGCGCGGCCGTGACGAGCGTCGTGTCCTCGACCGGGATGCCAGGCTGCGGCAGGTAGGAGATGCGCCGGGGATCAGCGACGCTGACCGCGCCCGCGCTGGCCTGGCTGCCCGCGATGATCGAGCGCTCAGGTGCCTGGCCGAGGATCCCGGCCACCACCGCGTGGCCGGCCTGGCCGATGAGGACGACCTGGTCGCCGCGGTCGGCGAACCGTCTCGCCTCCGCCTGCGCCCCCGCCACCAGTGAGCAGGTCGCATCGATGATGTCCAGTCCGCGCTCGGCGGCCTCGTCCCGCAGTTGCGGCGCGGCACCGTGCGCCGGGATCAGCACCGCAGCCCCGTGCGGTATGTCAGTGAGGGAGCCGGCGAATACCGCCCCCGCTTTCTCAAGCTCGGCGCAGACCTCGGGGCTCGCGGCGAGGCGCCCGTAGATGTACAGCGTCCCGGCGGCCGCCAGCGCCTGCCGGGCCTGGCGCAAAGCCTGCACCGCGCCCGGGCACCACGGGCTCACCGCGTCCAGCAGGCGGCGGGTACCGACGACGGCCGCCCATTCCTCGACAGCGGCGCGGGCCGCGGCGAGCGCCACACCATTCGACCGGCTGGCCCCGGCGCCGATCGCGGTGGCAGTGCCGTCCCGCCCCAGCGCCGAGGTGACGAAGAAAGTGGCCCCGCTGTCCGACGGTGACGCGTCGCCGCATCGCGGCACGGGCGCGTAGCGGACCCGGATTCCCCTGCGCCGCAGCGTCCCGCCGACCAGTGGTGCCGCCGGGCACGCCAGCAGGCCGGCCGACGGATCCCCGATCTCGGTCGCCACCAGCACCTCGCCGGGCGGCACGGTGGTGCCGGGCGCCAGGCATTCCCGCGCGATCGATCGGCTCATGGCCGCACCCCCCAGATGCTCGCCCTGCGGTTCACTCCCATGATCGCGGTTTCCGGCGGCCCGCGGGCGGATCGGGGGCTGACCTGGGCTGGGCGTGGGTACAACATGGCCCGGGCCTGGTAAGTTCTTGGTTATTCCGATGGGATTATAGGGATATGGGCGGACATGCTCGCCCGGCGAGGATGCACGGCCCGCACGGGTCCCGGATGGAGTCGAACCACTCAAGGAGGACTGGCGATGACCGCTACTGACGAACTGCTCGCCAACAACGAACGCTACGCCGCGAACTTCGACGGCCCGCTGCCGCTTCCCCCGGGCAAGGGCGTGGCCGTGGTCGCGTGCATGGACGCCAGGCTCAACGTCTACGGCATCCTCGGGCTCGCCGAAGGCGAAGCGCACGTCATCCGCAACGCGGGGGGCGTCATCACCGACGACGAGATCCGCTCGCTGGCCATCAGCCAGCGCCTGCTCGGCACCCGTGAGGTCATCCTCATCCACCACACCGACTGCGGGATGCTCACGTTCACCGACGACGACTTCAAGGCGAGCATCCAGAAGGAGACCGGCATCAAGCCCGCGTGGGCCGCCGAGGCCTTCCCCGACCTCGACGAGGACGTTCGCCAGTCGATCGCGCGGATCAAAGCGAGCCCGTTCATCCCGCGCACGGACTCCGTCCGCGGTTTCGTCTTTGACGTAGCCACCGGCAAGCTCCGCGAAGTGGCCTGACCCGGGCCGGTGCCGGCCGGTCCGCCGGCCCTTTTCATGATCACGGTGCTTTCTCAGTCGCGGTGACTGAAAAAGCACCGTGATCATGCTTGCCTGCCCAACGCAACCGCGAGCGGCGGCGTCTGGGTAAGTGGACGCCGGCGCGCCGGGCGCGGTGGCGAAGGGCAGGTCCTGATGAACGCGACGAGGGCTCTGACGGTCGGCACGGCGCTCCTGGCCCTGCTGGCCACCGCATGCGCGGCCCAGACACCGGCCGCGCACCCGGCGGCCAGCACAGCCGCGTCATCCCGGGTCCGGTGCGGTTCAGCGGCCCTCGCCACGGCCGGGCCTGCCGGGTCGGCCGGGCCGGCGGGGTCCGCTGGGCCAGCTTCCTGGCCGCATCGTGTGCTACAGCACCAGAACCCGGCCGCGTCAGTATCGGATCAGGTCGTCGACACGGCGACCGGCGTGGCCTATGCCCTGGTCTCCCGGACGCGCGGACCGGCCCGCGGGCCGTACGTCCTGGACTGCAGCACGCTGCGGACCGGCGCGGTCGCCCAGGGCCGGGTGTTCCGGCAAGCCAGCGTCGCCGTCGCAGCCGGGTACCTGTGGCTCTACGGGCCGCCGGGCCAGCCGCTCGTCCGCCAGGTCAGCCCGCTGAGCCTGGCGCCGATCCGGTCGATCAGGCTGCCCGCGGTTCCGACGCGCCACGGCCAGCCGCCGGTAGCCATCGCGGCCGGACCAGGTGGTTCGGTGTGGATCGGTGCCTTCCAGACCATGCTGCGGGTGAGCACCGCGACCGGCACGGTGCTGGCGCGGGTAAGGTTGCCGGCCGGCCTCGCGCTCAGCGGCATGTCGGTGGACCCGGCGGGCCAGTATCTCTACGTCTCCCTGGCCCACCTGGTTGCCGGAGGCATCGAGGGCGCCGCCGTGGCCGAATATGACGCCAGCTCCGGGCGTCACCTGGCCAGCGCGGTCAGCCGCCTCATCGCTGACTCGGTGGCCGGAGCGCAGCTGACCGCCGTGCCGGGAGGAGTCTGGGTCTCCTTCCGGACCGGGATGCTCGGGCTCACCATGGTGCTGCGCCAGCGCGACCTCGCGGTGCTCGCCCCCCGCCACCCGGCTACGGTGGCCGGGCAGCCGGCCGACAGCATCTTCCACTGGCCGATGTACACCACGACCAGCTACGCGGGCGGCGCATTGTGGCTGGCGAACCAGGTCGGCATCGTGGCCTGCCTCAATCCGCTGACTGGAGGCGTCCGCGCGATGGAGCGGGTTCCGCAGGCCCAGCTCGTCTACCAGATCCTGGCGGCGGACCCGCGCTCACGCCAGCTGTTCGGCATCGGGGCGGCCGGCCTGCTGCGCATCACGCCGCCGCCCCGCTGCTGGAACTAGCCAGCATGCGGCCGAGCGTGTGACCACTGACAGAAAAGGCACATAGCTAGGGCAGCTTGTCCGCGTAGGCCTTGAGTGCGAGCAAGGTGCGTCCGCTCTCGACCCTAAATGCGCGCACCAGCAGCGGCTGGATGAGCTTCAGCGACCAGGGAACCCCGAGCGTCACTACCCGCTTCACATAGGTCGACTCCGCTCCTGGTGTCAGCGTGTAGCACATAGTCACATCGACGACCCCGGAGTGCAGCTTGATGGTCATCGGCTGGTGGAAGGTGATCTTTGTGGGCGGTTCGAACTCCGTCACCGTCCCGTTGCGCACGCCGAACGGTCCAGGCTCGCGATAGGTCGTCCCCAGGGTCACCGGGTTCGAGGAGATCTCGCTGGTGCCGTGGAAAGCCGAGGACTCCGTTAGCCAGCGATCCTGGCCGCGGAAGTCAATGATCACATCGAAGATCTTCTCGGCCGGGCACTGGATATCAGCCCCGGACGGAATTTCAATCATTTTGCCTGAGCCTTCTGGGCCTACAGTGTGGGGAACCAATCTAGATGAGCATTCGGTGTCCTACTTGAGCACTGCTTGAGCAGCGAGCGGGATACGTGAGCACTGGCGGTTTCGCGGTCACCGGCTGTTACGGCATGGTGGTTGCGGCCGGCGGGTCCGTGACTATCCTGGTCAAGCTGTGCCGACGGTGACCAGTCGGACTGGCTCGGGATTGGGCCGGGGCCACCCGGCTGGCGTACTGGCGAGACTGTTCTGTGCGACAGGCCGGCCGCACGCTGGCTCCGATCGGGCATCGATGATTTCCGGGCGGCAGCGGCGTCTGAACGTGTTGGAGACGGGTCACACGCCGCCGTGCAGCGTGTGGCCGGCCTGACATCTGCCCTTCTCGGAGGAGTCCAGACATGACGAGACCGTTCCGGTTCGGGGTCGTTGCGCCGCTCGCAACTGACCTGCCGACGTGGCGAGACCGCGTGCGCCGCATCGCCGACAGCGGGTACTCGACGCTGCTGATGCCCGACGTCCCGCAATGGCAGCCGGCGCCCGGCCCCGCGCTGGCTCTGGCCGCGGCCCTTGCCGAGCTGCGCGTGGGCACCTGGGTGTATGCCTCCCCGTTCCGCCCGCCATGGATGACGGCGTGGGAAGCGCACTCGCTGTCGGTACTCACTGACGGCCGCTTCGAGATGGGGATCGGCACCGGCAGGCCAGGAATTGAGGACGAGCTCCGCCAACGGGGGCTGCCCGTGGTCCCGCCGGGCGAGCGGCTAGCCCAGGTACGTGAGACCGTCAGGGCGCTGCGAGACCTCGACGGCCCCGGCCATCACACGCCGGTGGCGATGGCCGTACGCGGCCCGAAGGCCCAGGCACTGGCGGCCGACCTCGCAGATACGGTCACCTTCGCGCAGCTGCCGGGTGAGCCCCGGGCCGAAGTCGCGCGGCTGGCACGCGACTTCCGCGCCATCCGGGACGTCGAGCTCGCGAACCACGTATCTGTTATCGGCGACACTCGCGCGCCTTTCATGGCGCCCCCCGACACCGACCCTACTGCGCTTCGCACAGCGGACTCGCTGGCCATACTCCCGGATGACCCGGCGGCCGCCGCCGAGGAAATCCAGCGGCGACGGGAGGAGATCGGCTTCTCCTACTTCGTCTTCGGCGCCGACTCCGCCGACGCGCTCGCTCCGGTCGTAGCTAAGCTCGCCGGACGTTAGTTTGCCACCACTAGCCCGGGTGCCTCAGCGGCACAGGCTGCGATCGGCGGTGGTGATCAGTGTTGTCGCGGTCTTCTCGATAGACAGATCCCGGCCGGTGTACAGCAGGTCGAAGCTATCGAAGCTCGTCAGTAGCCACAGCAGGTCAGCGGCTTGGTCGGCGGTGACATCGGCACGCAGCGCCTCTTGGTCAGCCAGACGCTGAGCAAGGTGGGCCATTCCGCCCGCCCGGCCTTGTTCCATCCGCTGGATCGCGCCGCCGACCGCAGCGGCGTCAAGCAGGGCCATCGAGGACAGCACTCGCAGCACGTCCCGGTGAGCCGCGTACATCTTCACGACCCCGCAGATCCCCTCGCGCAGGGCTTCGCGTGCGTCGGGGTGAGCGGCGGCCTGCAGCATGCGACCGAACCCGCCGCGCTCCAGAAGATCCGCCCCGACCGCCTCGAACAATCCGGCGCGTGAGCCGAAGACCAGGTAGACGGTGGGCCGCGCGACGCGGGCCATACGGGCGATGCGGTCGATGCTGACCGGCTCCGAAGGCGCCTCACGCAACCGCTGGTAGACCGCGTCGAGGATGCGGCGCCGTGTTTCCGCCGCCGCATCCGCTCGCAGGCGCTGCTCGTACTTCCGGGTGGCCATGACTATCATTTTAGCATTGATTTGACATAGTGTATTCTAGAATACATACTGTCAGTGAAAGATCGGGGGCGTCAGGCCGCCGGCGACCGGGACATCGCCGCCCATCGGCAGGGACGCCACCTGAGGCCTTGCTCGGGCGGCTTCCCCGCTGATGGGGGGCGAGTTGACCTGACGTTGCGTGACGCTCTGGCGTGCCGCCCCTGACCATCAAACGCATCCGTTCGGGAGGGGCCTCGTGTCCAAGGCAACGGCGATCGTCAACGCGAGGGTCTTTGACGGCACCCGGCTGCGGGACTGGACGTCAGTCCGGTTCGCCGACGGCATCATCACCGACTGCGCCACCGGTCCCACTGCCCAAGACGGCGACGAGGTGATCGACGCGGAGGGCGGCACCATCCTGCCGGGGCTGATTGACTCGCACATCCACCTGGTGCCCGGCGCTCTGGCGCAGGGGCTCATCTTCGGTGTGACCACTGCACTGGACATGTTCAGCCAGGCCGGCGTGATGGCCGTAGCCAGGCAGCAAGCGGGCGCCCGGTCGGACGTGGCCGATGTGCGTTCCGCGGGGATTGGTGCCACTGCGCCGGGCGGGCATCCCTCGATGATGTACGCCCCGTTCCCGACCTTGACCGGCCCGGAGCAGGCCGGGCAGTTCGTCGCGGACCGGGTCGCCGAAGGCTCGGACTACTTGAAGATCTTCGGTCCCTCGGGCACAGCGGGCCCGTGGACGGTGCCGTCTTTGGACCTGGACACGATCACCGCGTTGACCAAGGCTGCGCATAGCCGCGGACTCGTGGTCGTCGCGCACGTCAACTCCGCAGCCGGGGTGGGCGAGGTCGTGTCCGCGGGCATCGACGTCGTTGCGCATGTGCCCGTGGACGGCGAACTGGACAAAGCCCTGGCCGGGCGGATCGCCGAGGCGGGAATCGCGGTCGGCCCGACGCTGGCCACCATCGAGAACGTCTTGGGCGAACCGGGCGGGGCCGCGGTGGCCGGAGACCCGCGACTCGCCGGGACACTTGGGGACGCACAGGCGCGGCGGCTGACCTCTGGCGCATCAGGGTGGCGTGGGCAGGGAATGCCGCCCTATTCCCGCGCTGAGGAGAATGTCGGCCGCCTGGTCGACGCGGGCGTCACGATCCTGGCCGGCACCGACGCCCCGAACCCGGGAACCGTGTTCGGGGCAAGTCTGCACCGGGAGCTGGAACTGCTCGGCCGCTGCGGCATTACGCCCGCTCAGGCGCTGAACGCCGCGACCGCCGCTCCGGCACGAGTGTTCAACCTCGCCGACCGCGGGCACACCGCACCCGGTCAGCGCGCGGACCTCATGCTCGTATCCGGCGACCCGTTGACCGACATCACCGCGACCCGAGCCATCGAACGGATCTGGCGGGCAGGCGTTCTATGTGACCGACGTGCGTTCGTCGCCAACGCGGCCGAGGCGGAAGAACTTGACGCCTTCGACGCCCGGGTCGCCAAGGTCGTGGCGGCCGTCCGCGAACGCCGGTACGGCTTCGACCCGACCAAGGCCAGCTGACACCGCGACCGGGCAAGGTGACGTCAGGGTGAAGAACCGGATCGGCTCGTCCCGCCCGATGCCCGGGAACGACCGCAGCCGCTCCAACCGGTCATCGGAGAACAGCCTTGTCGCCACCCACCCCACGATCCCTACCGTCGAAGATGTCGGCGACTTCGATGGGATCAGGTGTCGGGGGAGTCGGTGCGGCCCTGCTGCTCGGCGAGGAACTGCTCGAACTGGGCGCCGAGCTCGTCAGCGGTCGGCATCCGCTCGTCCCCGTCAGCCAGCAGCCCGTCACGTTCCGCGCCCTCGGCGTAGGCGTCGTACTGCCGTTCCAGCGCCTGGACGACCTCGGTGATCTCCTCGGAGCCTTCGACCTGCCGGCGGATCTCCTCGTCGGTCTGCTCCGCGGCCTCGCGCAGGGCCTCGCCGGGCAGTTGCAGCCCGGTGGCCTTGGCCACCGAGTCGAGCAGGGCCACCGCCGCCGCCGGGTAGGCGGCCTGCGCCAGGTAGTGCGGGACGTGCACGGCGAAACCGACCGCGGGACGGTCCTCCTCACCCAGCCGGAACTCCAGCAGGGCGGCTGCGCTGCCCGGCACCTGGAGCCGGTCGACGAGGGGCGGATAGCCGTCCGCCAGCCCCGGCTTGGTCCCGTGCGCGGTCACGCCGAGCGGCCTGGTGTGCGGGGCGCCCATCGGGATGCCGTGGAATCCAACGGCGAGCCCGGCGCCCATCCGCCTGCCCAGGTCGCGCACCCCGGAGACGAAGCGCTCCCACTCATGGTCCGGCTCGGGCCCGTTCAGCAGCAGGAACGGCGTGCCCGCGGTGTCCCGCAGCAGGTGCATCGCCAGTTCCGGAGTGTCGTAGTCCTCCCAGTGATCCCGGGAGAAAGTCATCGGCGGCCGGCGCGACCGGTAGTCGATCAGCCGGTCCGCGTCGAACCTGGCCACCTCTTCATGCTCCAGCGTGCCCAGCAGATGCGCGGTGAGTAGCTTGCCTGCCGCACCCGCGTCGATGAAGCCGTCGAGGTAGTACAGCAGGGCCGCCCCGTCAAGCGCCGGCGCGTCAGGGCTCACCTCGTAGAGGTCTCCCGGATCTCGCACCATGATCACAGCCCTTCCAAGGTGTCCACCCCGCTATTAGAGACACCAACCACTAACGGCCAGTCATCCATCCCACGCAGCGGGAATGTTTGTGCCACACCGTACCGGTGCGGGCGGCTGCTACTCGACCTCGGCCGACCCGGTGAGCCGGAGGCGGCGCTGCGCACGCTGGTAGAACGTGGTGCGGCCGAGCCGGACCACCTTCCCGGCGCCGGGCAGCAGGGTGATGTCGATCCTGTCGCCCGGGCCCACATGGCCGACCACGATGCCGTCGGCCTCCACCGCGAGTTTGCCGCTGACCTCCAGGACAGTGAGCGCGAGCTTCTCGCCGCTGGACAGGAACAGCGACCGGTTGAAGGCCGAGTGCGGTGCCACGGGGGTGACGAGCAAGCCCTCTACCATGGGCGAGACGATGGGACCGCCTGCGGAAAAGCTGTACGCGGTCGAGCCGGTCGGGGTGGCCACGATCACCGCGTCGGCCGCGTACCGCACGAACGGGTTCCCCTCGACACATAGTTCGACCGCGGCGATCGTGCCGTCGCCGGGGATCCGGATCAGGTCGATGTCGTTGAAAGCCAGGGCCCGCTGGTCACCGAACGCCGCGGAGACCGCGGCCCGCGGCTCGGTCGTGAACTGGTGCTGATCAATGGCGGACAGCGCGTCGGCCAGATCCGGCACGTCGACCTCGGCCAGGAAGCCGAGCCGGCCCAGGTTCACGCCGAGCACCGGCGTGCCGGTACCGGAGGCCAGCCGCATCGTCCGCAGCATGGTGCCGTCCCCGCCCATGCTGACCAGCAGGTCGGCGCGCTCCGCCATGGCCTGCGGGGTGCACACGGTGACATCCCCGGTGATCCGCTTGGTCTCCCCGTCCAGCCCGAGCACGGTCACGCCGCGGTCCCGGGCCCAGTCGGTGATGGTGCCCATCGCCGGGGCGGAGTCCCGGCCCGGGTGCAGCACCAGGCCCACCACGCTCATCATGCCCACTGGCCTGACCTCCTCACGACGCGATGTAGGCCCGCGCCCGGGCGGCCTTGACCGCGGCCGAGAGCGTGTCGATGTCGTAGGCGCCGTAGTGCCGCTTCCCGTTGATGAAGAACGTCGGGGTGCCCGACACGGTGCTCAGGTCGGCGGAGTCGACGTCTTCGGCGACCCGGGCCGCGCCGACGTGCTTCATGAGGTCCTCGGCGAACTTGTCGGCATTGAGGCCCAGTTCTCCGGCGTAGCGGACCAGGTCCTGCGGCTTGAGCGCATCCTGGTGGGTGAAGAGCAGGTCATGCATGTCCCAGAACGCCCCCTGTTTCGCCGCGGCCTCGGTCGCCTCCGCCGCCAGCTGGGCACGTGGGTGCACGTCGGCGAGCGGGAGATGCCGCCACACGTACCGGACGTCGCCGAAATCCGCGAGCAGTGTGCGGACGGCAGGCTCTGCCTGGCCGCAGTAGGGACACTCAAAATCACCATACTCAACGACAGTCACCGGCGACTCTCGCGGGCCGCGCAGGTGGTCGCGATCGGGATCGACCGGCACGGCGAGGTCGGTGATGACTTCCGCGGTGCCCAGGAGCGCCCGCAGCTTCAGCGGCTTGGGCAGCATCTCGGTCACCCGGAAGACGAGCCAGGTGAGCCCGGACGCGCAGAGCGCCGCGGACAGCACGCCGAGCTTGGCTTCCTGGAGCTGATCACCGTGGAACGCCAGCGAGGCGATGAGCAGCGACACGGTAAAGCCGATCCCGGCGATCGCGCCCGCCCCGGTGACCGAGGCCCAGCCGACCGGCGGGCTGAGCCGGCCCCGGCTGAGCCGGGTGACCAGCCATGTCGTGCCGGCGACGCCGAGCGGCTTGCCGACGACATAGCCGAGCAGGATGCCCAGCGTGATCGGCGAGGTGTATGCCCTGGCCAGGAAGCTCGGGCTGATGGTGACGCCCGCGTTGGACAGCGCGAACAGCGGCACGATGACGTAACTCGTCCACGGATGCAGGAACTGCTGAAGCCGCTCGTTGGGGGACAGGGCCAAGGAGAGCCCGGTGCTGGCCGACCGGGCCAGTTCCGGTGTCGGCTGCTCGCGGAACAGCCGGAACAGGTCCGTGGCCCGTTCCAGATCAGCCCGCGGGGCAGGGTAGGCGCAGGTCATCAGGCCGACCGCCAGGCCGTCCACGACCGGGTCGATGCCTGATTTGAACAGCGCGATCCACGCCGCGACCCCGAGCAGCGCGTAGAGAAGGCCATTGCGGAACCCAGCCCGCCGGGAGATATAGACCACGACCAGGATCAGCACGCCCATCACGAGGGCGGGGACCTTGATATGCCCGCTGTAGGCGAAGGTGATGATCCCGAGCGCGACCAGGTCATCGACGACCGCGAAGGTGAGCAGGTAGGCGCGGAGCCGGTCCGGGAAGCGCGGGCCGACCAGCGCCAGCATGCCCAGCGCGAAAGCGGTGTCGGTGGACATGGCCGCGCCCCAGCCGCGCGCCGACGGGCCGCCCGCGTTAGCGGCGAGATAGATGGCGATCGGCACGATCATGCCGCCGATGCCGGCCAGCAGCGGCAGGGCGACCCGGCGCCGGTCGCGCAGCTCGCCCATGTCGAACTCGCGGCGCGCTTCGAGCCCGACCACCAGGAAGAAGAACGTCATCAGCCCGGAATTGACCCAGCCGTGCAGATCCTGGGACACCCCGCCGTCGCCAAGGCGGATCATCAGGTGTGTCCGCCATAGGGCGTCATAGGACCCGGGATCAATGTTCACCCAGGCCAGGGCGATGACTGTGGCGGCGAGCAGGACCGCCGCGCTGCCGGTCTCGGTGCGCAGGAACTGCCGCAGCGGGGTTTCCAGGTTCCGGGCCCAGGCGGTGTGCCCGGAGAAGGTCGAGGCTGACGCCGCGGGTTCAGCCATTCACCGGTTCTCCTTTGCCGATCGCGGCGGCGACCTGTGGGCCGAGATGCGATTCCAGGTGGCGCAGCACGTCCAGGTGATGGCTGGCCCACAGGACGAGGAGGGCTCCCCGAAGTTCGGACTCCTCGCCGCTCACGACCGCATCACGCACGCACTGCAGGAGTTGCCGGCGGCCATCCGGGTCAGGGGGCTGCGGCCGGGGCACCGCTGTCCCGTTGACGATGGAATCGCCGAGCGTGACGTACCAGGAGCGTAGCCCTTGGATTTCCCGGTCGATGCTCACGCCGCAGCGCACCGCACCGGACCACGCCGGGCTTGCGTTGCCCACTCTGATCCCGGCTGGTACCGGCGTCCCGTCCGGTGCCGCGCCCGGGGTCGTGGTCCCATCGGGCACTGGCGCCGCGTCCGCTTCTGCCAGCCGTTCCTGTGCCGCCATCCGGCCCAGGGCGGCCATCGACCGCCCGGCGCGCAGTACCCGTCCAGCGCCCGCGACGATCCGCGCCGCGCTTTCCGGGTCCACTCGTTTCGCGGACCGTTCCGCCAGGTACTGGCGGAACGAGTCGTCCAGTTGGTGCACGGCGACCGTAGCGGTGTCCCCGGCGTGGTCTGGATCGGACGCCTGGTCACCCCCGGTCAACTGCTCCGCCGTAGCGGCGAAGTAATCCGCGGCCCGTGAGTAGGCGGCGGCGATGTTCTCCCGGAGCAGCCTCGCCGCGCCGCGCGGCCAGAACACCAGGCCGACGCCCAGGCTGACGGCGAAGCCGATCGCGACGTCCTCGATCCGGATCAGCCCCACCTTCCAGCCGACCGGCTGGATGATGTTGAACAGGATCAGGATGACGACGGTGAACGCGGCCTGGCCCGCCGCGAACGACACCACCCGCGGCGCGTAGGCGGCGATGAGCACCCCTACCGGGAGAAGCGCCCACAGCACCGTCTGGTTGCCGCCGACCGGGATGAGGATCGCCGCGCCGACCAGGATCCCGACGGCCGTGCCGGCGAGCGCGCTCAGGATGGACCTGCCGGTACCCAGCGCGTTCGAGCGCAGTACCGACAGCGTCCCGAGGACCACCCAGAAGGAGTGCTGGAGGCCGGATCGCTGGGCGATGAACACCGCGACGGCGAGCCCGGCCGTGCCCCGGACGGCGTTGCGGAACCACACCGACCGCGCGCTGGCGTGCTCGACGGCGAATTGCCGGACCGCCACGAGCGCCTCGCCGCCGCCGCTGGTGCTGGCCTCAGGCACCGGCGCGGTCCCGCCGGTGACGATGGCGGCGTAGCTGACCACCTGCCGGGTCGAATAGGAGATCGAGCGGCTGCGGAACGACCGCCCGAGCATCGATCCGAGGGCATGCTCGTCAGGGACCGGGGGGAGCTGTGAGATGCGCTGGGTGAGCGCCTGGACCATGGCCTCCTGCGCCTGGTCCAGCCGGCTGGTGTCGGGGACGTCGCCGTGCCCGGACAGGGCGGCCGCAGTGGCCCGCAGGGCTTCGGCGGCGGCCGCCATCGTCTCGCCGTTCTCCTCCTGGCACAGCTCAGGCCCGGCGGGTCCGGTCGCGGCGACCAGGTATTCCAGCAGCCACCGGATTTCATCGGCGAGCCCGGCCAGCGCGGCCGTCGGCCGGGTGGGCCCGGTCGGCTGGTGCGGTGTGCCCTGGAACTGGCCGGCCACGGTCTCGGCCGCCGCGCGGGCGGCGGTAATGCGCGCCTCGATCGCCTGCTGGTCCCCGGAGAACGCGCTGTCGGCCAGGTCCGCGAGGGCGGAGCAAGCCCGGGCCGCGTCGCTGCGCTGCGTCATCCGGGACCGTGGCGGCCACAGCAGCATGACCGCGCAGATCCCCGCACCTGCCGCCAGGCCGAAGCCGGCCAGCCGCCACGGGAGCGCGGACAGCGGCGCCGGGATCGCGACCGGCAGGACGAACAGGAGAACCGCAGCGGTCGAGCCGGCCGTGAAATAGCCGTTGATCACTCCAGAGAAGAGGATCACGAACCCAGCCACGGCCATGGCCCCGGTGGCGAGCCAGGCGTTCCCTGAGCACAAGGTCCCCACGACGATCAGGACGACCCCGGCCAGCGCCAGCGACAGGTAGGCGGTGAGACGGGACCGTGGGGCACCGCGGAAATCCACCAGCACCAGCATCGCGAAGGACCCGAAAGCGGCGAAGACCGCCGTCTGCGGCTGCTTGATCACCTGGTCGGCCAGCGCGAACATGGCAGGCATCACAATCGCCGCGCGCGCCGCGCTCTTCAGCGAGGTCAGCCCGGGATCTGAGATGGTCAGCCGCGGCACCTTCACGTCATGTCCTCACCTACCCGGCCCGGGGCCGGGCGTTGCTGCCGCTACGGGGAGTGCTCCTCGCGCCGCTGCGGCTCCGCAGGCTGGCGTGGATGCGGTTGCTGGGCGAGCGTCCCGAGGGCCGTTTCCTAGCCGTCCTCGTTGTCGGCCAGTACGTGCACGGCTGCCTCTTCCGCGCCCGCCGCGCCGCCGTCGATGCCGACGTCGCGGGCGAAAAGGTCGGGCTCCTCGTCGGGATGCGCACCCTCATCCGCCGCGACCAGCCGGCCGGACCTGGGATCGGGCTCGTTGTCCGCGAGGCCATCGTCGTCGTCCTCGTCGTCTTCGGCATAGGGGTCCGGCTCAGGCTCCTCCTCGGCCAGCAGCTGGTCGAGCGACTCGCCCGCCTGCGCCTCGGCCAGCGTGGTGCCGAAGCCCTCGCCGGCTGACCAGCGGTCAGGCGGGATGATCCCGGCGTCCAGCGGGTCGTCACCGGGGTCACCGTCCAGCGTGTCCGATGCGTCCAGCGTGCCGTCATCTTCAAGATTGTCGGATGGGTCGTAGATCTCGTCATCGGACATCTTTCGTCCCCACCCCCTCGGCGTAACCACTCGGCAGCATCATGGTGTCCAGGCTAGCGAAGATCGCGGCCGCCCCGCCCAGCGACGGTCCCCGGGTCTTCAGGAGCCGGGTCATACTGATGAGGTGCAGATCCGGATTGAAGCCTCGGGCTTCCCTGGGAGTTCGTGCGGTCCCAGCCCGGATTCTCCGGGCGGGTATCACGGCATCCAGGTCGGGGTCCAGCGCCGGAACCGGCGGGATGAACTGCTCGGCCTCGTGCCCGGGGATGCGCCGTCGGCCACCTGGACGGTGGACTGCACGGTCGTCCCGTCGCCGGCGGGTGCCGACCTGAAGGGCCCTTATATCCAGGGTCCGCCGGGCGGCCGGTTCATCTACCTGTCCTGGGGCACCGTCGACGACGCCGGGACATTCACCCTGTTCCGCCGGGCGAAGCTATGGCTCGATGCGATCCCGGCCACCGTGCTCGGCAGCGCCGCGGACCTGGGCCTGCTCGTCGGGCGCCTCGGCTTGACCGATGCCAGGGGAAACCCTGTGTGCGCGGCCGTACGGCCGCCCATGATCGAATGGTCGGCCGAGGCCGCTCGGTGATGCTGGGCCGGCGGCGGGCCAGGCCAGATCGCGGCCCAGCGCGCCTGGTGGTCCCGCGCACTTGGTCGCCCCGCACCTGGTGGCCCCGCGCACCCCTATGTCTGCCACTTGATCGCCGCACGCCGGCTGGCTGACAGGTAGCCGTGGCCGGCGAACCAGCGAGCTGACTCCTCAATGGCCTCGCGGGCCGGCCGTGAGGTGTAGCCGATCTCCGTGCGGGCACGCTGGTCGCTGAAGATCATTTTGGTGGTGGACAGGCGCGCGGCGTCCAGCGGCACGTGCGGCTCCCGCCGCAGCAGCCGTCCTTCGATCAAGCCGGAGGCCGCGCCCGCCGCGAGCACCAGCCCGCGCGGAACCTCCAGGCGGGGCATGGGCAGGCCCGTGCACTGGGCGAGGGCCTGCAGGATCGCCCGCATCGACAGGTTTTCGCCGCCGAGGATGTAGCTCCGGCCCCGGCTGCCGCGTTCCAGCGCGGCCAGGTGGCCCAGCGCCAGGTCATCGACGTGGGTGACGTTCATGGCCGTGCCGGTGAACCCGGGCATCTTGCCGGTGAGGAAGTCGAGCACGAGCCTGCCGGTCGGCGTGGGGCCCACGTCGCCGGGCCCCAGCGGGAAGGTCGGCAGCACGATGCGGACATCCAGCCCTTCGGCCGCCGCTCTGAGCGCCTCATGCTCGGCGATGAACTTGCTCCGTTTGTAGTGGCCGGACAGCTGCGAGCGGCCGGGGCGGCACGTCTCGTCGGCCGGCCGGCCCAGCTCCGTGTCACCTGGCCCGAGGACGCCGATAGTCGAGGTGTAGACCAGCCGCTCGCATCCAGCCGCGCGGACGGCGTTAAGCACGTTGACGGTCCCGCCGACGTTGACGTCATAGAAGATCCGTGGGTCGCGCGCCCAGAAGCGGTAGATGGCCGCCAGGTGGAACACGAAGCGGGCGCCTTCGCAGGCGGCCCGGACGGCAGCGGAGTCCCGGATGTCCGCGACCGCCCGCCGCACGTCGATGTCCCGTAGGTTGCGGTCATCAGCATCTGGTTCGACCACCGCGACGACTTCCGCGCCCCGCGCGTGCACCGCCCGGGTGACCGCGGACCCGATGAACCCGGAAGCGCCGGTAATCACCACCTGGTCCCCGGGCCCGATGCGGGCGGTGCCGGTCATCTGGGGGAAATGCGGCGGACGGGCCTCCGCCGCGTCGCCGGGTTGGCTGCTCATCCTCGTGCCCGCCCTTCGCCCAGTCCGCCAGCGCGGCCCTCATCAGGTTGCGGCGACCGCCGCCAGAATCGCGAACAGGAACGTGGCTACGGCGGCCACGCCGTGCGCGGCCGGGATGAGGGTGGCCAGGCGCACCGTGGGCCTGCGCGCTGAGGCCGGCCGGTAGGCGAGCATGCTGGCCAGCATGTCGTCCACGAGCCGGCTGGTGAGCGCCTCGTCGGAGAGTGCCTGAGCCAGCATCTCGCTCGGGCCGCGCCCACCGGGACCGTCATTCTGCGCAGCGGCGGGCGGCCCTGCTCCGGCTCCGGCGCGTCGTGCCGGATAGGGAGTCCACACCGCCACGATGGAAATGCCGAGCCCGATCGCCGGGGTGAGGAAACAGATGGCCAGCCAGGCCAGGGCCGCCGAACCTGCGGCCAGGAAGCTGATCCAGCCGACGAACCCGGTGAAGGCCAGCCCCGCGTGCCCGAAAATCACCCACCGGGGCACGCCACCGGGCTCGGCGCGCGCCCGGCGCGCGCCACCACCAGCGATCCACCTGGTCAGCATGTAGGCACCCAGGCCCTCGGCAATCAGCCAGCTGATCAGCGCGGCGAAGGCAATACGGCGGCTGCCCGCAGAGCCCGGCGCAGCGTCCCGGGCCGCGAGCAGGCAGCCGTGCACGCGGCCCGCCGCCGGGCCGGCCATGGCCGTGACGTAGCTGCACATAGTCCCTGCCATCACCGTGCACTGGCATCCTCGTTGCGATTTTCCGCTATTACTCACAGGATGACATCGTGCGCGATATCTCCAAGCCCGCTGACATGATCGAGCAGGTCGTCGAGCGATGGCAGCGGTTCCTCGCCAGCGACCTGCCGGAGGGACTCGACGGGTTGCTGGCGGACGACGTCGTGTTCTACTCGCCGATTGTCTACACGCCGCAGCGTGGCAAGGACATAACGGCGCTGTACTTGCAGGCGGCGGCGCGGGCGCTGCCTGGCGATGCTGTCGACGGAGCGTTCCGGTACACCAAGAAGATCCTGGCCGGCGACATCGCGGTGCTTGAGTTTGAGACGACCGTCGATCGCAAGTACGTCAACGGCGTCGACATCATCCGCTGCGACGACGCGGGGCGCATCGTGGAGTTCCGCGTGATGATCCGGCCACTTCAAGCCGTCAACGCCGTTCACGAGCAGATGCGCGCCGCGCTCGCATCGATGCCGCCATAGCCGCGCTGCTGTCCGGTGGCTGACCTGACGAGCGACTGGCTCTGGGAGATCGCCGACGGTGGATCCGGGATTAGCCGAGGTCGAATTCTCCGTCACGAACGCCAGCGGTGAATGCCTCCCACTCACCAGGGGTGAAGATCAGCTTCGGGCCGCCCGGATCCTTCGAGTCGCGGACGGCGATCACGCGGTGGGAGCCTTTGTGACTGGCCTGGGCGTCCGCGACTTCGACGCAGCTGCCGTTTTGCGTGCTCCGGCTGCTCTTACGCCACGTGATGTGCGAGAGATCCATTGCTGGAACCTCTCTTTCCGCGGGGCCTTATCAGGAGGTCTCGCTGGCCAGGTGCGCGATCAGGGCTCGTGACTCGTCCGGTCCGAGCGCCCGTGCGCGCAGGTGGTCAAACAACTCCGCATAGGCCGCGACATCGGCCGATTCCTCAAGGTAGATGCTACCTCGGCGGTATTGCAGGTACACGACGTCGGGATCGGCGTCATCGGGGAAGCGGAGAATCTCGAACGCGCCGTCCATCGCGGGATGCGCGCCGGCCGCGTACGTCAGTACCTGGACGACGACCTTGTTTGACCGTGAGATGTCGATGAGGTGCGTCAGCTGCTCGTGCATCGTGGCGGGCCCGCCTACTTCACGGCGGAGCGCCGCTTCGTTCAGCACGATCCACATCTTGGGCGCGTCGTCGCCCTTCAGTTGCTCCTGCCGGGCCATGCGCACGGCGATCCGCCGTTCCAGTTCCTCGCCGGACGGGACGTCGACGTCTGCGAGCATGAGCGCGCGGATGTAGCCCTCGGTCTGCAGACGGCCGTCGATCGCCTCCGGCTGATACGACCGGATCTCGCAGACTTCGCCTTCGATCCCGACGTAGACCTCGAACCACGCGGGGATCGCACCGGAGTACTGGTGCCACCATCCGCGCTTGCGTGCTTCGCTGCACAGCGTCATCAGCACTTCGCGCTGCGTGCCGGTAACGCCGTAGTACTCCAGCATCCGGGCTGTGTCAGCGAGCCTGGGCGCACTCTGGGCGCTCTCGATCCGGGTGACTGTCACCGGGGAGCAGCCGACGAATTCCGCTACCTGCTCCCGGGTCTTACCTGAGTCCTTGCGCAGTTTGCGCAGCTCCGCAGCCAGCCGCCGGCGGCGGACTGTGGGACTTGACCGCCTGGGCACCACATCATCCTTCCTATGAACGAGATGGATTGAACTAGTTCATCCGAACTTCTTTACTTTGATCTACGTCATGAGCACACTGGGGAGCGTAGCAACAGCGATCCGCCCGCACGCGGCGGTACCAGCTAGGCAGAGGCGGTCAGGAGATGTCTGCGGGGTCACGCGTCATGGTGCTCACCCGGTCATGCACCTACCCGGGCCGCGCCGACCAGATCGGGGAAGCGCGCCGGTTCCTCGCCCGCATTCTGGACGGCTCCCCGGTCGCCACCGACGCCATCCTGTGCCTCTCTGAGTTAGCGACGAACGCGGCGGTGCACAGCCACTCGGGCCGGCCCGGTGGTCAGTTCACTGTCCGCGTCCTGCTCGGCGGGGGTACCCTCCGTGTCGAAGTTGGCGACGAGGGCGGGCCCTGGGTCCAGCCCGCAGGCCCGCCCGACGGGCAGCACGGGCGCGGGCTACTCATCGTCAGCCAGCTGACCCGGGCGTGGGGACGCAGCGGCGGCAGCGACACGGGCTGGACGGTCTGGTATGAGATCGACTGCCCCTGAATCCTCCGGCGACGTCCCGCGAGGGCGGGGCGATTTCACCGTGCCTGATTTTGCTGCGGTTGATCAGCGTCCCGGCATTGGGATCATGGAGCGGATCCGGTTCCAGCGGCTGCAAGCGCTCGAAGACGCGATCGCCTACCGGCGGGCGCGGGTCGCCGCGCCGTGTCCGGACTGCTTGGCCTGCGCGGCCGGCCGCAGATGCGACGACCACGCCCGCGACCTGGAACTGATCGCCGAATACCAGCAGACCGTTCGTTTAACGCCAGCTGAAGCGCGGCCGCCCGTGCTCCCGCAGTGCCCCGGCCTCTGCCCAGGATCGTGCCGGATCCCGGGTGGCGTGGAGCCCCTGGGCTCACCGTGATCATGGAACTGGCCGATGGGGGCGCTGAACGTCCAGCCGAGCCAGGTTAGCCTTCCACGCATGGCCACTCATTGGACACTCGGCTGTGATGCCGCTGACCCCCGCCGGCTCGCTGCCTTCTGGGCGCTGGCGCTCGGGTACGTGGATGAGCCCGGCTACGACTACCCCGAGGGGGCTTCGATCGTCGACCCGGCCGGCCAGGGCCCGGCGATCGGTTTTCTCCGGGTGCCCGAGCCGAAGGCATCGAAGAACAGGATGCACATCGACATCCGGGTAGCGGGTGAGCCGCCTTGGGATGTGACCGAGCGGGAGCGGCTGATCCGTGCGAAGGTCACCGAACTGGTGGCGGCCGGCGCCACAGCCGTGCGTGAAGAGTCCTACGGAGGCGCACTCAGTCACGTCGTGATGCACGATCCTGAAGGCAATGAGTTCTGCGCCGCATAACCGCGCGCATCGGACCCAGGGGGCCGGAAGCTGGCTTTGCGCCGGACGAGCGGCGGGCATTCGCTGCCGGGGTCAGGGCTGGTTCGCGTCCTTGTACTCCTGCCAGCGGTCGAGCATGCTGGGCAGTTCCTTGCTGACGAAGTCGAAGAACATGGCGGATTCGGCCAGCCGCTCGCCCGCCGGGGAACTGGCGCCGAGGACATCGGCGCCCTCCCGCATGATGCTGGCCCAGCGCAGGACAACCTGATCGCGCACCCGCAGGTACTCGGGCCAGACCCGGTCGGGCACCCGGTAGTAGTGCCGCCGGGAGCCCGACTCGCCTTCCCGGCTGACCATGCCCACCTGGATCAGGTAGCGCACGCCGCCGGACACCGCAGCCGGGCTGACCCCGAGCTGGCCGGCGAGTTCGGCGGCGGTCAGACGGCTGGAATCAGCGGCCAGCAGCGCGACGAACACGCGGGCCGGCATCGGCGGCAGGCCCGACTCGTTCAGCAGGGACGCCAAGCGCTCGATGAACCGGCGCACGGCCACGGCATCACGCTGCGGAGGCACAGTGTCGCCGCGCTGTGGCGTACCGTCGTCCCCGTGCCGTGGCGCGGTTGCGCCGCTCGCGCGCCGTGCCACGGTTGAGCCGCCCGCGCGCTGCGGCTGCCGGACATCGGTCACGGCCGCGTCACCTCCGCTGTGCTCCGCTGGCTTACCCGTGGACCAGCCTGTCCCTCCCGGCTTAGTTTACTCACTACATAAGTTTCAGAACTTCATGAATATTGTGTAAGCTGCCGGATGTGACAGCGGCAATCGAGGTGACCGGCCTGCGGAAGTCGTTCGGCCGGACTTGCGCCCTGGACGGGCTGGATCTGACCGTCGCCTCCGGCGAGGTGCACGGGTTCCTGGGGCCCAACGGATCCGGCAAGACGACGACCATCCGCGTCCTGCTCGGGCTGATCCGGGCGGACGGCGGAACGGCCCGGCT
Source organism: uncultured Streptosporangiaceae bacterium (assembly GCA_964412845.1). Lineage (GTDB taxonomy): Bacteria > Actinomycetota > Actinomycetes > Streptosporangiales > Streptosporangiaceae > JAWWPY01. The sequence goes on from CAYPQM010000039.1 coordinate 40,696, forward strand.
CCTCGGCGGGGACCCCTGGCATGAGGCCGTCACCCTGCACCGCAGGCTGGCTTACGTGCCAGGAGACGTGACGCTCTGGCCGAACCTGTCCGGCGGGGAGGTGATCGACCTGCTCGGCAGGCTCCGGGGCGGACTTGATGACCAGCGCCGGGCCGTGCTGCTGGAACGGTTTGAGCTGGACCCGTCGAAGAAGAGCCACGCCTACTCCAAGGGCAACCGGCAGAAGGTGGCGCTCGTCGCCGCGCTGGCCTCCGGCGCCGAACTGCTCATCCTGGACGAGCCGACATCCGGGCTCGACCCGCTGATGGAGGCCACCTTCCGGGCGTGCATCGAGGAGGAGCGGCGTAACGGGCGCACGGTGCTGCTGTCCAGCCACATCCTGTCCGAGGTCGAGGCGCTCTGCGACCGGGTGACCATCATCCGGGCCGGCCGCACGGTGGAGACCGGTGCCCTGGCCGACTTGCGCCACCTGGCCCGGACCTCCATCCACGCCGAACTGGCCCGGCCGCCGGCCGGCCTGGACGGACTGCCGGGCGTGCACGACCTGGACGTGCTGGGCACCCGGGTGCAATGCCAGGTCGACAACGCCGCCCTTGACGAGGTGCTCAGGCGGCTGACCGAGGCCGGCCTGCGCAGCCTGGTCAGCCAGCCGCCCACGCTGGAGGAACTGTTCCTGCGGCAGTACTCGGCCGGGCCGGGCCGTCCCGGCCAGCCAGCGGGGGACAGTGACCAGGCCAGCGGCGCCGGGCCGGGGGAGACGGTGCCGCGATGACCGCGGTGGCCGCGCCGCCGAGGGCCGCCGGGCGCGGTGGCACCTCGTCGCTGACCGGCACGGCCGAGCTGGCCAAGCTCGCGCTGCGCCGGGACCGGGACTTCCTGCCGGCCTGGATCTACGTCCTCACCGCCGTCATCGCCAGCACGGCCTACAGCTTCCGTGGCCTGTACCCGACCGTCGCGGACCGGGCCGCGCTGGCCGCCAGCCTCAGGAGCAACCCCTCGATGCTGGCCCTGGCCGGCCCGGTGTACGGTGATTCTCTCGGCGCCCTGACCATGTGGAAGGTCGGCCTGGCCGCGGCCGTCGGCGCCGCGCTGATGGGCATCTTCACCGTTATCAGGCACACCCGCGCGGATGAGGAGGCGGGCCGCCTGGAACTGGTCGGCTCTACCGCCCTGGGCCGGCAGGCGGCGCTGGCGGCCAGCCTGGTCGTGGCGTTCAGCGCGTGTCTGCTGCTCGCCGTGCTGATCGCCGCCGCCATGATCGCGCTCAGGTTCCCCGCGGGCGGCGCGCTGACCCTGGGCGCGGCCCTGGGCCTGGCCGGAGCGGTGTTCGCCGCGGTCGGGGCCATCACCGCCCAGCTCACCAACAGCGCGCGGGCCGCGCGCGGCATCGCCGGGGGAGTCCTCGGCCTCGCCTTCCTGCTGCGGACGGTCGGCGACAGCGGGTCCGGGCTGTCTTGGCTGACCTGGGCGTCGCCGCTCGGCTGGGCGGAACGGCTGCGGCCGTTCGCGGGCGACCAGTGGTGGGTAGCCAGCCTCTCCCTGGTGACGGGCGCGGCGGTCACCGGAGCCGCCTGCCTGCTGGCTGTCCGCCGGGATCTCGACGCCGGGCTGCTGCCATCCCGGCCCGGCCGCGCGCGGGCGCCCGGCTGGCTGCGCAGCCCGGCTGCGCTCGCCTGGCGGCTGCAGCGAGCCTCCCTGCTCTGGTGGACGCTCGGCTTCGCCATCACCGGGGCGGTCCTGGGGGCCTCCGCCCAGGGCATCGGGGCCGCGCTGAACTCAGCCCAGGCGCGGAACTTCATCACCGAGCTCGGCGGCCGCAGCGGCCTTATCGACGCGTACTTCGCCGCATTGATCGTGATGCTCGGGGTAACCGCGGCAGCGTACGGGGTGGCCGCGGCGCTCCGGCCGCGCGGCGAGGAGTCCGAGCAGCGCGCCGAGATCGTGCTGGCCGCCCCGGCCAGCCGGATCCGCTGGGTGGCCGGCCATCTGGTGATCGCGGCGGCCGGCCCGGCGGTGCTGCTCGGCGTGGCGGGGCTGACCGCGGGCCTGACCTACGGCCTGCGTACCGGCGATGTGGGCAGCCAGCTGCCCCGGCTGCTCGGGGCGGCACTCGCGCAGGTACCGGCCGCGTGGCTGATGGCCGGGGTCGCGGTGGCCGTGTTCGGCCTGGCCCCCCGGATGGCCGGGCCCGCGGGCTGGACCGTGCTCGGCGTGATCGCGCTGCTCACCGTGGTGGGACCCACCCTCCGGCTGCCGCAGTGGGTGATGGACATCTCCCCGTTCACGCACGTGCCGAAGCTGCCCGGCGGCTCGTTCACCGCCGCGCCGCTGGTCTGGCTCAGCGGCGTAGCCGTGGTCCTCACCGTGACCGGACTGGCCGGCCTGCGCCGCCGCGACCTCGGCTGAGCGGCCGCCGGCCGGAACCTGGGATGGCTCACGCGCTCAGCCTTGGGGCCGGTGCAGGCATGGCTGTCGTTGTGAGGTCGTCCAGGAAGCCGCCGGACTGATGTCGCCACAGCCTGGCGTAGGTTCCGCCCAGACGGAGCAGCTCCTCGTGCGTGCCCTGCTCGACGATCCGGCCGCGGTCGAGCACGACCAGCTGGTCCATGCGCGCGACCGTGCTCAGCCGGTGCGCGACCACGAGCGCGGTCCGGCCCTCCATAAGCCGCCACAACGCCTGCTGGACCAGGACTTCGCTCTCCGAGTCCAGCGCGCTGGTCGCCTCGTCGAGCAGCAGGATCGGCGCGTCACGCAGGATCGCCCGGGCCAGCGCCACTCGCTGCTGCTGCCCGCCGGACAACTTCACGCCACGCTCGCCGACCATCGTGTCGAAGCCGTCCGGCAGGGCGTCGGCGAACTCTGTCACGTGCGCCGCCTGCGCTGCCTGGTGGATCTCCGCGTCGGTCGCGTGCGGACGCGCGAACGCGATGTTGTCGCGCAGCGTCCGGTGGAACAACGCGGGAACCTGCGGCACGTAGGCGATCAGGCTGCGCAGGTCCGACTGGCGCAGCTTGCTGATGTCCTGGCCGCCGATCAGGATCCGGCCCTCCCCGACATCCATCATCCGCAGCAGAAGGTGAGTCAGCGTGCTCTTGCCACCGCCTGACCGGCCGACCAGGCCGAGCCTGGTCCCGCTCGGCACGGCGAGGTCGAGGCCGGTGAACAGCGG
>CAYPQM010000040.1:0-11261 GCA_964412845.1 uncultured Streptosporangiaceae bacterium
CGCAGTTTCGCTCTCGCCCGGCCGCCGAGGTCGACCCGCTCGATCGCGGTCGCCACCGCGCGGGGCACCTGGCCCGGCGGCATCTCCTTCAGCAGGGCGAAGTACTCGACGAATTCGACCACCGTGAATCCCGGGTAGTAGCCCAGGTTCTGCGGCAGGTAACCGAGCCTGCGCCGGATCTCCCGCCGCGGCCCGTAGCCGCTGGAGTCGCGGCCGAGCAGCCGCACGCGGCCGGAGCTCGGCGGGATCACCGTGGCCATCATCCGCAGCAGCGTGGTCTTGCCCGCCCCGTTCGGGCCCAGCAGCCCGAACACCCCGGGGCCGGTCTCCAGGCTCACCCCGGCCACCGCCTGGGTGCGGCCGAACCGCCTGGTCACATCACTGATCTCAACGTTCATGATGTTCCTTTCGGAATACGGGTGGCGAGCCACGCGATGGCTCCGCAGGCGACGGCGACCGCCAGGTAGGGAAGGATCAGCACGGAGCTGGCGACCGCCGTGGTGACCTGGCCGGAAGCCGAGCGCACCGACAGCACCGTGATCGCCCAGGCGGTCAGGCCCGCTGCGACACCGGCGTTCGCCGACCGGGTAACCGTCGCCGCCGCAAGAGCCAGCGCGGACACCGCGGTCATCGGGACCAGCCAGCCGAAGGTGACCGCGGCCGCCGCCCCCGACGCCGCCGACGCGGCCAGCCCCAGGGCCGCGTTCAGCGCGAACACGACCAGCGCCCGGACCAGCAGCACCGTCCGGTCGCTGACCGCCATGCTCTGCGACAGTTCCCAGGCCGGGTCGATGCCCGGGCCGTAGGCGTAGGCGATGCCCGCCGCGGCGACCGCGGGCGCGAACAAGGCCACGAACGGCGTGCCGGTCCCCAGCGTGGCGAACATCCCGGCTGCCAGCACGACCGCGCTGGCGATGACCCAGCCGGGCAGCAGCGACGGGGTGGTCACCAGCGCCCGCGCCAGGCCCGGCGAGCGCAGCGCCCGCCCGGCCAGCCGCTCTGCCAGTCCCGGGCGGCGGCGCCAGACCTCCGCGGCCACCCCCAGCCACACCCGGTGCAGATCGACGTCACCCGGGCACCGGTCCTGGCCTGGTCCCGGCCGGTCATCGCGGTCACCAGTCGTCATCTCATGGCCAAAGGTCATCGCCCGCCTCCGTCCCGCAGGGGCCCGCGGTGCCCGAGCGCTGCCCGCATCAGCTGCCGGACCCGGTGCGCGCGGCTCTTCACCGTGCCCTCAGGCACGCCCATCAGCTCAGCTACCTCAGCGACCGTCCGGTCTTCCACGTACAGCAGCCGCCAGGTCTCACGCTGCGGGCTGCCCTCCGGGCCGAGCGCCTGGAGGGCGCCGGCCAGCTCCGCCCGGGACAGGGCGGCCTCCGCCGGATCGCCCGGATGCCGGCCGTCCGCGGCGGCCAGCGCGGGCAGCAGCAGCTCGGCCTGCCCCCGGCGGCGCAGCCACAGCGCCGCCTGCCGCCGGGTTATCCCCCACAGCCAGCCGCCCGCCGACCCGTCCAGCCGGCAACCGGCCGCGCCCCGCCAGACGGCCAGGAAACTCTCCTGCAGCACGTCTTCCACATCGGCGGCCGGCAGCACCGCCCGCAGCCGGGCCGCGAGCCACGGCGCATGCCGGGCGAACAGCTCCCGCAGCGCCGTGTCGTCGCCGCGGGCCACGGCGGCGACGAGCTCATCGTCGTCCATTGCTTCTCTGTTGCGTTCTGGCGGCATCAGGTTCACCCCGGCGCAAGAAATCTAGTACCGGGTAGCATCCGGTCGTGCGGGCAGCTGAGTTCGTGGCCCCAGAACGGCTGCCCTCACCGGCGGAAACGGGTGCCCGGGCGACCGCGCCGGGCCGGGAGGGATGCGGCAGATGGAGGACCGCGCCAGCGCGTGGTTCCGGCAGCGGTCCTCGCACTGGCGGGACTGGCCGGCCGGCCGCCTGCTGGAGTCCAAGCAGCGGCAGGGCGCACGGATCAGCGTGGTCATCCCGGCCCGCGACGAGGAACGCACCGTCGCCGGGGTGGTGACGGCGATCCGCCAGGCCCTGGTCCTCGACGCGCCGCTGGTCGATGAAGTCGTGGTGGTCGATTCGGACTCGGCCGACGCCACCGCGGCGGTGGCCGCCCAGGCCGGCGCCACGGTGCACCGGGCCCGCGACATCGCGCCCCAGTTCGGCTCGTACCCGGGCAAAGGCGAGGCATTGTGGAAGTCGCTGCTGGTCACCGACGGCGACCTGCTCGTCTTCGTGGACGCCGATCTCACCCGGTGGGGGCCGCACTTCGTCACCGGCCTGGTCGGGCCGCTGCTGGACGACCCGCAGGTGCGGCTGGTCAAGGGTTTCTACGCGCGGGTCAAGACCGAGCGGGACGGCTCCACCTCGACCGAGGGCGGCCGGGTGACCGAACTCGTCGCCCGCCCGCTGCTGAGCCTGTGGTGGCCCGAGCTCACCGGCGTGGTCCAGCCGCTGGCCGGTGAGTGGGCGGCCCGGCGGAGCCTGATGGAGTCGCTGAGCATCCCGGTGGGCTACGGCATCGAGCTGGCCACCTTGCTGGATACCTTCACCCGCTACGGACTGGACGCCCTGGCCCAGGTGGACCTCGGCTCGCGCGCCCACCGGCACCAGAGCGATCACGATCTCGCGCTGATGGCCGCGGAACTGCTGGTCGTCGCGGAAAACCGGCACGCCCGCCCGCGCCGCCCGCACCAGGGCGTTGACCTGCACCAGTTCGTCCGCGAGCAGGGCCGCGTGCGGCCACGCGTCCGCCCCGTCCCCAGCCACGAAAGACCGCCCGCCGCCGCGGCCCTGGCCGCTACGGCACCGGCCAGCACCGGAACCGCCAGCACCGGAACCGCCAGCACGGGACTTGCCCTGGGCCGGCCGACCCCCGGGGCGCTCTGACGTGGGCAGCTCCTCCCCTGATCAGGCCGCCCGCCCGGCTGAGCCGGACGACCTCTGGCTCGGAAAGCACTCCTTCGGGCCGCGGCAGCGGGTGATCATGGCGATCGTCAACCGGACCCCCGACTCGTTCTACGACCGGGGGGCGACCTGGCAGGAGGCCGCGGCCATGGACCGGGTGCACGCGGTCGTCGCCGAGGGCGCCGACATCGTCGACATCGGCGGAGTGGCCGCCGCGCCCGGCGGCAAGGTCGACATCCCGGAGGAGATCCGCCGGACCGTGCCGTTCGTCGCGGCGGTCCGTGCGGCCTACCCTGACCTGGCGATCAGCGTGGACACCTGGCGGCACCAGGTGGCCCGCGAAGTCTGCGCGGCGGGCGCCGACCTGCTCAACGACACCTGGGGCGGCTGGGATCCGCGGGTGGCCGAGGTGGCCGCCGAATACGGCGCCGGCCTGGTCTGCACGCACGCCGGCGGGCAGGCCCCGCACACCCGGCCGCACCGGGTCGCCTACGACGACGTGCTGGCCGACGTGCTCCGCCGGACGCTGGCCGAGGCGGCCCGGGCCACCGGGCTCGGCGTGGATCCATCGCGGATACTGATCGACCCGGCGCATGACTTCGGCAAGAACACCTGGCATTCGCTGGAGGTGACCCGGCGGCTGGATGAGATGGTGGCGGCCGGCTGGCCGGTCCTGGTCTCCCTGTCGAACAAGGACTTCATCGGCGAGACGCTGGGTGTCCCGCCGGAAGGCCGGCTGACCGGGACCCTGGCGGTCACCGCGATCTGCGCCTGGCAGGGCGCCCGGGTCTTCCGGGTCCACCAGGTCAAGGAGACACGTGAGGTGCTCACGACGGTCTCGGCCATCCGCGGCGACGTCCCGCCCGCCCGGGCCGTGCGCGGGCTGGGTTAGGACGGCCGGCCAGCCATGATCGTCGCCGCCGCGCTCTGCCCGTCGCCGCCGCTGCTGGTCCGCGAACTGACCGGGACAGATCCCGGCGTGGCCGACCTGCGGGACGCGTGCGCCGGCGCCGTGCACGCCTTGGTGGCGGCGCGCCCGGAGGTCATCGTGGTCGTCGGGCCGGGCCCGGACACCAGCACATGGCCGGCCGACAGCCGCCTCAACATCGCCGCGTTCGGCGGCCAGAAAGCCCGGCCCGCCGGCGCAGGCGGGCAGGCTCCTGGGCCGGCCAGCCCCGGCGGGCGGGCTGACCAGCCGGCCGGCCGCCCGGTCCCGTTGTCGGTGGGCCTGGGCGGCTACCTGCTCGACCAGGCCGGGTACACCGGGCCCCGGCGGCTGCAATCGGTCAGCGAAGATGACCAGCCGGCCGACTGCCTGCGCCTCGGAAAGGAGATCAGCGGCACCGCCGGGCGGACCGGCCTGCTGGTGATGGCTGACGGCAGCGCACGGCGCGGCCCCCGCGCCCCTGGCCACTTCGACCAGCGGGCCGAGGCTTTCGACGCCGCGGTCGAGCGCGTCCTGCGGGCCGGTGACCTGCGGGAGCTGGCCGCGATCGATCCGGTGCTGGCCCGGGAACTCATGGCCACCGGGCGCCCCGCCTGGCAGGTGCTGGCCGGTGCCACCGGACCCGCCGCGCTGCGGGGGGACGTGATGTATGCCGGGGATCCGTTTGGCGTTATGTATGTGGTTGGCTTTTTCCAGCCGCCGGTGCGGCAAAAGTCAGTGAGCTGACGGACCCGCGGATCCCCGGGTGATCCCGCCGCCGCCGGTGAGCCGCGCCGCGATGACCACTGGTATCACCGTGAGCAGCAGGACCGCCACCACCACCACGTTCACCTCGGGCAGGTTCTGGCCGAGCCGGATGGCGCCGAAGATCCACAGCGGCAGGGTGTTCTGCGCGCCAGCGGTGAAGGTGGTGACGATCACTTCGTCGAACGAGAGCGCGAACGCGAGCAGCGCCCCGGAGATCAGGGCAGTCGACAGCATGGGCACGGTGACGGTGCGGAAGGTGAAGAAGCCGTGCGCGCCCAGGTCGGCGGAGGCCTCATACAGCGACCCGGAGACCCGCCGGAGCCGGGCGAGAACGTTGTTGTAGACCACGACGATGCAGAACGTCGCGTGCCCGATGATGATCGTCAGCAGGGACAGGTCTATCCCGGCGAAGTTGAACGCCGAGTTGAGCGCGATCCCGGTGATGATGCCGGGCAGCGACAGCGGCAGGACCAGCAGCAGCGACACCGCCTCGCGGCCGAAGAACCGGAACCGGTGCACGCCGAACGCCGCCGCCGAGCCGAGCAGCAGGGCCAGCACCGTGGCGAACACCGCGGCCTTCAGCGACAGCACGAATGCGGCCCGCACCTGGGGATCGTGCCAGGCCACCGAGAACCATTTCACGCTGAGCCCGCGGATCGGCCAGCTCTGCACGTTCGAGGCGTTGAACGCGTAGAAGCAGATGATGGCGATCGGCACGTAGAGGAACGCCAGCACGCCGCCGACCCAGATCCGCAGCCCGGCCCGAGCCAGCCGCCCCTCCATCAGACCTCCATCAGACCGACTCGAACGCGCCGAGAGCCCGCGCGCCGAGCAGGTAGAAGACCATGATCACGATCGGCACCACGGCCAGGGCCGCGGCGAAGGGCAGGTTCCCCGCGGTGCCCAGGTTCGAGTAGATGATGTTGCCAATGAAGTTCGAGTTCGCCCCGCCGACCAGCAGCGGGGTGATGAAGTCGCCCAGGGTGAGCGAGAACGTGAAGATCGAGCCAGCCACCACGCCGGGCAGCGCCAGCGGCAGCACCACGCTGCGCAGCGTCCGCCAGTTGCGCGCGCCGAGGTCGCCGGAAGCCTCCAGGAACGAGTCCGGGATCCGCTCCAGCGCGCCATAGACGGGCACGATCATGAACGGCAGCCAGATATAGGAGAACACCAGCCACATCGCGATATTGGTGTAGCCGATGTTCACCGGGCCGACGCCGATCTTCTGGAAGGCCCAGCTCAGCGTGCCGCCCTTCTGCAGGATCACGATCCAGGCGTAGACCCGGGCGATGTAGCTGGCCCACAGCGGCAGCAGCACCGCGGTGAACAGCAACTGGCGGCCGCGCCGGGAGGCGATCCGGGCCATGTAGTACGCGAACGGCAGGGCGAGCAGCGCGTCGGTGACCGTGACGATCGCCGCCATCCCGATGGTTCGCCCGATGATCGTCAGGTAGGTGCCGGTGAACAACTGCTGGAAGTTGGTCAGCGACCAACTGTGCACCAGGGCGTTCGTGAACGTGTTGACCGTCCAGAACGCCGTGATCAGCATCACCACCAGTGACGCCAGGTAAATCACCAGGAACCAGGCCAGCGGCGGGGTCAGGGTGAGGGTGGCCCGCAGCCACGCGCGGCGCCAGAGCAACGCCGAGACCCGGGCCGATCCGCCCGGCGAGGGCCGGCCCGGAGCAGGCCGGCCCTCCCGGACCGAGGTGACTGTCATCCGGGCGGCCCGCTAGCCGGTGATCTGGGTCCAGGCGGTGACCCACTGCTGGAACGGCACGCAGTCGCTCTTGCCGTTGCCGCACTGAGCCAGCGGCGTCTTCCAGAACTTGATCGTCTGATAGTACGACTCGGGGGCATTCGCGTGGTAGGCCGCGCACGAGCCTTTCTGGATCGAGTCCATGATCGGGCAGGCCAGCTTGTTCGCGGGGGTCTCGCCGAAGTAGTCCGCCTCCTGCGCCTGAACCTTGGGCGTGGTCACCCACTGCATCCACTTGTAGGCGCAGTTCGGGTGCGGCGCGTTCGTCGCGAGCATCCAGGTGTCCGCCCAGCCGGTCGCGCCCTGGCTCGGGATGGTGTCGGCCACCTTCGCGCCGGCCGCGGCCAGGGTGTTGGTCTGGTACGGCCACGCCGCGCCCACCACGGTCGTCCCGCTCTGGAACAGCGAGATCTCCTGGGAGGCCAGCGCCCAGTACTTCTTCACCAGCGGATGTTCCTGCTTGAGCAGGCTGACGGCCGCGTTGAACTGGCTCTGGGTCAGCTCGTAGGGGTCGGTGATGCCGAGGTTCGGCTGGGTCTTGGACAGGTAGAGCGCGGCGTCCGCGATCTGGATGGGGTTGTCCGGGACGGTTATCTGGCCCGAATACTTGGAGTTGTAGAGCACCGACCAGGAGGTCGGCGCCGCCGGGAATGTCTTGGTCGAGTACAGCAGCACGTTCGGGCCGAACTCGTAGGAGACCCCGTAGTGCTTGCCGCCGATGGTGTTGAACGGGGGCGACTGCAGGAAAGCGTGGAAGTCCTTCCACGACGGGATCAGGTTGATATTGATCGGCCGCACGTCGCCGCCGTAGATGAGCCGCAGGTCCGCGTCGCCCGACGCGGACACGAGGTCGTACTGGCCGCCGCCGCCGTTGGCCATCAGCGAGACCATTTCACTGGACGACCCCGCATACTTCACGCTTACCTGGCAGCCGGTCGCCTGCTGGAACGGCTTGACCCATTGCGGCTGGGCGTAACCCTCCCAGGCGATGAGGTTGAGATGACCCTCGGTCTTGCCGACCGCACTCGGCACGGGCTTGCCCGCCGCGGGCGCGGTGAGGCCCGCGGTGCCGCCGCCGCTCGATGAACTGGCGGACGGGCTGCCCGACGAGCTGCTGCATCCGGCGACGAGCGCCATGGCGGCCAGCGCGGTGAGGAGCACCCCTCCCCTGGTCCGTAGTCTCATGGGTTCTCCTTGTTCTCGGCCGCGTTCCCGGCCTGCTTGTCGTCATGGATCTCGTAGGTCTGGTCGGCCCGCCAGGCGACCTGGACGGCGCGCCCGCGCGACTGCAGCGCGCGGGCGGCCCCGGTGTCCAGGTTCTGCTGGACCGCGGTGAGTGTCCCGCCCTCGGCCAGCCCGATCACGTAGCGGGTCAGCATCCCGAGGTAGACGACGTCCTCGATCTGGCCGCTCTCCACGTGGCTGCCCGGTGGCGCCTGCTCGCCGTCGGCGAGCAGGCGGATCTTCTCCGGGCGGACCGTGAAGTGCTGCCCGCCGCGCTCCAGCAGGTTGGAGATGCCGATGAAGCCCGCGACGAACTCGGTGGCGGGATGCTCATAGACGTCGATCGGCGTGCCGACCTGCTCGATGACGCCCTGGTTGAACACGGCCAGGCGGTCGCTCATGGTCAGCGCCTCCTCCTGGTCGTGGGTGACGTAGATGAAGGTGATGCCGACCTCGCGCTGGATCCGCTTCAGCTCGACCTGCATCTCCTGGCGGAGCTTGAGGTCCAGTGCGCCCAGCGGCTCATCCAGCAGCAATACCTCGGGCTCGTTGACGATCGCCCGGGCGAGCGCGACACGCTGCCGCTGGCCACCGGAGAGCTGGATCGGCTTGCGCCCGCTGAGCCCGGTCAGCCGCACCATCTGCAGCGCGCTTTCGGCCCGGCGGTGCCGCTCAGCCTTCGCCACCCGCCTGACCCGCAGGCCGTACTCGACGTTCTCCAGCACGCTCATGTGCGGGAACAGCGCGTAGTCCTGGAACACGGTGTTGACGTCGCGGGCGTAGGGGGGGTCACGGGTGACGTCCGTGCCGCCGAGCCGCACCGACCCCGCGTCCGGCCGCTCGAACCCGGCGATCAGCCGTAGCAGCGTGGTCTTGCCCGAGCCCGAGGGGCCCAGCATGGTAAAGAACTCGCCTTCGGCGATCTCGAGGTCGACGCCCGCGACCGCGACAACCTGGCCGTAGGACTTACGCAGGCCCGTGAGGCGGATGGCTGGCACGGAATTGGCCGGCCCGGGGGGTTCAGGCCGGGGGGCAGCCGGCCGGTCGGCCGCGCCGCCGGTCGCCGTCGCCTCGTCGTGCATCTCCGCCGCCGACCCACCTTCTGTTTCCGCGACTCGTGGCCCGTCGCGTGCCGAACTGATGTCGTGCCAAGCCGGCTGCGTGCCGGACCACTTGGGTCAGCAGGACGAGGAAGCCAGCGTCGGCTCCTCCCCCGCGTCCGGCCGCCGCACTATGACTGCTGGCGCAGCGGACACCGGTTGTTTCCGTAAACTACAGGAGTAGATGTTTATGCTGTCAAGCGCCTGATACGTGACTGGTTCCCGGCCGTGACCTGCCCGTTGCCGGGGCGGCGGGCCCTGCGGGGGCGGCCAGGGAGGAGGTTGGACCGTGCCGCCTCCTGAACTGACCACGGTCCGGGCCCGCGCGCTGTTCGCGCCCCTGGATGAAGGCGGCCGCGCGGAGACTGTCGCCCGCCGGCTGGACACTGCGATACGGCTCGGCCTGCTGCTCGACGGTGAACGGCTGCCAGCGGAGAGCCACCTGGCCGTGCAGTTTGGGGTCTCCACCGTCACGCTTCGCGAAGCGCTGGCCACTCTCAGGCGGATGGGCCTGGTCGAAACCCGGCGCGGACGGCGCGGCGGCTCGTTCGTCCGCACCCCGCAGGAGCCGCCGCCCGCGCGGCTGGCCCGCCCGCTGCGTCTGCTGTCCCTGCATGAGCTGCGGGACATGGGTGATCACCGCGCGGCGGTCGCGGGCGCCGCGGCCCGGCTCGCCGCCGAGCGCGCCCTTCCGGGGGACGTGGCGGCGCTGCGGGAGCATGCCGGACGGCTGTCCGGCGCGGCCACCCTGACGGCGCGCCGGCGCGCCGATGCCCGGGTGCACATCGAGATCGCCGCCGCCGCGCAATCCCCCCGGCTGACCAGGGCGGAGATGGACCTGTGGGCTGAGGTGGGCGACCTGGTGTGGCTGCCGGTGCCCGGCGACGCGGTGGCCGCGATCGCCAGCGAGCACGCGGCGCTGATCGACGCCATCGCCCAGGCCGACCCGGAGCGGGCCCGCCAGATCGCGGAGCAGCACGTGGCGGCGGAGACCGGCCGCCTGATCGAGTTCCGGCTGGGGTTGCCCGAGACTGACCAGCCCGGCGCGGGCCATGTCGGGCGGCCTGAGCAATGACGGGCCGGGCCGGATCATGACCAGCCAGGACGAACTGGCCACGCGCGTGCTGGCCGGCATCACCAGCCAGGTGGGGCAGGTGCTCGACTCTGTCGCCCGGGTGGCCGGGGTCACGATGGCCGCCATCCAGGCCGCGCAGCGGGCGGGGCGGCCGCCGCGGCGCGCCGACCTCGCCGCGCTCCGCCCGCTGGTCGCCGAGGTGCTCCGGCGCCACCAGGGCTTCGCCGCCGGAGCGGGCGCGGTGCTCGCGCCGGACCTGCTGGCCGACGCACCCCGGTGCATCGAGTGGTGGTGGGCCGGCCAGAGTTCCGCTGACCACGACCCGGTCGTGGCGAAACTGGAGGTCGATCTTGACCCGGAATCGGCCGAGTTCTACGACTACACGACCACGCAGTGGTACCGCGAACCCCAGCGGACCGGCGGCCACGCGGTCGCCGGTCCCTACGTGGACTACATCTGCACCCACGAGTACACGTTCACGGTGTCGGTGCCGGTGATCTGCGCTGGCACTTTCGCCGGCGTGGCCGCGGCCGACATCCTGGCCGAGCAGGTGGAGCGGATAGCCGCGCCCGGCCTGTCCCTGATGGACCGCCCGGCTGTCCTGGCCAGCGGCGACGGCCGGGTCATCGCCTCGAATACCGGCGCTATCCTGCCCGGCGTGCTGCTCGCCCGCCGCGACGCGGATACCCGGTTGCGCCCGGTGACCGGCCGGGCGGCAGCCCCGCGGGGGCACCCGGATCCCGCACTGCCGTGGACCCTGCACAGCCATCCGGCCTAGCCCGGCTCGCCCTCCGCGGGGTCCTGGGGGCTGGCCCGGTCGTGCTGGCGGGATGCGTGGGTGGCCGGGCTGGGCGGGCCGGCCGGTGCGGTGGCGCGGCACAGGATGAGCGCGGCGGCCAGCAGCACGACGGCGATGGACAGGCTGTGCAGGACGCCAATGTGATCGCCGAGAAACCCGACGGCCGGCGGCCCGGCCAGGAAAGCCAGGTAGCCGATCGATGCGGCGGTAGCGACCCGGCTGGCCGCATACCGGGGATCGTCGGCGGCGGCGCTGAGGCCGACCGGGAATCCGAGTGACGTGCCCAGGCCCATCAAGACAGCCCCGGGCAGCGCGACGGCCAGGAACCCACCGAAGTCGATCATGAGGAGGCCGGTGAGGGCGGTCGCCGCGCAGGCCCGCAAGACCGGGACCCGGCCGTAACGGTCGATCAGCCGGGGGCCGAACCAGCGGCCAGCGGTCATCGCGGCCAGGAAGATCGCCAACGTGAGCGTGCCGGTGACAGCCGCGGTGTGGTAGCCGTCGATGACCGCCAGGCTGAGCCAGTCGTTGCCGGTTCCTTCGGTGAAGGCCATGCAGAGCACGAACAGGCCGATGAGCAACGTCCGAGGCTCGGTCCATGCCGCGAGCGCGCCGCGCCGGGCGGCCTCTCGGCCAGTGTCCTGGCCTGTGTTTGTGTCCTGGCCTGTGTTTGTGACCTGGCCTGTGTTTGTGACCT
>CAYPQM010000040.1:11361-19708 GCA_964412845.1 uncultured Streptosporangiaceae bacterium
CCTGGCCTGTGTTTGTGACCTGGCCTGTGTTTGTGACCTTGTCCTTGTCCTGACCGGCCGCGGGCCGGGTGCCGGGGAGGAACCTGCGCGCCGCGACTGGCACGGCGACGGCCACGGCCACCGCGACCGCCAGCAGGTGGACGGTGACCGGTACGCCGAGGGCGACCATGGCCGCCCCGCCGGCCGCACCGGCCACGGTGCCGATGCTCCACCCCGCGTGGAACCTGGGCAGGATCGCGCGGCCCAGGGCCTGCTCCACGGCCGCACCCTGCACGTTCATGGCGACGTCCCAGGCGCCGCTGCCGAGGCCGAACAGGAACAGCCCGACTCCCACCGGGGCAATGCCCAGCCGGTAGCCAACGGCGACGACGGCCACGCCGGCGGCCGCGGTCAATGACATGACGACGACCGTGCGGGTTTCCCCGAGCCAGCTGATGACCAGCCCGGACAGGGGCGTCGCGATGCTCGAGCCCACCGCTGTGCACAACAGGATGAGCCCGAGCACCCCGGGGCTCACCCGCAATTCGCTGCGGACCTGGGGGATACGAGAGGCCCAGCTCGCGAAGATGACGCCGTTGCCGACGAAGACGGCGTAGACAGCATTCCTGGCCTTGCGGACCTGCGGGCCAGCGACGCCGCGCGCTGCCTGCTGGCTACCCCCGTCACTCACGAAGGACGGGTCCCCGGGAGCCCATCTCCAGGCCTGGCCCCAGGTTCATGCCGCCAGTGTCGCATGGCGCCGGAATCCCGCGGGAGCGGCGGCGGCCGCTGGCGCGTCCAAGCGTTAAGTCAGCCAGCGGGACAAGAGCAATTCGATCCATCTCAGTCCGCCGCCGTTATACAAATATGAACGAGATGATGAGGAGGAGAGAGTGACCAGCGGTGGCTTCTCATCGAAACGGCTGACCCGCGTGCGAGACGTGCTCTCTCGTCACCTCGACGCCGGCTACGTCCCAGGTGCGGTCGCTGTCGTCGCCCGCCACGGCGAGGTCCATATCGAGGCCATGGGCAATCTGGCCTTCGAGGGCGAGGGCTCGAGGACGCCTATGGCAGCCGACACGATCTGCCGCACCGGCTCGATGACGAAACCGATCGTCGCCGCCTGCGCGATGACGCTCGTCGAGGACTGCACGCTCCGCCTCGACGATCCGGTCGGCGAGTTCCTCCCGGAACTGGCGGACATATCCGTGCTCGCCGATCCGGGCGGGCCGCTCGAAGAGACCGTCCCAGCGAAACGCCCGATAACGCTGCGGGATCTGCTCACCTTCACCCTCGGCACCGGCATCGTGGTGGCCGAACCGGGAACGATCCCGATCGCCGACGCGCTGAACGCGCTCCAGAGCGACGAGCCCGGGCCGCCGCCGGATGAGTGGATTCGCCGGCTCGGCACGCTTCCGCTCGTCTACCAGCCGGGCGAGCGCTGGATGTACCACACCGCCGCCGACGTGACCGGGGTGCTCATCGCCCGGGCCACCGGCATGTCCTTCGGGGACGCCCTGCGCGAGCGGATCTGCGAGCCACTCGGGATGAAGGACACCGCCTTCAGCGTGGCGGGCGAGAACATCGGCCGGCTGGCGACCGCCTACCAGCGCGACGACGCCACCGGCGAGATCGTCGTCGAAGACGGCCCCGACGGGTACTGGAGCAGGCCGCCAGCCTTCGAATCAGGGGGCGGCGGGCTCGTCTCGACCGCCAGCGATTACCTCGCCTTCGCCTCGGCCCTGCTGGCCGGCGGTACCCGCCACGGCGAGCGGGTGCTCTCGCGGCCGTCGGTGACGCTGATGACCAGCGACCACCTGACACCGGCGCAGAAGGCGGTTTCCGGGTTCAGTCCGGGGTACTTCGACGACATCGGCTGGGGTTTCGGGATGTCGGTCCGCACCCAGCGCACGCACCTCGGACCCTGGCCAGTCTCGTACCCCCCGCCGGCCTCGGTCGGCAGCTACGGATGGCCCGGCATATACGGCACCGGCTGGTACAACGACCCGGCCGAGGACATGACGACAATCCTCATGATCCAGCGGGCACCAGCGCCGCCCGGGCTGCCGATCCTCTTCGACTTCTGGACGGCCGCCTACCAGGCCATCGACGACTGACTATGCGGGATCCGCTGCTGTCGATGTCCGTGAAGGCGGTTCGGCAGCGTCAGTCCCGTGGATGGATATTTGTACATCACCGGCTCAGCTGGCCAGCGAGCTGGTGTCTTGCCCAGTGACGTACTGCCCGCCCGCATCCCTCCGTGGTGCCACGATGCTCGCATGGCGCCGGAATGCCGCGGGAACGGCGGCGGCCGCTGGCGCGTCCAAGCGTTAAGTGAGCCAGCGGGAGGAACGCTATGAGACGGCTGCGGGACTTCACCGGCGTTGTCGCCCTGCTGTTACTGTCCGCGCTGGTACTGGCCGCCTGCGCGGCCACTCCCCGGCATGGGCCAGTTCAGGGCCCGGTCAGCCGCCGGCACCAGATCGAAAGCGGGGTGCTCCGCCCGGGCGGCCGGCCGGTCACCAGGCCCGGGCAGGTCTGCGGCCGCTCGCCCTCCGGGGACATGGGCGACAGCACCGGCCGGGCCGGGCCGTGCACCGAGCCTCTCTCGGTGCCAGTCACCACGCGGCCGGTCCAGCCTGGCCGACCGCACGTTAGCTACCTCCGGCGGCCCTGCCTGTGCGGCACTGACAGCTAGCGGCCGTTGAGGCTGGTGGCCGGTAGGGATGCTCTCTTACCGGCCACCAGCCTGCTATTCGGTCCTCAGTCCTTTCCGGCCACGGCGAACATGGCGTCGATGCCGGTCAGCCCGCAGGACAGGGCAGGGTGGCGAGGTTCCGGCGGAAATCGTTGTAGCGCTCGGTGATGGTGCCGAACGGGGCCGTCGGATAGGAGATCGCCGTGAGCGCCCCGTACTCGGCCTGCGCACTCCCGCCGAAGGTGTTGGTCGTGCCCGGGATGTAGGGACCGCCTTCCTGCCACATGCACCCGGTGGGGGTCTGCCGGGTGCTGTAGAAGGGATAGAAAACGGCGTTCGGCGGCGGGTTCACGCAGCCCGTGCCCGGACTCGGGTCGCTCGGGTTGAGTATGTGCCGCTGGCACGGCGTATTCACGCGGAAGGACGTGTCGTCGGACTCATCTCGGGAGATGTCCGATTCGAAGGCCATCGACGTGAAGTTCTTCCCCTGCACGGTCGGGCTGGTGAACAGGAACGACTGCGGGTTCAGCAGCCGGTCAGCGGTGGGGTTACTGATCGAACCCGGCCAGGTGAAGTTGTACGACGCGCCATCGAAATCGCCATCGATGTCGAGGCAGCCTCCGATCTTCACCAGCAGCGACGACGACGCTGGCAGGCAGAAGTCGTCATCACCGGCGGGATCAGGCCCCGCTGTGTCGCCGTCGTTGGTGTCGGCGCCGAGTGGCTGAAGGCAGGTGCTGTTCGGGTCCGTGCCGACCTTGGCGCAGTACTCGAAATGCCCGATCTCGTCGGAGAACGCCACGTTGTAGGTGTGCGCGGCGGAAACATTGCGGGTCGCCGGGGTCGAGGTGCTGTACTCCGGGTGGAAGTTGTACGGATTCACCTGGCAGGTGGTCGCGCTCGGGTCGAACACGACGTTGCCGAACCCGTTGGCCGCGCTGGCCGTCATCGAACCAGTGGTGTGCGTGGTGTGATCGTCGATCACCACGCGCAGCCCGCTAGCGGTGTCGAACAGCCGAACCTGGAGGTTGTCCCCTGGGTTCATCAGGAAATCGTGCCCGAGGTCAGGCGTGAAGTGCTCAGGGTGCTGAGGGTTCGCCGGTGAGGTCGCCACGCCATTCTTGGTGAGAAACGCGAAGTTCACCGGCTCCGGGCCGACGCTGTTAAGGCACGCGGTGTTGTTGAACTGGCCGGTGTTGCTGTTGGTCGAGAACGTGTCGATGTTCAGCGCGGCGCACCACTGCTTGGCCGTGCAGCCCACGCCGGCTGGCCACGGCGCCCAGCCCGGCGGGTAGAACTGCATCTCCTCGTAGGCCTGACCGGGACCGAGGCCGAAGTAGCGCGGGCTGCTCGGGTCCTGGCTGTTGTAAATGTTGCTGTCGCTGTCTGGCGTGCAGGGCACGGTTGCGTGGCCGTCGAGCACCGCCCCGTCCGGGTTAGGTGAACCCTGGCTGTCGCACATCACCATGCCGAGCCAGAACGTCGGATGGAGCTGGAAGCTGTCCGTGCCCCCGCTGCCGTCTTGCTGGGGCCGCGTGGGCGGATCCTTCGGGAGCTGCATCTGGTAGGTCACGTTGTTGCCCGAGCCTGGCTGGTTCGAGTAGAACAGCGTCGCTGGCTCGTCGTGGCCGATGTAGCCCGAGATGTGCGCACCGGCTTTGGTGGCCTGCGGGTAACCGGCGTACTCATCCCAGTCGAGCGCCGGCTCCGCGCACTCGACGCCGTTGGTGCCGCACCAGTGCTGCGGGCCGGCCGAGCCCACCGCCGCGCTGGCCGGCGGCGTTTGCGCCGTCACCGCGGCGGACACTGACGAGGCAGTGTGACCAGAGATCAGTGCTAATGATGCCGCCAACACGCCGACGGAAAAGCAGACTCCCAGCGTACGTTTCATACCAGTCCCCTCGAAAGAGCCAATCATGGCGCTACTGTTATACGGCTCGGCCGGGGGTGCCGCAACGACATCGGCCTACTCGTGCCGGCGCGTCAAACCGCACGAGGCAAGTAGCGAGATCCCAGTTGCGCTATTTCGTCGTTGCTTAGCCTGACGTCCAGCGCTTTCGTCGCGTCGAGCAGGTGTCCCGGCTTGGTCGCTCCCACGATTGGCGCACTCACGCCGGGCCTGCCGAGCAGCCAGGCCAGCGCGATCTGGGCCGGCGGCAGGCCGCGCTGGCTGGCGACCGCGGCGACCGCGTCGGCGACGTCGAAGTCCGCGGGCCGGAAAGGGCTGTCGCCCGCCCGTGACCTGGCCGTTCGCTGGCTGCCGGTGCGTTCCCGGGTTCCGGCGAGCAGACCGCGCGCCAGGGGACTATACGGCACGATTCCGATTCTCTGGTCGAGGCAGAACGGGATCATCTCGCGCTCGTCCTCCCGGTTGACCAGGTTGTACCGGTTCTGCATTGACACGAAACGAGTCCAGCCGCCGATCTGGGCGGTGTACTGGGCTTTGGCGAACTGCCAGGTCAACATCGCCGACGCGCCGATATACCGTGCCTTGCCGGCTATCACCACATCGTGCAGCGCCGACATCGTCTCCTCGATTGGCGTTTCCCCGTCCCAGCGGTGGATCTGGTAGAGGTCAACATGATCGGTCCCGAGCCGCCGCAGGGAGGAATCGATGCTGGCCAGAATGTGCTTGCGGGACAATCCCCGGTCGTTCGCGCCGGGCCCCATCGGGTAGTACACCTTGGTGGCCAGGACAAAGTCGTCGCGCCGCGGGAAGAACTTGCCCAGCAGCCGGCCGGTGATCTCCTCACTGGCGCCGTCGGAGTACATGTCGGCGGTGTCAAAGAACGTGACACCTGCCTCGACGGCCTGGCGCACGATCGGCTCGGCGCGGCCGGCGTCCAGCGCCCACTCCTGTGCGGCAGGATTCCCGTAGCTCATCATCCCCAGGCCGATCCGCGACACCTTCAGCCCGCAGCCGCCCAGGTTCACATACTGCATGCGATTTCCCTCTCGGTAGGTGGACGGCGGCCCGGGCTCGTCTCCGCGTTGCGGAGGATCGCGGTGAATCGCGACACCGAGGATGACCAGGCCAATGCCGGCGATGTCCTTGACCGTCGGGACCTGGCCCAGCACGATCAGGCCGATGACAGTCGCGGCGGCCGGCAGCAGCGCGAGCATGAGGGCGAAGCTGGCGCGCGGCAGCCGCGCCATCGCGAGTTGGTCGGTGACATAGGGGATCACCGAGGAGCAGAGTCCTACGCCGATTCCGCACAACAGCCACACCGGGTGGGTGAAGGCGAGCGCGGCCGGGCCGATCCCGAGCGGTGTCGCCACGACGGCCGCGATGAGCATGGCCAGGCCGAGCTGGTCGATTCCGCTCATCAGCGACGCAGCCGAGCCACTGCCGCCGACGGCGGCATTAGCGATGCGGTGGCCGAGTATCACGTAGAGCATGAAGCCGGCGCAGTTGGCGAACGCGAACGCGAAGCCCAGCGGCTGGCTGGACAGCCGCACCACGGTCAGGATGAACACCCCGCCGATGGCGAGGAGCAGGGCAAGCACGTTCCGGCGGGTCCGCGCCCCGGCGGCGGCCAGGATGACGGTGCCCAGGAACTCAATCGCCCCGACGGTGGACAGCGGCAGCCGATCGACCGCCAGGTAGAACAGCGAGTTCATCGCGGCCAGCACGACGCCAAGCCCGAGGAACACGAGGCGCTGGGACCGGTCCGCGGTCCGCAGGACGCGCCACGGGCGGCGCCACACGGCGAACACCACCGCTGCCGAGGCGATGCGCAGCCACGCCACGCCCAGCACGTCCACGTGGACGAACAGCAGCACGGCCAGTGACGGTCCGAGGTAGTGGAAGAGCGCACTGGTCAGGAAGAACGATGTGGGCGGCAGCCGGCCGACAGTCCGCGCGATCAGCCCTGGGGCTGGTCGCGGACCGGCGGCGCTGCTTGGCATGCTAGCTATCCTGGCCAGAAGAGCGCCGCAAACACATAGCCACCTGAAGGTAGGGACAGCGATTAGCCTGTGTATTAAAGGAAAGAAGCTGCTTCTGCTTTGAGTGAACTCTCACGTGTTCTCGATGATGTCAACCGCCGGGTGCTGCGCGAGCTCCAGGCCGATCCGCGGATCACCATGTCGGCGCTGGCCCGCCGGGTCGGCATGTCGGCCCCGGCGGTGACCGAGCGCGTTCAGCGGATGGAACGGGCAGGTGTCATCACCGGCTACCGGATGGAGGTCAGCCCCGCCGCGCTGGGACTGCCGGTGACCGCGTTCGCCCGCATCCGCCCCGCCGTCGGCCAGCTTCCCAAGATCGCCGAGCTGGCCGCCGAACTGCCCGAGGTCTCGGAATGTCACCGCGTCACGGGCGAAGACTGCTTTCTGATCAAGATCCACGCGGCCGCTATTGAGGACCTTGAAACGACCCTCGACCGCTTCCTGTTTTACGGCCAGACCGTCACGTCGATCGTCGTGACCAGCCCGGTGCCTCCCCGGGCCCTGCCCATCGCGTAGGCATTTCCCTTTCGTCCGGCCCGACGGTTCATCCTGCTCGCCGCGGCGGCGGTGATGGCAGGCCTGCCCAATCACCATGGCTTGGCCCCGCAAGCCGCCCGAGCAGGGTTAACAGCCCTCCAGCGGGTAGTAGCCAGGCACCATGAACGCCGCGCAGAAGGTTCTCCGCTCCGTCGACCGGCTCCAGCAGGGACGGCCCGGGCTGGGTTTCCCGGTCGCGGTGTGGAAGAAGTTCGGTGACGATCAGGCCGGCAACCTGGCCGCGCTGATCGCTTATTACGCGTTCGCGTCGATTTTCCCCCTGCTGCTGGTCTTGGTGACCGTGCTCGAACTGGTGCTTAACCATGACCCGGTACTCCGCCAGAAGGTGCTGAACTCCGCGTTCGGGCAGTTCCCGGTGATGAGTACGCAACTGCAGAGCACTGTGCACCCGCTGAAGGAGACCGGCCCGGCGCTGGTCATCGGGCTCATCCTCACGTTCCTCGGCGCCCGGGGGGTGGCCGGTGCCGCCCAGAACGCGCTCAATACCGCCTGGGGCGTGCCCATCGCCCGCCGGCCCGGCTTCCCCTGGAACGCGCTGCGCAGCATAGCGATGATCATCGTCGTCGGCACCGGCATCATCGCCACGACGTTGCTGTCCGGGCTGGCGGGCGGCGCGGCCGCCAGCGTGCTCAACGGGCCCGCCGGATATGTGGGCGCGATCGCGGTGTCGCTGCTGCTCAACGTCGGGCTCTTCTGGCTTGGCTGCAGGCTGGCCACGGCCAGCGAAGTGACCAGGAACGAACTGTTCCTGGGCGCGGTGCTAGCCGCGATCGTCTGGCAGGTCCTGCAGCTGCTCGGCGGCTACCTGGTGGCGCACGAGCTGGCCAAGAGCAAATCGCTGTACGGCATCTTCGGCGTGGTGCTCGGCCTGATGGCCTGGCTCTTCCTGCAGGCCGAGTTCACCCTGTACGCGGTGGAAGCGGCCGTGGTGAAATCCCGGCGGCTCTGGCCGCGCACACTGTTCCCGCCGCCGCTGCACGAACCGGACTGCCGCGCCTACGAACTCTATGCGCAGGCGCAGCAGCGCCTCGTCGGCCAGGACATCGACATGCGGATCGCGGCCGATCCCACCAAGAATTCTGCACAGCAGGATCCTGCGCACAATGGCCAGCCCGAGCGCACGGAGCCCGAGCGCACGGAGCCCGAGCGCACGGAGCCCGAGCG
>CAYPQM010000040.1:19808-33707 GCA_964412845.1 uncultured Streptosporangiaceae bacterium
GCGCACGGAGCCCGAGCGCACGGAGCCCGAGCGCACGGAGCCCGAGCGCACGGAGCCCGAGCGCACGGAGTGACCGTCAGGAGCGCCACACCATTGATCGTCGGTTGGCGCCAACCGCTCGCGTCCCGCCTCTGGGGAAGTGCTGGGGACATAAGGCCTGCCGCCCAGGCCTTATGTCCCCTTCCCTGCCAGGGCCTGCCGACGTCAGATGGGCCGTAGAGCAGCTGAAGAGGATTCCCTGAGGAAACACTACGTACGGTCACCACACGCTTCAGCCGCCACGTTCTCGCTGCGGAACGGCCGGGCCGCCGGCCTCCCAGCGGTCGGCTACGGCCGGCATGCCCCGGAGGTGGAAGAAGATGACGGATACGACGCGCAGGCGGTTCCTGCAATACGGCATGGGCGCGGGCGCTGTGCTGGCCCTGCCTGCCGCGGCACGGCGCGGCTTAACCTCCGCCTTATCCGGCGGGCGGCTCACGAAGTTCCGCGAGCCGCTGCCGGTGCCGGGGGCCGGGATCGTGGTGGCAGCCCCGAGTGGAACCGGCCGGTATTCGTTCACCCAGCGCCAGATCACCCGGCGGCTGCATCCTGACCTGCCGCCGACTCCGTTGTGGGCCTATGACGACGGTTCCGGGCTGGCCGGCCAGGCCGGCTCGTTCGGGATGGCACTCGTCGCGCAGAGCGGGAGCCCGATAGACGTCAGCTACACCAACGACCTCCCGGAGACTTACCCGGACTGGATCCCGGTCGACACCCGGCTGACCCCGCTCGGCAACCAGGTACGGCTGATGACCCACCTGCACGGCGGTTTCGTCCCCGCCGCCGACGACGGGAACCCGATACTGACACCCGATGGGTTCGGCCGCGGCGAGACGCAGCACGTCACCTACAGTAATGAACTGCCGCAGATGCCGGCCTCGCTGCGCTGGTTCCACGATCACGGGATGGGCACCACGAGGCTGGACGTGTTCGCCGGCCTGGCCGGCGCGTACCTCATCCGCGACGTCCACGACACCGGCACCGAACCCAATCCCATCGGGATTCCCGGCGGGGCCTACGAGATCCCGCTGGTGATCCAGGATCGACAGTTCCGCCCGGACGGGAAGTTTCTCTACCCGGTCAGCGACATCCCGGGCATCACCTGGATCGGCGAGTATTTCGGCGACCACATGCTCGCGAACGGCAAGGTGTGGCCGTACCTGGACGTCGAGCCGCGGATGTACCGGTTCCGGGTCCTCAACGGGTGCAACGCGCGGATCATGAGCCTGCAGTTCGGCGGCTTGCGGATGTGGCAGATCGGCGCCGAGGGCGGCCTGTTCGACCGGCCCGTGCCAGTGCGCCAGCTCGTCCTGGCCCCGGCCGAGCGGGCCGACGTGCTCATCGACTTCCGCGGGCTGGACGGCCGGACCCTGGAGGTCAGCAACCACACCCCGGCGGCACCCGTGTCGACCCCCGCGCCGCCGCTGGCGGCGGTGATGCAGATCCGCGTCGGCACCTCGGTCACCTGGCGGGGCCCGACGTCGATACCATCGAGCCTGCCCGGACAGCGAGCTGACCTGCACCATCCGGTACGGACCCGGTACATCACCCTCAACGAGGTCGCCCCGGAGACCGCCAGCTGGTCGCTGAACATGAGCGGCCTGGACTTCGAGGGACCACCGGCGACGGAAACCCCGAAGGCCGGCACGGTCGAGGACTGGGTCTATGTCAACATGACCGGCGACACTCATCCGATGCACGTGCACCTGATCACCTTCCAGGTGGTCGGCCGGACGCCATTCGACGCTGCCGCCTACCAGGCCGCCTATGGCGGCCCGGCCGGGGTGCCCGGCGGGATCGACCCGGGGCCGTTCGCGACCGGGCCGATGCAGCCGCCAGCACCCGAGGAGCGCGGCTTCAAGGACACCCTCAAAGTAAACCCCGGCACCTTCGCCACGATCCGGGGCAAGTTCGACCTGCCGAAAGGGGTCACCGGGCCGCAGAGTTACGTGCACCACTGCCACATAGTCGAGCATGAGGACAACGAGATGATGCGGCCATTCACCGTCACCCCGTGAGAGCGGCCTGAGCGCGATCGGCGCTCAGGCCGGGGCGCCCTGGCCCGGCGGCCCGTCTTGGCCACCGGTTCCGTGCCGATCCAGGCGGTGGCCCCGCACCTGGGCCACCGTGCTGATCAGGCAGCTGACGAGCAGCGGCGGCAGCCCTTATATACCGTCTATCGGTAGTTCACAAATGCCCCTGGGCGGAACCGTCAGGAGCGCTGACGGAGGCGTTCCCGCTGCGGGCCAACCGGGTACGTCGGGTCCCTGGCCAAGGCGAGGCCGGTTTCGAAGATTCAGGAGCGCTGACGCAGGCGTTCCCGCTGCGGGCCAACTGTGTACTTCGGGTCCCGGGCCGAGGCGAGGCCAGCCTCGAAGATGCCGAACCTGGTCAGCGCCGAGGCCGTGAGCAGCGCCACGCCGGATACCGCCGCCGCGGCCCGGTTCCGGCCGGCCAGGACCGCGCCGGCCAGCCCGGCCGCAGTCAGCACCTCGGCGGTTTCCATCAGCTTCCCGGGCAGTCCAGCCTGGTACGGCTCCGCCGCTGGGCCGAGCCGCCGGAGCAGCAGGCTCTTGGCGGTGAGCTCAACGGCCGCGCCGAGCACGGCGAACCTGACCGCCTGGCCCGCGTGGGCCGGGCGGACGGCCAGCATGGCCAGTCCGCCCGCGGCGGACGCAGCGGACCCGGCGAACAAATACGGCATCTCGCGATGGGCATCATGCCAGGCGGGCACCGCGGTGTCCGCGAGCAGCGCCGCGGTGTACGTGGCGATCGCGGGCCCCAGCACGCCGGCCGCGGCGGTGGCGGCCGCACCGGCCCGGGGCAGCCGGCCGGTCACCGCCGAGGCCGCGGCGGCCCCCGCGACCGGGCCGTAGGCGGCGAGCAGCCAGGAACCCACGCTCATCGGCGACGTCACCTTGAACACCCGCAGCATGTTCAGGAACCTGGCCGGCCGGCCCAGGTCGTGCACCAGTGCCGCCGCGGACAGGCTGATGGCGCCCAGGGCCGCCGTCTTGGCCATGCGGGACAGTTCCCGGTTGCCAGCCAGGTGCGCGGAGGCCGCCATGGCCGAGGATGCGCCGGCCAGGCCGCCCAGGAACAGGTAGCCGGGCACATCCGGCGTCTTCCACACCGGTTCCTTGAGCACCGGCCGCCCGTAGTAGGACTGGAACTCGGCCCGCGGCACCATCAGCTGCTCACCACGCTGGCCGCCGCGCCTGCGCCCCCGGCCCTCCCGGCGGCCCGCGTCCGCTGGCCCACCGGTCCGCATGAGCCATCCCGGCTGCGCCGACCGCCCGGCATCCGCCGGCCCGACATCTTTGGCCTGGTCATCACCGCCGTGGGAGGTCATACCTGGCCTCCGGCACGCCGGCCCAGGGCCGCGACCAAGGCCCCGGCGGCGAGCGCGGCGCCCGCCGTGGCCACGTGCCGCCACATCCGCGGCAGGTCCCTGGTGGTGACGACCGGATCCGGCGGCAGGCCGTAAACCTCCGGCTCGTCCAGCAGCAGGAAGAACGCGCCCGCGCCGCCGATCCCGTCGTCCGGATCCGCTCCGTACAGCCGCGCCCCGGCCACCCCGGCATCCTGCAGGTCACCCACCCGCTGCGCGGCCCGCTCACGCAACTCGTCCAGCGGCCCGAACTGGATGGAATCGGTGGGGCAGGCCTTCGCGCAGGCCGGTTCCAGGCCGCCGCTGAGCCGGTCGTAGCAGAGCGTGCATTTCCAGGCCCGGCCGTCCTCCTTGCGCCGGTCGATCACGCCGAACGGGCAGGCGGGGATGCAGTAGCCACAGCCGTTGCAGACATCGGGCTGCACCACGACGCTGCCGAACTCGGTGCGCATCAGCGCCCCGGTCGGGCAGACGTCCAGGCAGGCCGCGTGGGTGCAGTGCTTGCACACGTCGCTGGACATCAGCCAGCGGGACGCGTCGCCGGTGGCCGGGTCGCCCGTGCTCAGGCCGCCCGTGGATAGGCCGCCCACAGCCGGTGCGCCGGCGGCGGGGCCAGGCCCGCCACCGCCCGGCGTCGCAGGCCGGACGATCTGCTCGATGAACGCCACGTGCCGCCAGGTCGAGGCGCCCAGCCCGACGGTGTTGTCGTAGGACATCCCGGACAGCTCGATGCCGTCCTCGGGCACCGCGTTCCACTCTTTGCAGGCCACCTCGCACGCCTTGCAGCCGATGCAGACCGATGTGTCGGTGAAGAAACCCATCCGGGGCGGGTGGCTGGCGTGGCCCGCGTGCGCCACCGGGTCGAAGGCGGCCGCGGGCTCGGCCGGCCCCAGGTCGCGCTGTGCTGGTTCCGTGCTCATCTCACACCTCGGTCCCGGTCTCGCCGGTGATCCCGGCCCGCTGCTGGTACTGGCGGACCAGTTCCAGCAGAGCAGGTCCGCGTGGCCGCCGGCCAGGGCGGATGTCGACGGCCAATGCCTTGACCTCCTGAATGTGCACGTTCGGGTCCAGGGACAGGTGGGCCAGCTCGTTCGCGGAGTCCCCCGTGGTGTAGCCGTTCGGCCCCCAGTGATAGGGCAGCCCGATCTGGTGCAGCCGCCGGCCCTGGGTCTCCAGCGGCTTGATCCGGGCCGTCACCATGACCCGGGCCTCGATGGCGCTGCGCGCCGTGATGATCGTCGCCCAGCCCATGTGCTCCAGGCCGCGCTCGGCCGCCAGCTCGGGTGAGACCTCGCAGAAGAACGCGGGCTGCAGCTCGGCCAGGTACGGCAGCTGGCGGGACATGCCGCCCGCGGTGTGATGCTCGGTGAGCCGGTAGGTGGTGGCCACGTACGGGAACACCGCGGAACCGGGCTGGTCGCCGCTGGGCTGGAACCGGTTCTGGCGATGCTGGATGATCTCGCGGACCGGATTCCGCTGCTGGCCGTAGAGCACATTGCGGAACGGGGATTCCTGCGGCTCATAGTGCGCCGGCAGCGGGCCATCCAGCAGGCCTGCGGGAGCAAAGAGCCACGCCTTGCCGTCGGCCTGCATGATGAACGGGTCGACGCCGGAAATGGCGGCCACACCGGTGGCGCCCTTGGGCGGCCGGTAGGACGGCGGGCGGTCCGCGACGAAATCCGGTACGTCATGGCCGGTCCACCGGCCCTCGTCGGCATCCCACCAGACCAGGGCCTTGCGCTCGCTCCACGGCTTGCCGTCCGGGTCCGCCGACGCCCGGTTGTAGAGCACCCGCCGGTTCGCCGGCCAGGCCCAGCCCCATTCCGGCGCCACCCAGCTCTGCTCTTTCCCTGGCGTGCGGCGATCCGCCTGGTTCACCCCGTTGGCCCGGACCCCGCAGTAGATCCAGCAGCCGCACGCGGTGGAGCCGTCGTCCGCGAGCTGGCCGAAGGATGACAGCGGCTTCCCGTCCGCGTCCCAGCCGTTGATCTCCGCGAGCACCGCCTCGGCGTCCGGTTCCTCCAGCGGCCCTTCCGTCGGGTAGTCCCAGGTGAGGTCAAAGACCGGGCGGTCCCGCTGATCAGCGGCCTCCGACCCGGCGGCCCCGGCCCCGGCGGCCCCGGCGGCGTCCGCTGCTCCGGCTCCGGGGGAAAGCCCGGCGGCCGCGGCCGCCAGCTTCTCCCTGATCCGGCGGCCCAGGTGGTAGGTGAACCACAGGTCGCTGCGGGCGTCGCCGGCCGGCTCGACGGCGGTGTGATGCCACTGCAGCATGCGCTGGGTGTTGGTGAAGCTGCCTGACTTCTCGGTGTGCGCGGCCGCGGGCATGAAGAACACCTCGGTGCCGATGTCCTCGGTGCGCATCTCCCCGGTCTCGATCTCCGGGCCGTCCTTCCACCAGGTGGCGCTCTCGATCATCACCAGGTCACGCACCACGAGCCAGTCCAGGTTCGCCATGCCGAGCCGCTGCATCCGGCCGTTGGCCGAGCCGACCGCGGGGTTCTGGCCGAACAGGAAGTACCCCTGACAGGTTCCCTCCAGCTGGGCCAGCACCGTCTCGTAGGTGCTGTGGCTGCCGGTCAGCCGGGGCAGGTAGTCGTAGCAGAAGTCGTTGTCCGCGGTGGCTGCGTCACCCCACCATGCCTTCAGCAGGCTGACCATGTACTTGCGGGTGTTCGACCAGAATCCCTTGTCTATCCGCTCGGCTTCCACATAGCTGTCGAGGTCGTCGTTGCTGTGCGCGTGCGGCATCGGCAGGTAGCCGGGCAGCAGGTCGAACAGGGTGGGGATGTCGGTGGACCCCTGGATGGACGCGTGCCCGCGCAGGGCCAGGATGCCGCCGCCCGGCCGGCCCATGTTGCCGAGCAGCGTCTGCAGGATCGCCGCGGTGCGGATGTACTGCACGCCCACGGTGTGCTGGGTCCAGCCGACGCTGTACACGAACGCCGTGGTGCGGTCCCGCCCGGAGTTCTCGGTGATGAGCTGGGCCACCTGCGCGAACAGTTCCTCGGGTACCCCACAGATCTCAGCCACCAATTCCGGTGTGTACCGGGCGAAATGCCGTTTGAGCACCTGGAACACGCAGCGCGGATGTTGCAGCGACTCGTCGGTGTCCGGCTCGGGATGGGCCGCCGCGCCACCAGAACCGTGGGCCTCACCCCGGGCCGCCCGCCGCACCTCCCGCAGCGACCGGCCCACGCCGCGCTGGCCGCTGGCGGGCCGCATCTCCTCATCCCCCTGGTACCGCCAGGTCTCGGAGTCATAGACACGGTGCTCGCGGTCGAGTCCGGAGAAGACGCCGTCAAGGTCCTCCGTGTCCGCGAACTCCTCGGTCAGGATCACTGGTGCGTTGGTGTAAGCAACGACGTAGTCGCGGAAGTACTTATCGTGCTGTAGGACGTAGTTGACCAGGCCGCCAAGGAACGCGATGTCCGCGCCGGCCCGCAGCGGCACGTGCAGGTCGGCGAGCGCGGTGGTCCGGGTGAACCGGGGGTCGACGTGGATCAGCTTCGCGCCGCGGGCCTTGGCCTCCATCACCCACTGGAAGCCCACTGGGTGGCATTCGGCCATGTTGGAACCCTCGATGAGGATGCAATCCGCGTTCTGCAGATCCTGCTGGAACGTGGTCGCTCCACCTCGACCGAAGCTAGTCCCCAGACCGGGGACGGTGGAGGAGTGTCAAATACGGGCCTGGTTCTCGATCTGGATAGCGCCGAGCGCCGTGAACAACTTCTTGATCAGGTAGTTTTCCTCGTTATCCAGGGTGGCACCGCCCAGGCTGGCGAAACCCATCGTGCGCCGGGTGCGCTGCCCGTTGCTCGACCATTGCCAGCCGGACTCGCGGGCCGCGATGACCCGGTCGGCGATCATGTCCATGGCGGTACCGAGATCCAGGTGCTCCCACTCGGTACCGTGCGGCCGCCGGTACAGCACCTCGTACTGGCGGGCATCGCCAGTGGTCAGCTGGAGGCTCGCGGATCCCTTGGGGCACAGCCGGCCGCGGCTGACCGGGGAGTCCGGGTCCCCTTCGATCTGGGTGACCTTGCCATCCTGGACGTAGACGTTCTGGCCGCAGCCGACCGCGCAGAAGGGGCAGATGGATTTCACGCATTTGTCGGCGGCTTCGGTCCTCGGCCGGAGGCTGTCACTGCGCGCGGTCGTGGTCGCCGCGCCGAGGCCGAGCCGGTCCTGCCCGGTGAGCTGGCGGTACACCGGCCAGGACTCGATCCAGGTGCGAGTG
This sequence comes from uncultured Streptosporangiaceae bacterium, assembly GCA_964412845.1. Classification (GTDB taxonomy): domain Bacteria; phylum Actinomycetota; class Actinomycetes; order Streptosporangiales; family Streptosporangiaceae; genus JAWWPY01. The sequence continues at coordinate 27,476 of CAYPQM010000040.1, forward strand.
CCCATCGTGACATCCCCTCGCCGCAGGGCCTGCTGAGGCATCTGCTACCCAGCAGCCACCAGATCAACTTAACGCACGCCGTTTTCGCCGGGCACCCGGCCGGGCCTGCTCTGTGTCAGCCGGCGACCATGGCGAAGCCATACCGGCCGGCCGTCCAGACGGCGACAGATGTACATGTCTGACCAGATATGCCACTACCAGCAGTCTTACAGAGCTATGACGGCCCGGATAGAAAACTGATGTCTCGCGTGGGCGGGTACGGACCGGCAGGTAGCCTGTCCGTACACAGCCCGTATCAGGGAGTGCAGCACGCCGACCAGCGCCGGGCAGATGGGAGTCCTCCGTGAGCCTGCCCGCGAGCCAGGAGCGCGTCCTTAGCCGGATCGAGAGCCTGCTGAGGGACTCCGATCCCCGGCTGATGGCACTGTTCACGATATTCACGCGGCTCACCCGCGAGGAGGAGATGCCCCGCATCGAGGACCTGCGGGCACTGCTCACCCGGTTCCGCCTCTGGTTCTCCTGGCACACTGCCCCGCTCCGGCGGCTCGCCAAGCGGCGGTCGGAGCGGATGCAGGCGATCGTGTTCTTTCCCATGGCACTCGCCGCCATGAGCTGCGCGTTGATCATCAGTGTGGGCTCGCACGGCGCGCCGCGATGCTGGTCCGCCTCCAAGGCACCGGCCGCGGAGCTGATCGTGAAGGCCAGGCAGTGCAAGATGAGCCTGGTGCGCATGCCGGTCCTCGGCCACTAGCCAGGCCAGATCAGGCCTAGCCGCCAGCGCCGCACGCCGCACCACCCAGCCTGCGTCGCACCCGCCCCGCCCCGCCCCGCGCCATCCAGCAGCCAGGCGACCGGCGCCGGGGGCCGCCGTGACAGGTGCCGCATCCGCCTTTCTCCCGGGCGATTAATGAACGCCCAGGGATAATGGCACCGGCCATTGACACCGCTTACATGTTTGTCTATGGTAAGCATCGAGCGGTCATATGTAACCGCTTACACGGCCTGCTTACCAGACCGCTTACCCAGACCGTTTGGCACTGCTCGTGAGCCAGGGATGTCTCATGACCACGGTTTATGATGTTGCGCGCTTGGCCGGTGTCTCCACGGCAACGGTTTCGCGCGTGGTGCATGACTCCGATCTTGTTCACCCGGATACGCGGGCGCGGGTCCTCGGGGTGATCGAGCGGCTCGGATTCGTGCCGGACGGGTCGGCGCAGGGCTTGTCCCGGCGGCGCAAGGACATCATCGGCCTGGTGGCCCTGGAGCGCGGTGTCGACGAGATCGACATCGAGCACACCAGCCTGTTGTTCGTGGACCAGATCGTGCACGCCGCCGAGGCGGTGCTGCGGCCCAGCGAGTGCTCCCTGCTGCTGGCGCTCGGCCGCCGCGGCGAGCAGTTCCAGCGGCGCGTCCGGTCACTGTCGGGCAAGGTGGACGGGCTGCTGCTGGCCGAAGACGTGATGCCCGCCGACCAGTTGCACGCCTTGGCCCGCCGGGTGCCGATCGTGCTCATCGCCGGGCCACGCGATGAACGTGAACTGGATGTCGTGGCGGTCGACAACGCCACCGGCATCCGGGCCCTGATCGCGCACCTGACCGGAACGCATGGGTACCGGCGGCTGTGTTTCGTGGCCGGGCCGCAGGATTCGCCTGACGCCCAGGAGCGCCTGGCGGCATTCGATGCGATGGTCCGCGGCACCCCCGGCTGCGCCGCCGACCCGGTCATTCATGGGGACTACTCCGAAGTCAGCGGCTCGGCGGCGGCCCAGGTGCTGCTGGGCCGGCCGTCCCTGCCCGAGGCCGTGGCGTGCGCCAACGACCAGATGGCGATCGGGGTGCTCCGGGAGTTCCAGCAGGCCGGCATCCCGGTGCCCGGCACGCTGGCGGTCACCGGATTCGACGACATCTACCCCAGCCGGGTGGTCACCCCACCGCTGACCACCATCAGCCAGCCCTTGCGTGAGCTGGGCACCTTGGCGACCCAGCGGCTGCTGGCCCGCATCGACGGTGCCGCGCTGCCCGCGCTGGCCGAGGTGCTGCCCACCCATCTCGTGGTCCGGGCCAGCTGCGGCTGCCCGGCGCCGGGGACCGGGTGAGGAGCCGGTGATGCGGCCGGCCGCGGGGCAGGCCAGGGATTTACCTGGCCGCAGGGCGGGGGCCAGACCGGAGCGGGACAAGGTCGTATCGCTTCACCCGGAAGGAGAATCCGCCATGCTCACACCCCACCTGTGGTCACGGACCGGCAGCTACCGAAGGCGGCGGCGCTGGCTCGCTGCCGCCGCCGCGGCGCTGGTCGTGCCGCTGGGCGCCTCGATGGCGATCATGACGGGCGCACTGTCCGCGTCCGCTACCACCGTGCCTGGCCCGCCGGCCGGCTGGACCACCACCTACAGCGACAGCTTCTCGGGCGCGGCCGGCTCAGGCGTCGACTCCGGCTGGACCTATGACACCGGCACCCAGTACTCGGGTACCGGCTGCACCGCCAATTACGGCACCGGCGAGGTGGAGTCCAACACCAGCTCCACCGCCAACGTCTCCGAGGACGGCAGCGGTCACCTGAACATCACGCCCATCAACTCCGGCGGCTCCTGGACGTCGGGCCGCCTCGAGACGGTCTCCGACAGTTTCACTGCGCCGGCCGGCGGCGAGATGGAGGTCAGCGCCTCGATCAAGCAGCCCAGCCCGTCCAGTGGCGTCGGCTACTGGCCCGCGTTCTGGATGCTGGGCGCCGGTTTCCGGGCCAGCGGCGCCGGCACAGCGGGCACCATGACCTGCTCGAACTGGCCGTCCACCGGCGAGATCGACATCATGGAGGACGTCAACGCACTGTCGGAGCACTCCGGCACGCTGCACTGCGGTGTCGACCCGGGCGGGGCGTGCAACGAGACGACCGGGCTCGGCAGCGGCCTGCTGGCCTGCTCCGGCTGCCAGACCGGCTACAACACCTACTCAGTGATCGTCAACCGGACCAACACGAGCAACGAGTCAATCACCTACTACCTCAACGGCACCGCCTACTACACGGTGACCGAGAGCCAGGTCGGCACCGCCACCTGGCAGGCGGCCGTCGATCACGGCTTCTTCCTCATCCTGGACATGGCCATCGGCGGCGCCTACCCGGACGCGATCTGCGGATGCACCGCACCCACGTCCGCGACCAGTTCAGGTGCGGCGATGAGTGTGGGCTACGTCGCGGTCTACCAGACCACCGGGGCCGGCAGCAGCCCGACGCCCACCCCGAGCGTCACGGCCAGTCCCAGCCCGTCACCCAGCCCCACCTCCTCCAGCGGCGGCGGCAAATCGTGCACCACGACCGCGACGTCGAACATTTCCGCGGACTGCTACAGCAGCAGCAAGGGCACGATCTCGGTGAGCGCGGCCACCGGTGACACCAATCCGTCCGGGGTGGACGGCAACCAGGCCGCCCAGCTCATCAACGGCGACTACCTGGAGTACACCGGGGTCAATTTCGGTGCCGGCGGATCGAGCCAGTTCGACGCGCGAGTCGCCTCCGGGGCCGCCGGCGGGGTGAGCGGCCTGGTGGAGGTGGTGCTGGACAGCCCGTCGAACGCGCCGGTCGGCAGCTTCGCGGTGGGTAATACCGGCGGCTGGTCCACCTGGAAGACGATCCCGGCCAACATCACCAAGACCACGGGCACGCACAACGTGTACCTGGAATTCGTGTCAGGCGCGGGCGGCAACCCGCCGTACGCCAGCCTGCATTACTTCAACTTCCCGACCTCATAACCCAGATAACCTGCGGCCGGGCCGCCTGGCTGCTGCGCTGAACCCGCAGCCGCCAGGCGGCCGCTGGCACTGACCAGAGGCAGAACCAAGCCTCTGATGCGCCAGTCGGCCAGCTTGCGCCCCCTGCTGTCGCGCCGTCAGCGGCTGGAGCGGGCGAAGTCGAGGGCTTCGTGGGCGAGCAGCAGCCACGACTGGCCGGACTCCGGGTCCAGACTGAACCATTCCTTCATCGGCGTGCCCTTGTTCGCGTCGAAGCGGGCGCCCTCACCGGCCGCGACGAGTGCGTCGACCCGCCCCGCGGGAAGCTTCAGAACCAGCCGGCCGCGGACCAGCATCGCGAAGATCTTGTTGTCGAGCCGGAGGGCGGTCCGGCCGAAACCACCGCCTCCCCGCGGCGGCGTGATGCCGGCCACGCCGACAAGCTCGTCCACCAGGTCGCCATAACGGTCTTCGGACCGGATCTCCCCGGCAGGCTCCGCGTTCACAACGTCAGGCTAAGCCCGGCCATGACCCGCACGGGCCGCCGGGCCCGGCGCCTGAGGCGACTGGCCCGGCCCGGTTCAGATCGGGGTCGAATCGATGACCTTCCGGAGAATCTCATGAAGGTGAATGCCTCATGGTCGGCCGCTTCGTGGCCAACTAGCGGTTCCCCAGCCCCCGGCCCGCGCCATTGCGCAGGACGTCGTAGTCGACAAAGCTGAACATCCGCTGGCCCGCGGCGAGCGGCTGCGGCCCCCCGGAGAACCGGTGCGCGCCGACCCCGAACCTCTCCCCCGGGTCCGACAGCCACTGCAGGTCAAACCCGCGCTCCGCGAACCAGCGGCAGATCTGCGGGATCAGGTCGGGCTCGAACCTGCCCCGCGTCCAGATCACCGTCCCGCCGGCCGCGCACAACTGGGCGCAGCAGGTGATCGTGCACTCGATGTCAGCGCTAACAATGTTGCCGAACACGCCGCAGGCCAGCACGATGTCCGCCGGAACCAGCCCAGCGTAGGCATCTACCAGCCCGGCGTCGTCGGCGACCACCTCCACCGACGGCAGCCCGCTGGCGACCGCCGCCTCGGCCGCCACGGCCGCGATGCCCGGGTCAAGTTCGACCAGGCGGGCGGTCACCTCGTTGCCGCGCGGGTGACTGGCCAGCACGCCGATCAGGTCACGGCCCTGGCCGGCGCACATGCTGATCACCCGCAGCGGCCCGCGCGGAGCGCTGTCCAGGGCATCGCGGATGCGGGCCTGAACAACCTCCAGCCGCCGGGCGAGTCCTGAACCCGGCACGTCATAGTCGTCGTGCCAGGCCTGCCAGTCCCGTGCTGCCATTGGTAGGTGCCTTTGGGTTCATGCCTTGCGGGCGGCGGCCTCAAGGGCGTGCCGCGGGAGCCAGCCATCGTGTTTCCAGAGAATCTTTCCTGAGGCGGAAAGCAGCACGAACCAGGGCTGGTCCGCGACCCCGTAGCCGTCAGCGAGCCGGCCGGTGGCGTCCAGGCCCACCGGGTAGCTCAGCGGGCGGCCCAGCGAGGCCAGGTAGAGGCGAGCCGCACCCAGCGACGGTTCGGTGGCCGCCTCGTCGACCGCGGTCAGGGCGGGCAGCCTGGCCGCGCGCGCCGCCTTCTGGTAGGCGTTGAGCGCCAGTAGCTGGCCACGCAGATCGGACGTCTCCGCCACCCAGGTGGCGAAGAACATGACCAGGCGCGCACGCCCCGGCCCCAGCGTGACTGAGCCGCCGGGCACGGCCGGCAGGGTGACCGGTGACGTGGGAGGCAGCCCGGAGATGTGCGCGAGCGACGCCTGGCCGGCGAGCTTGGGGTGACCCGGCAGGAGGCTGGCCACCTCGCGGGCGAGGAGCTGCGCCGACTGGGCGATGCTCGCGTAAGCCATCTGGGTCAGGTAGATCTTCTGCTCACGACCCCGCTGGTCGATGACCATCAGGGCCGGCGTGTGGTCGATTTCGCCGCGGGCGATCTGCACCGCGATGTTGTACGCCTTCCAGGTGGCCGTCAGCTGGGCCGCCGACCCGGTGAGGAAGTCCCACTGGTTGACCATGGCGTGCGCCCGCGAATAGGCCAGCACGTCCGGCACGCTTGTGGCCTGCGGATTCGCATTGATGCCGAGCAGCTGTACCTGCGTTCCCGCGGCGCCGAGCAGCTGCCGCGCCTGCACCATGCTGACCGTGGTCAGCGGGCAGATGGTCGTGCACTCCGAATCGGTGAAGGCGAGGATGATGACCTTGCCGCGGAACTGGCTCAGCGACATCCGCTGGCCGAACTGGTTGACGAGATGGAAGTCCGGGGCTGGCCGGCCGCCCAGTGAGCTGCCTGGATCGAGATCGGGATTGGCCGCGGCCGCCTGCGCCTGGTCATTCACCGGGGAACTGCCGGGTTCCGGCCCGGTGCCGCCGGTCCCGCACCCGGCCAGGGCGAGCAGCGTCATCACGAGTCCCGCGAGCCACAGCCGCCGACCGGCCCAGCCCAGGGCGGGCGGGCTCAGG
>CAYPQM010000040.1:33807-42936 GCA_964412845.1 uncultured Streptosporangiaceae bacterium
CCGGCGGGCTCAGGGCGGGCCAGCTCACCGGCCGGCTCCGCGGCGCTGCGGCCCGGGATCCGGCTGTTCCATCACCCAGATCATCCGGCGGCCCTGTTCCCCGGGCGCTTCCGGCTCATGATCGTCGATGCGGTCGAGGCGGTAGCCGAGCTTGCGCGGAATCGCGGCGCTCGGCTGGTTCGCCTCGTCGCAGTGAATCTCGACCCGGGTGACGCCGGGCAGCGCCAGCGCGACGGAAGTCAGCGCCCCGGCGGCAGCGGTTCCCAGGCCGTGCCCGGCGTGCCGGACGTCGATCCAGTAGCCGATCTCGACGCCGCCGTCACCGGCCCGGTGGTGCAGGCCGATCTCGCCGACCAGCGTGCGGTCCTGTGCCAGCAGCACGGAGTAGATGAAATCTGTGCCGGATTCCCACAGCTCATCGGCCTCAGCGACGCGGGCCAGTTGCGCCCGGGCGTCGGCCGCGTCCCGGTTCGCCCACGGCATCCAGGGCCGCAAGTGATCCAGGCTCGCCCGGACAGCGCCGGCAATGTCCACCGCGTCGGCGGCGCGCACCCGCCGGAGTACCAGCGATCTGGATGTCACCAGCTCCGGGGGGGCGCCGGGGTGGCCGGATTCTCCCGGGGAGGTGGCAGACATGTCTGATCGCTCGGTGGCTGGGGGCATGGTCCATACTAAGCAGCCCGCTATCACCGGGGGCGATGGGGGCGCGGGGGCAGGTGGCCTCAGCCAGGGACGCGGTGGGCGCGGGCGGAGGCCTCAGCCGGACCGCTCCGTACCCACCGGGAGCGGGCCGTCGATCATGAACGGCGGCGGGTCGTCACCCACGATCACGCCCCCGCCGTGTCCCCAGGACAGGTAGCGCCAGGACAGGTTGAGCAGCGCGGAAAGCCGGTTGCGGTTGCCCAGCAACGTGACCAGGTGCAGCGCGAGCCAGGCCAGCCAGGCCAGTGTGCCGCGGATCCGCAGGTCATGCGGCAGCTCGACGACCGCGGAGCGGCGGCCGATCGTCGCCATGATGCCCTTGTCGTGGTAGTTGAAGGCAGCGGTCGGCTGCCCCGCGGCGAGCCGCCGCACCTGCGCCGCGGCATGCCGACCCATCTGCAGGGCGGGCTGCGCCAGTTGCGGCAGCGGCCGGCCGGTGACCAGTGAGATGTCTCCCAGCGCGAAGACGCGGTCCTGGCCCTGCACCCGCAGGTCGGGCCCGACCATGATGCGGCCACCCCGGCCCTGCGGCAGGCCCCAGCCACCGGCCGCGGTGGGCGCGGACACGCCGGCCGCCCAGACGGTCACATCGCTGGGCAGTTCCTCGCCGTTCGCCAGCAGCACCCGGTCGCTGGTGACCTCGCGGATGGCCGTGTCCAGCCGGACCTCGACGCCGCGTGCCTGCAACTGATCGCGGGCGTAGTCGCGCAGCGCGGGGTGGAACGGCCCCAGCAGCTCCGGTGCCTGCTCGACCAGCCGGATATGCACGGAGGCCAGGTCCACCTCGGGGAACGCGGCGTCCAGGGCGGTGCCGCGCAACTCGGCCAGGGCGCCGGCCAGCTCGACCCCGGTCGCGCCGCCGCCCACCACGGTGAAGTTGACTTCCTTCCCCGCGCCCGCGACGTCAAGACGCTCGAGGCGGGCCATGATGTGATCGCGCAGCGCGACCGCGTCCCTGCGGGTGTAGAGGCCCAGGCTGTGCTCGGCGGCCCCGGTCACGCCGAAGTACGCGGCCGATACGCCCGTTGCCAGGATCAGGTAGTCGTACTCGAACGTGGCGCCGTCGGCCAGGGTGATCCGCCGCGCCTGGGCGTCGATGCCGGTGAGCTCGCCCAGCCGGAAGCGGGCACCGTGCGCGCGGGTGACGGCGCGCACCGGGTAGGCGACGTCGCCTGGGTTCAGCCCCCCGGTCGCCACCTGGTAGAGCAGCGGCTGGAAGGTGCTGTAGACGTTGCGATCGATCAGCATGACCTGGGCTCCCGCCCCGGCCAGCGCTTCGGTCGCCGCCAGCCCGGCGAAACCCGCGCCGACGACGATCACCCGTGTGCCGTCACTGTCCGCCGGACGGTGCTTACGGCCCCACATGTCTGCCACCCCACGCTGCTGGGCCAGCCTGGTGCCGGCCCTCTCCTGCTGTAACCGGCAGTCCGGGCAGAACATGCCCCGGTTTTCGTTCCTGCCGTGACCTGGGGGTTTACTGATCCGGCGGCTCTCCGGCCCGGATGACCAGCATGGTCACGTCATCGCGCAGTTCACCGTGGCAGAACGCCAGCACCCGCGCCTGCATGGCCGACACGATGTCTTGCGGGGCCTTCCCGGCCAGCCCGGACAGCTCATCGGTCAGCTGGTCCTCGAAGTAACCGGACTGGGGGCTGCGGGCTTCTGTCACCCCGTCCGTGAAGAAGAAGAGCACATCGCCTGACTCAAGATCGATTTCTTCGGTGCCCGGGTCAGCCTCGGGGAAGAGCCCGAGCGGCAGGCCGCCCGGGCCGAGCATCCGCACCCGCCCGTCCGGGCTGATCAGAGCCGGCCCGGGATGGCCCGCGCTGGCCAGCGAGACGTGCAGCCGGGTGTCCCGCCAGGCCAGCCGCGCGGTCTTGACCGTGACGTACCGGCCGCCAGCGTCCTCGGCCAGCATCAACTCGTTGGCTTTGGCCAGCACGTCGGCGGGGTCAGGGTTCCAGTGCGAGATCACCCGGATCGCGTGCCGCGCCGCGGCGGTGACCGCCGCCGATTCCTCCCCCTGGCCGCAGACGTCGCCGATCGACAGCCCCCAGCCGTCCGGGCAGCGGTAAACGTCATAGAAGTCGCCGCACACGTCAAGGCCCTCGGTGGCCACCACGTAGGCCGCGGCTATCTCCACCCCGGGGACCTGCGGCAGCTCGCGGGGAAGCAGGCTGGCCTGGAGCGCATCAGAGATCTCGGTGTGCCGGCGGAACATCCGGTCCAGCCTGATCGCCAGCGCCAGCTGTTCGCCAATCTCCTCGATCAGGCCCAGGTCAGCCATGTCGAAGTGGCCTTCGCTGGCATGCCGGGCCAGGGTCAGTGCGCCGTAGGTGTGCTTACCGTCCGACAGCGGCACGGACAGCACGGATGTCGCGCCGAGGAGCATCATCACCGGGACATCGTCGGGCCCGACACCGAGAATCCCGGCATCCTCGGCGTGCGTGAGCAGCAGCGAGCTGCCGGACTCATGAACCTTCCTGGGCACCGTCCCCGGCTGCGGATCGATCGTCTCCAGCATCCGGGCCAGTTCGGAGTGCTGGTCGGATGGCCCCATGACGAACTGCCGCCGCAGCCGCTGCCGCCGCTCCACATCGACGATGACCCACGCGGCCAGTTCACCCGCCAGCAGGCGCGCGCACCGCTGCAGGGTCACCGACTCGCTGAAGGTGGCGTTCTCCAGCAACAGCCTGGTAGCCGCCGTGGCCAGGTCAAACCGGTGGGTCATGGCCTCGACCAGGCGGGCGGACCCGTCACCCTGGGCGGCCGCTCCGTGGGCCGCGGCACCCTGGGCGGCCGCTCCGTGGGCCGCGGCATCCTGGGCCGCGGCGGGCCGTCCGGCCGTGGCCAGAGGGCTGCCCGACGTGCTGGCCGCGCCGCGGCCAGCGGCCACGATGAGCTGATCGGCATCTCCCTGGAGACTGACCAGCGCGATGGTAAGGCTGCACGGCACGGTGCCTGCCACGCTGAGCAGGCGGCACGCGATCTTCCGCGGCTTCCCGGTACGCGCGACGGCCGCCAGCTGACTGTGCACGGCGGCGCGCGACGGAAGGTCCACGAAGGCGGTGAACAGCTTGCCGGTCGCATAGCCGGGGCGAGAGCCCAGCAGGCTGCCGGCGCTGGCATTGACCCGGTGCACGGCGGTGTCCTGGCCCAGCAGGAACAGCGGCACCGGGACATCCTGGAAGACCGCGCGCAGCAGGCGGCGTTCGGCGAATAGCGCCGCTGACCCGGCAGACGCATCCGGGCCCGCCGCGCGGCCCGGTGCCATCGCGAGCGCCTCGATGGCGCCATCCAGCTCGGTGAACGCCGCCTGCAGCACGGGGCCAAGTTCCGATCCGGGGAGCGCGGCAGCCTGCCGCAGCGCAGCGCAGCGCGCCGTCAGCCCGGCGATCTCGCTCTCGAGCGAGTCAGGGGGGTGCTCCATCGCCAGATCCAATCTCGTTGATGGCGGCGGACGTGTCTCGGGCTTCCCCCGGCCGACCAGGCCAGTTTAGGTCCAGTGCGGCCAGGTCCGGGCCGGCCAGGTGCGGGGCTGGCCTGGCCCGGCCCGCCTGGCCAGCCGTGTTTGGCCGTCTCTCGTGCTGGGCACTGATCCGTTTAGCGGTGTCTACGACGCAGGCACGCACCACGCTGTTCCGGCGTGGTCGCAGAGGTGTGCCTGCCCTGGGTTTATCCCGGTTCTGGAACCGCAGCCCCGCATCCCCCAGCCTCCTCGGCGACCCACGGCGTGACCGCAGTGGCCACCCCCAAGGAGGCACGTCATGAATATTGCCCTGGTCGCATTGCAGGCGAGTTCACTCAGCCCGCCGCCGGAGGCCGAGCTGGACAATTCCGGCCCGGACAGGCCCGGCCCGGACAGGCCCGGCCCGGACAGTTCCCGCGCGGGCAGCTCCACCCTGGGCAATCAGGCTGACCGGGTGTCCGCACTGGCGCGAGCGCTGACCGGGCTGGACCACCAGGTCACCGTGTACGTGCGCAAGGACGCCGCGTCGCTGCCCGCCCGGGCGGACCTGGCTCCTGGTGTCACCGTTGAGTACGTGCCCGCGGGACCGCCGAAGCGGCTGCCGGCCGACAAGCTTGCCGCACACGTCCCGGCGTTCAGTGCGTACCTGGCCGAGAGCTGGGGCCGCAGCGCTCCCGATGTGGCGCACGCGCACTTCTGGACCAGCGGGCTGGCCGCGCTGGCTGGCGCACGCGGCCTGCCGGTGTCAGTTGTGCAGACATTCCAGTCCCTCGGGGTCGCCGACCCGCCGGCCGGGACCAGGCCGCCACAGCCCCGCACGTGCAGCGCGAACGGGACAACCCGGCTCCGCCTGGAGCCGGTCATCGCGCGCACGGTCCGCGCGGTGCTCGCTGATTCCTCCGCGGAGATGACGGCCCTGGCCCGGCTCGGGGTGCCGCGAAACTCGGTCCGGGTCGTGCCCCGCGGTGTGGACACCGCGGTATTCCTGCCTGAGGGCCCGGCCGCGGACCGCACCGACCGGCCCCGGCTGCTGTCCGTACAGCCGCTGGCCGAGGACCAGGGCCTGGACACGGTGCTGCGCGCCCTCGCCGACGTGCCGGACGCGGAACTGATCATCGCGGGCGGCCCCGACCGCGCCCAGCTCCGGTCCGACAAGGTGTACCGCAGCCTGGCCAAGCTGGCCAGGGAACTCGGCGTGGCCGGCCGGATCGTCTGGCACGGCCGGGTCAGCGCGGCCGAGTTGCCCGCGCTGCTGCGCTCCGCGGACGTGCTGGTGGACATGGCCCCTGAGGAGGCCGCGACGTCAGTGACGCTGGAGGCCATGGCCTGCGGCGTCCCGGTCGTCGCCGCCGCGGTCGGCAGTCACCAGGACACGGTCGTCGATGGGGTCACCGGCATCCTGGTACCACCCGGCCAGCCAGCGCTGCTCGCGCGGCGGGTCCGCCGGCTGCTCGCGAACCCCATGCTGCTCAAGGGGCACGGGCTGGCCGCCGCGGACCGGGCCAAGTCCCGCTACTCATGGGAGCGGATCGGCCAGGAGACCCTCGCGATCTATGAGCGCTCGCTGCCGTCCATCGACCTGGTCAGCGGACCTCGGTCCCCTGCGAGTCGATGACGATCCTGGCCACTTCGGTCACCTTGATATGACGGGTCTGGGAGATCGAGCGCATCCGTTCCAGCGCGTCCTCGGCGCTGCAGCCGAGCGCGTGCATCAAGATCCCCTTGGCCTGATCCACCACGGCCCGCGACTCCGCCGCGTCCCTGAACTGCAGCGCCATCCGCTGGGCATCGCCGTAGACCGAGGCGTTGCCCATCACAGCCCCGCCGAACGCCACCAGGAGCTCGGCGAGCGGAAGCTGCTGCGAGTCGAGCGAGCGGGGCCTGGCCCCGAAGAGGCTCAGCGTGATCGCGGCCGGGGGAAACTGGTGCACCAGGGTAACGGAGCAGCGCACCCCGCGCTGCAGTGCCGCCGCGGCGTACTCCGGCCAGCGCTCGCCGTCGAGCGTGTCGGGGCAGCCCATCGTCTCCCCGCTGCCTAGAGCCTGCCGCCACGGCCCGGTCGGACTGCCCTGATACAGGTCGAAAAGCTCCGCTAGGTCCGGGTGGCTGGCCGCCCGGACGACCGGCTCCCCGTCCCGCCACAGCGCGGCGGTAGCGCCGGAGCACGCGGGCACTTCCCGTGCGGCCAGCAGGACCAGCCGATTCAGCGACCTGGACTCCGACGAGCCAGCGATGCTCAGCAGCTCGGCGGCCTCCCGCGCCAGGTCGTCGGTGGGCACAGCCGCCTCCCGTCCTGCTTATCCGCGGCACGTGCCGTGCGGCACGGTGAAGCGCCGTAACGCAACGCCCCACGTCTTCACGGAGCCGCATCCGGGATGCTCGCCCGTGCCTGGGCACGCGGGCTCGCGCCCGCCGCGATGGCTTTGACCAGCGTTCAGCTCAGTGTCGCACGGCCGTTGGGTGACGCCCGTAGTTTCGTTCCGCCCTCGCTCCCCGAGCGGAACTGGAGGTTCCGTCCCATGGCCGAGCTGACTCGCAGGACTTTCATCGGTGGTGCCGCAGCCGTCACTGGCGCCGCGGCGGTAGCGACCATCGCGCCGGCCGCCGCGCAGGCCAGGTCTCTCCCCGGTCCGCACCTGCACCGCGATATCCGCGACATCAAGCACGTCGTGATCCTCATGCAGGAGAACCGGAGCTTCGACCACTATTTCGGCTCGCTCAAGGGGGTGCGGGGTTTCGGCGACCGCGCGATCATCACGCTGCCCGGCGGCCTGCCGGTGTTCCAGCAGCCGACCACGGAGCCCGGCACCCCCGTCACGGGCACGCAGTTCCCGTGGCACCTGAGCGACGCCCCCGCATCGGACTACCCAGCCGGTCACCAGCCGCCGAACCCGGAGGTCGGCGCGCAGGGCTATGGCGGGACGTCGCACAGCTGGGATGACCAGCACGGAGCCTGGTGGGGCGGCTGGATGAACGGCTGGGTGTTCGCCAAGGCGGGCCTGACCACGCTCGGCTACCTGAATCGCACGGACATCCCGTTCCACTACGCCCTCGCCGACGCCTACACGGTCGGCGACGCTTACCACTGCTCGGTGCTGAGCGCGACCGGCCCGAACCGCACGTACCTGTGGAGCGGAACGATCGACGCCCAGGAGAAGTACAGCAGCTTCGTCGCCTACAGTGGCGGCGACGAGCTCGGCGAGTTCCTGAAGTGGCCGAGCTATCCCGAGACGCTCCAGGCCGCAGGCGTCAGCTGGAAGGTATACCAGGGCAGCGACAACTACGGTGACAACGGCGCCGAGTACTTCGCCACGTTCGCCCAGTACGACCCCGAGCAGGGCGGCACCCCCGCCCCCGGCAACGTCTTCTACGACAACGGCGTGGCCATCGTTGCGGAGCCGTACCCCGCGGACAGCGGGAACGGGGACAACCTGGCCCTGGCGATCAAGAACGACGTGCTCGCCGGCACGCTGCCGAAGATTTCCTGGGTCGTCACCAACCAGTCATTCTCCGAGCACCCGGACGGCGCCCCGAACGACGGCGCCTACTACGTGCACCAGGTGCTCCAGGCGCTCAACACCGACCCGGACGTCTTCAACTCCACCCTCGTGATCATCGATTATGACGAGAACGACGGCCAGTTCGACCACGTGCCGCCGCCGGTGCCGGCGCCCGGCATCACGGACGAGTTTTACTTCGAGCCGTCCGGCGCACTCGCCAGCCTTGGCGTCACCCAGCCGCTGCCGGTCGGCCTCGGCTTCCGGGTGCCGTTGCTGCTGATTTCCCCGTGGACCCGAGGTGGCTGGGTGACCTCGGAGGTTTCCGACCACACCTCGGTGATCCAGTTCCTGGAGAGGTGGACCGAGGCGCTCGGCACGCCGGCGATCTGCCCGAACATCAGCGCCTGGCGCCGCAGCGTCTGCGGTGACCTGCTCAGCGCCTTCGACTTCTCCGCGCCGGTCTACGGCCTGCCGGAACTGCCTCAGCCCGGCCCGCCCATCGGCGACCCCCCGGGCGGCGCATACCATCCGCCGGCCACGACTAACGCGATGCCGACGCAGGAGCCGGGCACCAAGCGGGCGCGGCCGCTGCCCTACCAGCCCAACGCCAACCTGCTGGGATTCACGTTCGGCAGCAACGGGGCGGTCAAGGCGAACCTGTCGTTCAGCAACAACGGGCCGTTCGTCCGCAAGGCGAGTCACTTCTCCGTCTACAGCAACGCCGCCCCGGATGCGAACATCGCCGGCTACCCCGGCAACTTCCCTGGTCAGTACACGGTCGAGGGGTCGCGCACGGCCTGGAACAAGACCGTTTCCGGATCCGTGGAGATCGGCGCGGGCCGCGGCGACGGCACCTACGACCTGACGGTCGTGGGCCCGAACCGCTTCCTGCGGCGCTTCACCGGGGACGTCAGCGCCCCGGGCGTGACCGCGCAGGTGCAGGCGGCGTACGACACGGGCGGCTTCGGCCCGAAGCCCAGGCTCGCGCTGTACCTGACCAACACCGGCACCATGCCCGTGACGTTCACGGTCGCGGCTAACGGCTACTCGCGGGACAAGGCGAAGGCCTACCACGTGCCCGCGCACCGCCGCGCGGCACACGCGGTGGACCCGCTCGCATCCAGCAACGGGTGGTATGACCTGACGGTCACCATCAGCGGCGACAAGTCCTGGTCGCGACGCTACACCGGCCACCTGGAGAACGGCACGAACAGCATCACCGGCTGACCGGCCAACCGCACGAACACCATGGCGGCGGCCGGCGCCGGCGAGCAGGCGCGAGCAGATGTGGTCACGGTCAGGCGTGGGCGGCAAGCGAGCCTAGAACACAGAACTCGTTGCCTTCCGGGTCGGCGAGCACGACCCATGGCTGCGTTCCCTGACCCAGGCGCGGTGGCCTTGACCGGGATTTGCTTCTGCGGCATTCCGCGGTTATTGTCAGTGTCCTGATGAACTTAT
>CAYPQM010000041.1:0-42570 GCA_964412845.1 uncultured Streptosporangiaceae bacterium
ATCGCAAGCACTTCACACTTCCGTCGTCGCTCGCGGGCCAGCGGATCTCGATCGAGTTCGACGGCGTCTACATGAACTCGAACGTCTACCTCAACGGGACGCTGCTCGGTAACCACCCGTACGCGTACACGGGCTTCAGCTACGACATCACCGGCCAGGTGCACACGGACGGCGTCACCGCTGACGTGATCGCGGTCCAGGTGACGAACCAGCTTCCGAGCAGCCGCTGGTATTCCGGCAGTGGCATCTTCCGCAACGTCTACCTCGTCGCGACGGACCCGGTGCACGTCGCGCGGCACGGCACGTTCGTGACCACACCGGGGCTGGAGTCGGCCCTCGCGTCCGGGTCCGCCTCAGTCCAGGTCCAGACGGATGTCGCCAACGACGGCGCCGCGGCCGCGTCGGTGCAGGTGGCGATCACCATCACCAACCCGCACGGCAAGGCGGTGGCCCAGGGCACCGCGACGGTCAGCGTGCCCGCCGGGCAGGTGCAGAGCGCCACGATCACCGCGAAGGTGACCAACCCCGCTCTCTGGTCCACCGACAGCCCCAGCCTGTACAGCGTGCGGACCGACCTGTCCGTCGGCGGCACCCTGGTGGACAGCACCATGACCCAGTTCGGCATCAGGTATTTCGCCTTCGACCCGGCGGCCGGCTTCTCGCTCAACGGCCAGCACCTGAAGATCTATGGCGTCGACTTGCACGCGACGGAAGGCGCGGTGGGCTCGGCCGTGCGCTATGACGCGATGGTGCAGCAGATGGAACTGATGAAGAGCATGGGCGCCAACGCGCTGCGCACCGCGCACAACCCGCCTGCGCCCGAACTGGTGCAGGTCTGCGAGCGGCTGGGCATCCTGATGATGGTCGAGGCGTTCGACTGCTGGCACACCGGGAAGGTGGCCTTCGACTACCACCTCTACTTCGACGCGTGGAGCGACTCCGACATCAAGGAGATGGTCAACGCGTCCAAGAACTCGCCCGCGGTGGTGCTGTGGTCCATCGGCAACGAGACCCCGGACACCGGGTCGTCGCGCGGCCCCGGGATCGCCAAGCAGCTGATCGCCGACATCAGGTCGATCGACACGAGCCGCCCCGTGGTGATGGGCTCGGACAAGTACCGCAGTGTGCCCCGCACGGGCTCGCCGCAGGATCTGATCCTGCAGCAACTCGACGGCCTGGGCGTGAACTACAACACCGCCACGTCCATGGACGGCCTGCACGCCCAGTACCCGGGCAAGTTCCTGTTCTGCTCGGAGACGTCGTCAGAGGAATCCACCCGCGGTGTGTACCAGGACCCGCAGCTGCTCAACACCGGGGAGAACTACACGCCGGGCAAGCGCGCGACCTCCTCCTACGACAACAACCTGGCGTCCTGGACGATGAGCGGGGAGTACGAGCTGAAGAAGGACCGCGACCGCGAGTTCTGGGCGGGCGGCTTCCTGTGGTCCGGCCAGGACTACATCGGCGAGCCGACGCCCTACGACGTCTTCCCGGTCAAGGCATCCTTTTTCGGCGCGGTCGACACCGCCGGGTTCCCGAAGGATTTCTACCACCTGTTCAAGAGCCAGTGGACGACCGCTCCCATGGTGCACATCCTGCCGATGAACTGGACCAGCTACCTGCCCGGCGAGGCCGTGGCGGTCTGGGTCTACGCCAACGTCGCCACCGTGGAACTGTTCCTCAACGGAAAGTCGCTCGGCGCGAAGTCGTTCGACCAGAAGGTCACCACCTTCGGCCGCAAGTACCTGGAGACGACCGAGCCCACCGGGGATGACTACAACTACCCCTCAGGCAGCTACACCAGCCCCAACGGCAGCACCGGCAAGCTCCACCTGACCTGGAACGTGCCCTTCCAGCCGGGCCGCCTGACCGCTGTCGCGACGGCCGGCGGGCGCGTGGTCGCCCGGGACGAGATCAACACCGCCGGAGCGCCGCGGGCCATCACCCTCACCCCGGACAGGCGGGTCATCACCGCTGACGGGAAGTCGCTGTCGTTCCTGTCCGTCGGTGTGGTGGACCGCAGTGGCGTGCTGGTCCCGGACGCCAGTAATCTCATCCGGTTCGCCGTCAGCGGGCCGGGCGCGCTGGCCGGGGTGGACAATGGCCAGCAGGAGAACGCGCAGAGTTACCAGGCGTCCGCCGTCCCGGCCTTCAACGGCCGGGCGCTGGTGATCGTCAGGTCCACCGACCGGGCCGGAGCCATCAAAGTCACCGCCACCTCGCCCGGGCTGGCCTCAGCCAGCGCCACGATCAGCTCGGTGGCCGGCGACGGGTCCGCGGTCAGGCGCGCGGCGCCTGCCGCCCCGGCGGCCCTGCCGGCCAGCGCCGCCGCCACCTCGGGGCCGGCCGCCGATGCCAGTTTCTCCGGCGCGCCCAGCACACTGCCGGCGGCGATGCTGGACGGGGACCCGGCGACCGGATGGTCGAGTTACTACAACAAATCAGGCACCGCCAACCTGCATGCCGTGAGCGTGTCGCATGCCAGCGAATGGGTGTCGGTCAGCTGGCCCGGCCCGCAGGCCTTCACATCGGTCCAGGTGTCCTTCACTATCAGCGCCGCCCTCGCGCTGCCCGCCTCGATCACGGTGTCGTACTGGGACGGCCATGCCTTCAAGGCGGTGCGGAACCTGGCCATCAACTGGGCCACGGCATCCAACCAGCCGACCACGCTGACCTTCGACGCGGTGCACGCCACGCAGGTCAGGCTGGACATGACCAGCCCAGCGCCGGGCACGGCCACCGGGTTCCTGCAGATCGTCGAGCTCCAGGTGCTCAGCAACGGGGTGAATATCGCCGCGTCCCACTAGGGCACGTCCCAGCAGCCGCGGGCTCAGGGCGGCGCCAGCAGCACGCGCAGCGCCTCGGCGCCGCGCTCGTGCGGCACGAACAGGTGATCGTGGTGGATCGCGGCGATCACGTTGCAGCTGATGCCCGCATCGGCCAGGCGCCCGCTGAACCACGCGGTCATGCCCACGTCGGCCAGGGAGGAGTTGACCTCCAGCGTGATTCTCGCGGCCAGCCAGCCCGCGGACAGGCCCGCGGTGGCCGCCGCCGTCGCGGCGGCCACCAGGGTGAGCCCCTCGGCCTCGCGGATCACGGCGAAAGGCTCCAGGCCAGGCGGCACCTGCGCGGCCGTGACGAAGACATAGGCAACGGGATCCAGCCGGGGCCGCAGGCCACCGGACCGCCAGGTCAACGCTGCGCTCCCGGCCGGTCAGCCCGCGTAGAGCGTGTCGATGTCATCGGCGTACTTGGCGTGCACCACGCGGCGCTTCAGCTTCAGCGTCGGCGTCAGTTCCTCGCTCTCCGCGGTCCACTCGACGGGCAGCAGCCGCCACCGCTTGACCTGCTGGACGCGGGCCAGGCGCTCATTGGCCGCCGCGACCGCCTCGCCGACAGCGGCGAGCACTACCGGGTTCGCGGCCAGTCCGGCCAGTGAGCCGGCCTCGATGCCCCGCGCTCTCGCCCAGGCTGGGGCCACGTCGCCATCCAGGGTGAGCAGGGCCACCACGTACGGCCGCCGGTCGCCGAAGGCCAGCGCCTGGCCGACCAGCGGGTGCGCGACGAGCAGGTTCTCGATGGCCGCGGGCGCCACGTTCTCCCCGCCCGCGGTGATGATGAGTTCCTTCTTGCGGTCCACGACGGACAGGAAGCCGTCCTCATCCAGGCTCCCGATATCCCCGGTGTGCAGCCAGCCCCCGGTGTCGATCAGCTCGGCGGTCTGCTCGGGCCGGTTCAGGTAGCCGGGGGTGACGAGCGGGCCACGGACCAGGATCTCGCCATCATCCGCGATGCGCACTTCCATCCCGGGGAACGCCCGGCCAACCGTCCTGATCTTGAACTCCGCGGTGGTGTTGCTGGTGAACGCGCCGGTGGTCTCGGTCATCCCGTAGATATCGAGGATCTTCAGGCCCAGGCCGGCGAAGAACGCTGCGACCTCGGGCGGCAGCGGGGCCGCCGCACTCGACACCACGGTCGCCTCGCCGAGGCCGAGCATGGACCGGATGGGCGCCAGCACCTGCTCGTCGGCCTGCTGGAACGCCAGCTCCAGCTCCGCGGGGGTGCTGTGGCCGAACTGGCAGCTCTCGACATACCTGCGCCCAGTGTCCATGGCCTGCTGCACGGCCGCGCGCCTGGCCTCGTCCTGCTCCACGGCGAGCAGCGCCTGGATGCCCGCCTGCACCTTCTCCCACACTCTCGGCACGCCGAAGAAGGCCGTCGGCTTTACCCTCCCGACCACCTGGATGAGCGTGGCCGGGTCCGGGCAGAAGTTCACGTGCCCGGCCGTCGTGAGTGGCAGGTAGATGCTGAACATGCGCTCAGCGATGTGCGCGAGCGGCAGGTAGGACACCCACCGGACGCCCGGCTCGACGTTGCCCATGGCCTCGGCCGCCGCCACCTCGTACAGCACGTTGCGGTGGGTGAGCAGGACCCCCTTGGGGTCGCCCGTGGTGCCCGAGGTGTAGAGCAAGGTGACTGGGTCATCGGGCGTGATGGCGGCCTGCCGCCCGGCCACTGCGCTCCAGTCGGCCGCGTAGCGCTCGCTGCCCAGGGCAGCGAAGTCATCCCAGGTGATGTAGAGATCGCCAGGCGGGCAGACGGCGCTGTCCCGCACGATGATCTTGTTCAGGGCTGGCAGCCGGCCCAGCACCGGCTGCCAGCGGGCGAGTTCCGCCGCGCCGTCCAGCACCGCGATCCGCGCGCCGCAGTCGTTGGCGACGAAGCCGACCTGGTCCGCGGCGAGGGTGGCGTAGAACGTGACCGGCACCGCGCCGGCGTGCACGGCGCCAAGATCGGCGAGCACGTGCTCGGTCCGGTTCGGCAGCATCAGCGCGACACGCTCACCAGCCTGCAGGCCCAGGGCGACGAAACCGGCCGCGAGCGCCAGGGCCTGCTCCCTCGCCTGCGCCCAGCTCAGGGTCTCCGGGCCGTCCCGGCCAGCCTGGGAGAAGGCAGGGGCCTCGGCCGAGCGCTCCGCGGTGACCCGGAGCTGATCGCAGAGCGTCTTGCCCTCGATCGCCGTCTCAATCTCCGCTCGCTGCTGGAGGGGTGTGGTGGTCATGCATTTCTCCGTCCGGACCAGCCCCGCCGGGATCGGCGCAGCTCCGACTACCCAGCTTGGACTAACGACACAGCGGGGACCAGTGGCCCGGGGGACCAGTGGACCAACCGCCTGAACCGACACAGCCTGAAGCTCACCCAGCCTTCCTGGCAAGCCACCATGCCGCCACGCCGCCACGCCGCGACGAACCGCCGGCACCCGCTAGGTTCCTTACTATGACGATAACCGCGGGCGTCCGGCTGACCCAGTACGCGACCGGCGGGGGCTGCGCGTGCAAGATCCCTCCTGGCGAGCTGGAGGATGTGGTCTCCCGGCTGCTGGCCGGCGGCCCGGCGCCCGGGGCCGGCGCCGGGCCGGACAGGGCGCGCGACCTTCAGCGGGACCTGCTGATCGGCCTCGACCACGGCGACGACGCGGCCGTGCTGCGGATCAGCGGTAACCGGGCCATCGTGGCCACCGCCGACTTCTTCGGCCCGGTGGTGGACGACGCCTACACCTTCGGCCGGATCGCCGCGACCAACGCGCTGTCCGATGTCTACGCGGTGGGCGGTGAGCCGCTGGTCGCCCTCAACCTGCTCGGCTGGCCACGCGGCACGCTGCCGGTCGAACTCGCCGGCGAGGTACTCCGCGGCGGCCTGGACGCCGCCCGCGGCGCTGGCTGCCTGGTAGCGGGCGGTCACAGCATCGACGACCCGGAGCCAAAGTACGGCATGGCGGTGACCGGGCTCGCGGATCCGGACGCTCTGCTCCGCATCGATGCGGGTGCACCGGGACTGCCACTGAGCCTCACGAAGCCGATTGGGTCCGGGGTGCTCAACTCACGGCACAAGGCGACCGGGGAAATCTTCGAGCAGGCGATCGCGGTCATGACCACGCTGAACGCGGACGCCAGCCGGGCCGCGCTGGCCGGCGGACTGCGCTGTGCCACCGACATCACCGGTTTCGGGCTGCTCGGCCACCTGTTCAAATTGGCCAGGGCGAGCGGGGTGTCCGCCGTTCTCGACCATTCCGCGGTCCCGCTGATCGAGGGGGCCAGGGATGCGCTGCGCGCGGGGTACGTGCCGGGCGGGACGAAGCGGAACCTGGACTGGGTCATGCCGCACGCGGACTTCGGCAATCTGACGCAGGAAGATCTGCTGCTGCTCGCCGACGCACAGACATCGGGCGGTCTGCTGGTCGCTGGCGAGATCCCCGGTGCGCCGGTGATCGGGGAGCTCCGGCCCGCCACCGGGGCCACGCTGATCGTCCGCTGACGGGTGCGGCGTGCAGGTCAGGCTGGGCAGGATCCTGCGAACAGCGAGAGTGTGACGTGGTGAACCTGCGGCTGGTGGCCGATTCTCACGTCGAGCGCCACGCAGCCGCGGACCCGGCCGTTGGTGAAGGCGAAGCCCTGCGCGAAGAAGCCTGTCGTGCGCGAGCAAGAATGATAGGAAGCGGCGGCCACGCCTCCCACGGAAGAGTAAGGATTGTCGATAACGACCTGCCCGCGGGCCTGGGCTCCGATCGTGACCGTCACCGCCGACCCGGGCCGGAGAACGAAGGGGATCTTGTAGGACCTCCCACGGCGTCCGTAGCTGCGGTATCCGTAATCGGCTGGGTCCTCCGTGGCGAGCCGCTTCCCGTTGACGATGAACAGCGGGCCGATGGCCAGATCACCCGGCTGCGGCTGCCGTGGTACGGGCGGGTCGGGGTATCCGGGGACGGCCTCCTGTGC
Organism: uncultured Streptosporangiaceae bacterium; assembly: GCA_964412845.1. GTDB lineage: Bacteria > Actinomycetota > Actinomycetes > Streptosporangiales > Streptosporangiaceae > JAWWPY01. Next base: position 6,777 of record CAYPQM010000041.1, read on the forward strand.
GCAGGACAGCATCAGCGGATTACCTGGGCTGCCGGTCCGCCCGGTGGCTCGCGGGCCGCTGGCCGCGCGCTGTGACGTTGGCGGAGGTGCGCGATGGGCTGCGCTGGAGATCCTGCCTGCCGTGCAGCCTGCAAGGATCGCGCAGGTCAACGCGGCCAGGGCTGGCGCAAGCAAGAGCGGCTGACCGCGCATGTGCCTATTCTGCCTGTCATCCCGCAGCCCGGTAACCGGGTCTGGCGGTGCGTTTCGGGCCCAGCCGGGCCGGCCCGGCCGGGACGGCAGCATGTCAGCGATCAGTCGGAGTCGGGCACCTGTCAAACCTTTGCTTGTTAGACACTTTCTTTACCCTTGCACGGGCATCTTCCCTGTCATGCCATTCGTCCTAGCAGTGGAGCATGTACCCCCCTCTGCCCGGGACCGCGTCCTGGAGCGCGCAGATATTCTCCGGGAAAGGATTATCGGTGTTTCCGGGAAGGCCGAGCCCAGACGACCTCATTCCGCGGATCAGCGACCGAGGCAGCACCAGGCTGGTCATTGGCGGCGCCGTGGCCTGCACCGTCGCCCTCGCGCTCTACGCCGTGAGCATGCGTGCCCATCCCGAGCACATGGAATTGAACTGGTTTGACTTCCGGGTGTACTGGGACGGCGGCCAGGTGTCGCGGCATTCCCCAGGCAGGCTCTATGCTTGGCGGCTCGGCCCGGAGGTGCGTTTTACCTACACGCCTTTTGCCGCCGTCTTGTTCAGCCTGCTGTCCCTGATGCCCTGGACTGTGGCCCGGTGGCTGATGACCGGGGCCAGCGTCACGGCCCTGCTGCTGGTCGTCTCGATGACCCTCCGCCAGCTGGGCTGGCCGGGCCGTCGCCGGCTGGGCGCGGTGCTGCTGTTCGGTGCGCTGGCCTTCTGGTTCCAGCCGGTGCAGCGCGCGATGCACCTGGGCCAGATCGAGCTGATCCTGATGGCGCTGATCGTGTGGGATCTGGGCCAGCCGTCACGGCGCTGGTGGCGCGGTGCCGGGATCGGCCTGGCGGCCGGCATCAAGCTGGTGCCGCTGGTCTTCATCCCGTACCTGCTGCTGACCGGACGGTTCCGGCAGGCCGGCGTGGCCATCGCGGTGCTGGCGGGCACGGTGATCGCTGGCTTCGGTGTGCTGCCGAGGGCCTCTCGGCAATGGTGGCTGACCGGGTACTTCCTGGGCGCCGGCCGGACCGGCGGCGTGGCGTCGCTGGCCAACCAGTCGCTGCGCGGCCTGCTCACCCGCCTGGCCGGAAGCGTGTCCGCCGCCGCGCCCGGCTCGCTGGCCGTGGCCATCCTGGTCGGGGTGATCGGCGTTCTGGGCGCGGCTGTCTTCTGCCAGTCAGGGCGGCCGGTGCACGGCTGGGCACTCTGCGCGCTCACCGGTCTGCTCGTCTCCCCGATCAGCTGGGACCACCACTGGGTGTGGATGGTGCCCGTCCTGGTCCTGCTCGCCGACACCGCGATGCGCAGCGAGCGAGCCTGGCGGTGGGGGTTGTGGGCCGCGGCGGCCGCGGTAGGGGTGGTGTTCTTTGACTGGCCGGGGTCGGTGCCCGGAGACGGCTCGCTGGTCCCCCGCGGAGTTCTGCCCCTGGTCTACGGCCCCGGCGAGCATCCCTACGGGGACCTGTACCACTGGCATGGGGCCGAGCTGCTGCTCGGGAATGCCTACGTGCTGGCGGGCCTGGTCTTGTTCGGTGCGATGATCGCGGCGGCCGCGGCGGCCCGGCCATCCCGGGCGTACCGCACGCCCCGCGGGTGGCTGGCGGACCCGTTCCCCCTGCCGCGCCGCAGCGAGGCGGACCGGGAATTGATCCGGAGCTTACGGGCCAGGTAGCGCCGGCTGGATAGCCGCAAACCGGGCAGCGGGGTCCTATCCGGTTCCTGGCCCGGCAAGAAGTCGCCGACGTGGCCGCTGGGGGTGGTGCGGTTAATTGATACTGCTCGTTATCATGTGAATGCGCTACGTAATAATGCGGGGTCGGGGCGGGGCTGGATCAACCAGCGCGGCACTGGAACGCGGCGCTGGCGCGGGAAGTGAGCCCGGGATCTGCCCAGGAGGAATCGTTCGTGGCGTTGCTCAAGGCTGAGGTCCCCGCGCCGCGCGCCCCGGCGCAGCGCCTGGCCCCGCTGCACCTGGCCCCGCTGCGCCTCACCGCGCTGGCGGCCCGCAGGCGCCGCAAGCTGGTGCTGCTGATCGGCGCCGTGGCACTGGCGGGCGCCATGTGCGTCTACGCGCTCAGCGTGGCCGCCCACCCGGCCGGCACCCTGCTTGGCGGGTACGACCTGCGGGTGTACCGCGACGCGGGGCTCATCACGCGGCACAACTCCGCGATCTTGTACCGCTGGCAGCTCGTCCCTGGAATCAGGTTCACCTACACTCCCTTCGCGGCCCTGCTTTTTGCTGCCGCCACCGTCCTCCCCTGGCTCGCGCTGAAGGCGGCGATGGCGGGCGCCAGCATCCTGGCCCTGGTGGTCACGGTCTGGATGACGTTCGGCGCCCTGGGCTGGCGCGGCCGGGCCCGGCTCGGCATCGTCTGCGCTATCGGGGCGGTGGCCTTCTGGACCGAGCCGGTTCAGCGCGCGCTGCATCTGGGCCAGGTCGAGCTGCTGCTGATGGTTCTCGTGGTCTGGGATCTTCGCCAGCCGTCCCGGCGCTGGTGGCAGGGCGCGGGCATCGGCCTGGCCGCGGGCATCAAGCTCGTCCCGCTCATCTTCATCCCCTACCTCGTGATCACCGGCCGGTTCCGGCAGGCCGCGGTGGCCGTGGCGGCGCTTGCGGCCACGGTCGCGGCCGGCTGGGCGGCGCTCCCCCGGGCCTCCGCGCAGTGGTGGCTCGGGCCCGAGTTCCTGCGCGCTGACCGGACCGGATTCGTCGGGTTTGTGGCGAACCAGTCGCTGCGCGGCGTGATCACCCGGCTGGCGGGCAGCGTTAACGCGGCGACCCCAGCCTGGCTGGCGATCTCCGCGGCTACCTTCGCGCTCGGCCTGATCGCGGCGGCCTTGCTGCACCACTCGGGGCGGACGGCGCAAGGCTGGGCCGCCTGCGCACTGACCGGGCTGCTCGTGTCGCCGATCAGCTGGGACCATCACTGGGTGTGGATCGCGCCGATCCTGGCCGTGCTGGCGGACCAGGCGGTGCGAGCGCGTGGGATACCCCGCTGGTCAGGGTGGGCGCTGCTGGCCGGGCTGGCGCTCATCTTCGGTGCCTGGCCGAGCCTGTGGCGCAGCCATGCGGCGCTCGTGCCGTGGGGGCTCATCTGGTATGCCCCCGGAACCCCGGCCGGCGCCTACAGTCAGGCCAGCCCGAGCGAGTACCACTGGCACGGGCTGGCGCTCCTCGCTGGCAATGCCTACATCCTGGCCGGGCTCGTGCTGTTCGCGATGATGGTCGGGTCAGCGGCCCGCGCCTGGCGGCCCCGCCGGGGCGGCGCCGCGCTGGCCCTGCTGCGCCCGCTACGGGCGGCCCCAGCCCCGCCGGGGGCTGCCGCAGCCCCGCCGCGGCACCTGGTCTTCGCCGAAGGCAGCCCGGCCGACGTAGCCTCATGAGGGCGAGATGTCGCGGGAGGCGGTCATGGCCGGCAGGACGGCGAGACGGCGGGTGCTGCGGGTCCGGGTACCCGCTGGGCCGGGTGATGACGCCCGCGCGGACCTGCTCGCGGTGGAAGAGCCGCTGGAGATCCGGATCGGCGGCGAGCCGCTGGCGGTGACCATGCGCACCCCCGGCGACGATATTGACCTGGCCGCGGGGTTCCTGGCCAGCGAAGGAGTCATCGCCTCGGCATCGGATGTCACGTCGATCAAGATGTGTGACGGCAACGTGGCCGACGTGACGCTGGGTCCCGGCGTCGCGCTGCCCGATGCGGGGCTGCGCCGGAACTTCCTGACCAGCAGCGCCTGCGGCGTCTGCGGCAAGGACAGCATCGACGCGATCCGGGTCCGGGCCAGTTACGACGTGTCTGCCGACCCGGTGCGGGTCTCCGCCGGGCTGCTCGTCTCGCTGCCGGACCGGCTGCGGGACGAGCAGCGGGTGTTCGCGAGCACTGGCGGGCTGCACGCGGCGGGGCTCTTCACGGCTGACGGCACGCTGCTCGCCCTGCGCGAGGATGTGGGCAGGCACAACGCGGTTGACAAGATCGTTGGCTGGGCGCTGCGCGACGAGCGGCTGCCGCTGGCCGGATGCGTTCTGCTGGTGAGCGGCCGAGCGTCATTCGAACTGGCCCAGAAAGCCCTGGTCGCGGGCATCCCCGTGCTGGCCGCGGTGTCCGCGCCGTCTTCGCTGGCCGCGGAACTCGCCGACGAGTCAGGCATGACCCTGATCGGCTTCCTGCGCGGGGCCTCGATGAACGTCTACACCGGGGCGCAGCGCCTGACGCCGTGAGTCCACACGGCTGCGCCAGGTAAGCGGATCGGCCGCCTGGGGCGTTGGAGTGTCGTGAGCCCAGAGCGAGACGATTTCGCCGAGTTTTACCAGGCATCCAAGGACGACTGCCTGCGGACGGTGGTGGCCAGCACAGGTGACCGGCAGGCGGCCGAGGATGCGGTCGCCGAGGCGTTCGCCCGGGCATGGGCGGCGTGGCGGACGGTGAGCCGTCACCCGGCGCCGCAGGCGTGGGTCGTGCGCACCGCGCTCAACGCCAACGTGTCGTGGTGGCGCCGCCGCCGCCGTGAGGTGGGCCTCGCCGGCCACGGCGCCGGGCCGCCGTGGCGTCCCGGCGCCGGGCGTACGGCACCTCCGGCTGATGGCCTGGCCGACAGCCCGGTCGACCAGGCCATCATGGCCGCCTTGCGGCAGCTCCCGGCCCGGCAGCGAGAGGTTATCGCGCTGCGGATCTTTCTCGATCTGGACACCGCGCACACGGCCGACGCCCTCGGCATCGCGCCCGGGACAGTGACGGCGCATCTGGCCCGCGCTATCGCCACGCTGCGCGAAAACTTCATGACCCACGAGGATGCGGAGATGCAGCCATGAAGGACGACGATCTGATGGCCGCGGTGCGGCAGCCCTTCGCCGGGATCACCATGACGATGCCACTGGATGCGGTGATCGCCCGGGGGCGGTCCAGGCGCCGGCGCCGGCGCCTGCCGGGGCTGACAGCGGCCACTGTGTCGGCCGTGGCGGGCGTGGCCCTGGTCGTGTCCGCGCTCGGTGGCGGCACCGGTCGCAGTGCCCCGGCGCCCGCCGATCTGGCCGCCTGGACCGTCGTCAGGCAGCCCAGCGGCATTATCGCCGTGACCGTGCGAGAACTCAGCGATCCGGCCGGTCTGCAGCGGACGCTGAACGCCGACAAGGTTCCGGCGGTTGTGGTCTTCGACGAGCCCGCGCACGCGGGGTGCGACTACTCCGGCCACACTTTGGCGATCCTGCGGAAGGTCCTGCAGCGACGGCCATCGGCCACCGGTGCGGTCTTCCTCATCGATCCGGCCGCCATCCCGAGCGGTGCCCGGCTATGGCTCGACGTCGGCTCCGCCACGGCCCGGCCCTCATCCCCCAGCCCGCAACCATCGGCGGGCAAGCCGAGCGGCATCGTGCGGCCCGGTCTGCCGGTCTGGGCAGTCGCGATAACGCTGCTCGCACCCGGCCGCGATTGCCCGTCGGGTTGACGGCCGGATAGCGGGTGGCGGGGCTCCATGAGCCCCGCCACCCGCCTGCGGGCACCGCCGCCACCGGATAATTCCGGTATGGCTTCAAACCGGGAGCGTCTCCGTGCGACCTTCGACCAGGACGCGGAACGCTATGACCGAGCACGCCCCGGCCACCCGGCAGCCCTCGTCGCGAGTCTGGCCGGGCTTGCCGGCATCGGGGCTGGCCGCCGGGTGCTGGAGATCGGGCCGGGCACGGGCCAGCTCACCGTGCCGCTCGCCCGGCTCGGCGGCCGTATCACCGCAGTGGAACTCGGCCCGAACCTGGCCGCGGTCACCCGCCGCAAGCTGGCCAGATTCCCGGATGCGCGGGTGGTGGTCACGGCGTTCGAGGACTGTCCGCTGCCTGCCGAGCCGTTCGACGCGGTGGTGTCGGCCACCGCGTTCCACTGGATCGACCCGGAAATCCGGTTCGCCAAGGCCGCCGCCGCACTGCGCCCCGGCGGGGTGCTGGCGATCGTCGGGACCGAGCATGTGGCCGGGGGCACGCCCGGGTTCTTCGAGGAAGCGCAGGCCTGTTACAAGCGCTGGGACCCGGGCACGCCGCCGGATGGCGTCCAGCTGCTCGCGGCGGCGAACGTGATGGCCCGCGAAAGGCGGCAGGCGGATGCCGACCTGGCGGCCACTGGCCTGTTCGCACCGGCCGGCTTCGGCGGCTACGAGGCCGAGGTGTCGTACTCCACCGCCAGCTATCTGGACACGCTGCGGACCTATTCCAGCACGCTCGGCATAGATCAGCAGGCCGGCGAAGGCCTGTTGCGCTGTCTGGCCGGCCTGATCGACTCCAGCTACGGTGGCCGGATCACCAAGCGCTACCTGTTCTGGCTGTACGTCGCCCGGCGGCCGGCCCGTGATCACGATGGATCGCCTGCGGGCGGCCACTGATCCACCGCGATCACGGCACTCCGCTGAAATTTTCCCCGGCCCTGAGCCGCTGACTGGCGCAGCGCCGCAGGCCAGGCGGCCGGCGCCCGCCGGGCGCAAGCCCGCGCGGGCCGGGGCGTTCCCGCGCGTCCATGGGCTGGATACGTTGTGGGCGCCGCTCCGGCGGCCCCGGCCCGCCTCTCCCGCTGGGGTCGCCGGGTCCGGTGCAGCCGGTCCTCCCCGCCGACCCTTGGAGCGCTGCCATGCGGAAGATGCACGCCCGTCGGATCCTCATCCTGCCCGCGGCCGGGGGCCTGCTCGCCGCGCTGTTAAGCGCGGTCAGCTCAAGCCCGGCCGGTGCCGCGCTGGCCAGCGTGCCGCACTACAGCCTGCCGCTGGCGGTGCAGGAATCGCTGTACTTCTACGACGCGCAGAAGTCCGGCCCCGCGCGCACCGACGGGGACCAGCCACTGGACTGGCGCGGTGACTCCGAGCCAACCGACAGCTGCGTGCCGCTGGTGCCGAAGTCGGCCACCGTGCCCAACGGCGTGAACATGTCGGCCGCGTTCATCGCGGCGAACAAGTCCGTGCTGGACCCGGGCAACACCGGCTGTGTGAACCTGTCCGGCGGCTTCCACGATGCGGGCGACCACGTCAAGTTCGGCTTGCCGCAAAGCTACGCCGCGTCCGTCCTGGGCTGGGGCATGTACGAATTCCCGCAGGCCTACCAGGCGACCAGTACCTGGAACCACGGGCTGGATGAGATGAAGTGGTTCAGCGACTACTTCCTGCGCTCCACGTTCCTGAACTCCTCCGGCCAGGTGGTGGCGTTCGCCTACCAGGTCGGCGAGGGCTCGGTGGACCACGACTACTGGGGCCCCTCCGAACTGCAGAGCCCGGCCCTGTACCCGCGGCCGGCTTACTTCGCGACGGCGCAGGCCCCGGCCGCCGACCAGGCGGCCAGCGCGGCCGCGGCGCTGGCCGTTGAGTCCCTGCTGACCGCCAGCAGCAACGCGGCCTACTCGGCGAAGTGCCTGCAGTACGCCGAGGCGCTGTACGCCTTCGCGCGGGCCAACCCCGGCACCGGCTACTCCGGGGGCTTCTACAATTCCAGCGGCTACGTGAGCGAGGAAGCGTGGGCGGCGGACTGGCTCTACCTCGCGACCAGCAACCTCAGCTACATCAACGACATCATCTCGACCAACTCCAGCGGCGCCTACAGCGGCTACCTGAGCAACATCATCACCAGCGCGGGCTCCACCTGGCAGAACACCTGGGTGATGAGCTGGGACGCACGCTGGGGCGGCGTGTTCTCGGTGCTCGACCCGATCGTCGCGGGGAATGCCAGCGTCCCGGCCGCGACCCAGACGGCCATCCACTACTTCAACAAGTGGCAGGTCCAGTACTGGTCGCACGTGCCGCACGACTCCTCGGCCGACACGAACTTCATCGCGACCACCCCGGCCGGGTTCTCCTACCTCACCAGCTGGGGCGCGGCCCGGTACAACACCGCCGCGCAGCTTGAAGCGCTGGTCTACCGGAAGAGCTTCCCGGCGGACCCGCAGAGCGCGGCGTTCAGCGACTGGGCGATGGGCCAGATGAACTACCTGATGGGCGACAACCCGGCGAAGTGGTCCTACATCGTGGGCTTCGGCAGTACCACCCCGGGCGTCGGCTCGGAGGTGGGCGGCACGGCGACCGCGGCATCACACCCGCACCACGGCGATGCCCAGGGATCGCTGACCAACAGCCAGAGTGACCCGCTCAATGACCGGCACATCCTGTGGGGCGCGCTGGTGGGCGGGCCCAGTGCCACGGACCAGCCAGACGACGTGACCACCGACTTCGTGCTCAACGAGGTCGCCGTGGACTACAACGCGGCCATGGTCGGCGCGCTGGCCGGGCTCTACCAGTACTACGGGCCGGGCCAGACGATGACCGCGTTCACCCCGCCCGCCGAGCCGGCCGGCACCCCGTACTTCGCGAACGCGACGCTGAACCAGGACAGCAACCAGGGCAGCCAGATCACGGTCACCGTCAACAACGTGGCCGCCGACCCGCCGCACTTCGAGACCGACATGAGCGCCCGGGTCTACTTCGACATCAGCTCGATCTACGCGCAGGGCCAGACCATCAGCAACATCACCACCCCGGTGTACTACGACGCGGCCGGCCAGATCGATGGCACCCCGACCTCGCTGAGTGCTCCGGTGCAGTGGGGTGATGCGAACAGCTGCGTCTACTACGTCACGATCAACTGGACCGGCGACAAGATCGGGCTGCCGCCGTCGCGGGCCTTCGAGTTCGGCATCAACTCGGCGATCGGGCCGAACTTCAAGTACTACTGGAGCTCCGCCGCCTCGCCGAGCCTCACCGGCCTGGCCGCGGGGACCTACACCGCGACGCCTGACCCGAATATCCCGGTGTATGTCGGCGGCCAGCTCGCCTACGGCCAGACGCCGCCGCTCACCGCCGACGAGAAATGCGCGCCCGGCGGATCGGGCGGGTCCGGCGGAGGGTCAGGCACGCCCTCGGTGACCGCCGAGTATGAGACCTCCGCGACGGCGGCCACCACCTCCACCATCAGCAACCAGATCGAGCTGGCCAACACCGGCACCAGCGCGATCCCGCTGTCCAGCCTCACGATCCGTTACTGGTTCACCGAGGATGGCAGCCAGGCGCTGCAGTACGCGTGTGACTACGCCCCAGTCGGCTGCGCCACGGTGGCCGGCGGCTTCGCGACGGTCAGCCCGGGGAGAACCGGCGCCGACCACTACCTGCAGATCGGCTTTACCGGCGGAGCCGGCTCACTGGCCCCGGGCGCGAGTACCGGCGGCATACAGAACCGCATCTACCAGGCGAACTACGCGACCATGACGCAGACGAACGACTACTCGTTCAACGCGGCCGACGCGAGCTTCACGGCGAACCCGCACATCACCGTCTACGACAACGGCACCCTGATCTACGGCACGGAGCCGTAAGGCAGCCCCCGTACCGCGATCGCGGTCGCCGGTCTCCTCATCCTGACCACCCCGATCCTGCTCCCCCGCCGCGGCCACGCGCCATGCTGCGAGCGAGAACTGACCGGGAGTCACACATGACTCACCGCAACCCGGCACTGACTGGCCGCCGATAAGCGGCCTGCCATGCCGGTCAGCCGCGCGGCCGGCGCTACCTCGCGCTCGCGGGATCGGCCAGGCCCCAGCGGCGGCGGATCCGGCCATCGGCGATGTTGAACAGGCCATCCACCATGATGCCGAGCAGCAGGATCACGATCATGATCGAAATCGCCCCCGGCATGTCGGTCTGGTCCTGGTCGTTGGACAGCAGTACGCCGATCGACGAGGTGTTGGCGATGATCACCAGCAGTTCGCCCGCCATCAGGCTGCGCCAGGCGAACGCCCAGCCCTGCTTGAGGCCGGCCACATAGGTCGGCAGCGACGCGGGCAGGATCAGATGCCGGTACAGCGCGATCCGGCGCAGGCCCATGGTCTTGCCCGCCCGCAGCAGCAGCGGCGGGGTGTAGTCCACCCCCGCGATCAGGCCGTTGGCGATCGACGGCGCGGCGCCCAGCACGATGACGAACAGGATGGCGGAGGTATTCAACCCGAAAAAAATGATCGCGAACGGGAACCAGGCGATGGACGGCATCGTCTGCAGGCCGGTGATCAGCGATCCGACCGCCGCGCGCAGCGGCGCGATCCGGGACACCAGGGCGCCGATGCACGAGCCGATGATCAGGGCCAGCCCGAAGCCGATGACGGCGCGCTTCATGGTGGTGCCGATGGCCGACCAGAGCAGCGTGTGGTGCGCCTGACCCCACAGGTCAGGGAGCACCGTGGCTGGCCCGGGGAAGACCGCCGGGCTCTTCCAGCCGCTGAGGTAGACGAGTTCCCAGAGTCCGAGGACGATCGCCAGGGCGAGCAGTTTCGGCCAGGCGGCGACCCAGATCTTCTCCGGGAGCCGCCGCCGTGGTGTGACCTGGACCAGGTCCAGGTTGTCCAGTCCGGCGATCGCCGCCGCCGGGGTCTCCGTCGGCGGGGTGCCATGCGCCGAGGTGTCAACTGCCATGGCGGATCACCTCTTCGCGTAGCTGGGCCTTGATCTTGATCGCCAGATCGACGGTATTGGCCGAGTCCATGCCGCGCGGCCGGTCCAGGTCGACCTTGAAGTCCCCGATGACCCGGCCGGGCCGGCTGCTGAGCAGGACGACCCGGTCGCCGAGCCGGACCGCCTCGCGCACCTCGTGGGTGACGAAGAGCACGGTCAGGCCGCGCCGCCGCCAGAGCCCCTCCAGTACCTCGTGCAGCAGGTCGCGGGTCATCGCGTCGAGGGCGCCGAACGGCTCGTCCATCAGCAGCACGTCCGCTTCCTGGCCGAGGGCACGGGCCAGCGCGACCCGCTGCCGCATCCCGCCGGACAGCTCGTGCGGCCGCTTGCCGCCGAACCCGCCGAGGTGCACCAGTTCCAGCAGCTCGGCGGCCCGCTCCCGGCGCTCCGCCCGGGACACCCCGGTGGCCCGCAGGGCCAGCTCGATATTCCGGGTCGCGGTGAGCCAGGGGAACAGGGCCGGCTCCTGGAACATGAGCGCGACCCGGTTACCGTTCGTGGCTATCCCGCCGGACGTCGGCCGGTCCAGGCCAGCCACCAGGGACAGCAGGGTGCTCTTGCCGCAGCCGGAGGCGCCGATCAGGCAGACGAACTCACCCGGCGCCGCGGACAGGGACACCCGGTCGAGGGCGACCACCGCCGCGGGTCCCCGGCCGAACGTCTTGGAGACCTCGCTGATCCGGATCGCCTCATCCGGCCGGGCACTGTCTGGCCGGGCACTGTCTGGCCCGGCGCTGTTTTGCCCGGCGCTGTTTTGCCCGGCTTCCTGTGCGGCCCGGGCCCCCAGCCTGATCCGGCGGGAGTCCGGACGCGCTGACGCCCCCGGAGGGGTGTCCAGGGGCGCAGCGCGATCTGGGATAACACTCATGCACTCACCTCAAGAGCTCACGTTTGGCTCGCCGGCCGCGGTCAGCAGCGTGTTCAGCGGGCTGAGGTCGTAGATGCCGGACAGGTTCACGGGCTTGAGCAGCCCGACCGCCTCCGCGTGCTTCGCGTCCGCGGCCAGCGAGGACGCTATCGGGTCGTTGGTGAAGGTGATTTCCTTAAAGGCCGCCGCCAGGATGGCTGGCTTCAGCCCTTTGCCGGTGAGCTTGGTCAGCTCCGCGTTGGCCGCCGTCTCCGCGGCGGCCTGGCTCTTGGCGATGTAGTCGTTCGCCTGGACCTGCCCCTTGAGCAGCCCGTTGACCGCACTGGCGTGCGCCTTGAGGAACGACTGCGTGACGACCAGGTCGGTAGTGACGAACTTGCCGCCGGGCCACAGGCTGGCCTCGTTTACCAGGGTCTTCCCGCCGTCGGCCAGCATCTCGGCGTCATAGGGTGCGGGCTCCCAGCCGCCGGCGATCTGGCCTGACTTGAATTCCAGCACAGCAGCGGAGTTGGGCTTGGTCGGCTTGATGGGGACATCCCCGCCGCCGGTCTCAGTGGCGGTCAGCCCTTGCTGCTTCAGCCAGTAGCGCAGCGACACATCCTGGGTGTTGCCAAGTGACGGCGTGGCCAGCGACTGGCCCTTGAGCTGGGCAGCACTGGTGATGCTCGGCTTCACGACCAGCGACGCACCACCCGACGCCGCGCCCGAGATGATCTTGAGGGCGGTGCCGTTCGACTTCTGCCAGGCGTTGATCGCCGGGTTCGGGCCCACATAGGCGGCGTCAAGCTGGCCGGCCAGGATCGCGGTCGTTTCCTCGGTCCCGCTGTTGAAGATCTTGACGCTGAGGGTGACGTTCTTGCCCAGGCTCTCGGTGAAGAAGCCCTTGTCCACTCCCACCAGGGCCGGTGCGTGGGTGATGTTGGCCAGGAAGCCCAGCCGGAGCGTCACCTTGGCCGAGCTGGAACCGGAGCCGGAGGAGCCGGAGGACGAGCCACATCCGGCCGCCAGCACAGTAACAGCGACTGCTCCCGCAGCAATAAGCGCTCGTCGCATTAAGGTCCACCTTATCGATCAGGTTGGTAGGTATTACAGAATTAAACCACACCGCAGGACTGCTGGACCCATGCTGTGAAGTTGTACCCCTACCAGGGCTTTTATCCTGATTTAGGCATCAGCCCGTCACTGTCCGCTGATCTTGTGGCGGCACCAGCGCGGCCGCAGGGTTCTCCCCCGGCTCCGGCGGCTGTCCCTCAGGGGGTGGCGGACAGGGTGGGCGCGGCGATCGGGTGGCCCTGGAACAGGATCGCCGCGACCTGCGTCACCGTATCGGTGCCGTCCTGATAGCCGCCGTCCCCTTCCAGGCTGTTCATCATGCTCAGGGTGTACTGGGCGCCGGGGGCGGCGAAGCCGGCCGAATCGATGATCCAGCCGGGCTTCTCCACCGACCAGCCGTCCTTGTTGCCTGGCTCGTTGGCCGGGCCCGCGCCCCAGACCCCGAAATGCTGCACGCTCGCGACATGGCGGAGTTCGTAGACCAGGTAGCTGCTCACCGAGGACGGCAGCGACCCGAGGACGTAGTTGACGAGCCGGTCCAGGTCCTCCGGGGTGCAGGTCATCTCACCCCAGTAGGCCCCGGTGACACCCTGCTGCGGCAGGTAGCGGGCAGTGGTCAGCCCGATCCGCGGGAAGTAGCTGGTGTAGAAGGAGGCGCCGTACTTGAACCACAGGGAGTCCGCCGCGTTGTCGTCGCTCACGTGCAGCATCTGGTACATCAGGGCGCGGTCGGAACTGCTGAGGTGGATGACTCCCACCTGGTTCTGCGCCAGCAGCGTCGTGGCGATCGCCAGCTTGCTCGTGGAGGCCATGTAGATCTGGCTGCCGGCGTACTTATTGCGCCACACCGCGCCGCTGCGCCGGTCACGCAGCACGATCCCGATCATGCCGGGCCTGGTTTTGAGGAAGTCCTCCACCGCCGCGATCCGGGTCCGCATGGCGCAGGAGAAACCCGTGGGGGTAGCGGCGGGGCATGGCACGGGCGCTGTCGGCGAATACCGGTCCGGCGTCGGCGAGGGCGGCCCGGTGGGCCGGGCCGCGGCCGCCGGGCCTGCCCCGGCCAAGCTGGCCTGCGAACCGGGCAGCAGCCCGCACCCGGCCAGGGCGCCTGATGCCAGCAGGCACGCCGCGACCGCGAGCGCCCCGGCCCGGCTGCCCGGGCCTGCGATGACCGAACGGAAGTGCACGGCACCTGAGCATACGGAGCAGTGATCTATCGCGGGCGCGGATCACCGTGTTCCGGGCATCCGGGACGCCAGGCATCCGGCGTATCCCGCCGGGGCGGCCTCGACGCCGCGGGCAGGGACGGCGGGGTATCCCGATTGGTGCTGGCAAGCTGGCATCTGTGCGGGAAGATGGCAGCGATGCGTCACATCGATAGACTCGCCGCGGCGGACTTCCTGCGGCCTCAGCCGCCGGGGGTCTCGATGTCGACGCCGTCCACGGATGGGAACTTCTGCAAGCACTGCTCCAGCCGGGCCAGGTCGGCATCGCTGGCGTGGTCGACCCGGTACCGCACGTCGTACAGAAGGTCGGATGCCTTGTGATCGGTCGGGAGCGGTTCCGGCTTGGCCTGCGGGACGTGGGAGCACGCGGCCCGGACCTTCAGCCGGGCCGCATTGGTCGTGCCGTCCTGGAAATGGACTACCGCCTCCTGCTGGCCGAGGGCCGCGTCGAACTTGGCACAGCCTGCGGTGGCCAGGAGCATCGCGCCGGTGATCGCTGCCGCCGCGGCACGGCCGCGGCGCGGCGCGGCGGGACTGGGGGATGGTCGCACGGGGGCCAGCCTACGGGGAGGGTCCGTGGCCGGACTGATTGAGGACTACGCGATCATCGGCGACATGCAGTCCGCGGCCCTGGTCGGCCGCGACGGCTCGATCGACTGGCTCTGCCTGCCCCGGTTCGACTCCCCCGCCTGCTTCGCGGCGCTGCTCGGCACTGAGCGCAACGGGCACTGGCGGATCGCCCCGGCCGGCGCCGGGGCGGCCCCCGAATTGATACGGCGCTACCAGGGCGACACCCTGATCCTGGAGACTGACTGGCACACCGGGGGCGGCCTGGTCAGGGTGATCGATTTCATGCCGCCCAGGGACAGCAAGCCGCCGGTCATCGTACGGATCGTGGAAGGGGTGGAGGGCAGCGTCGAGATGGACTGCACGCTGCGCATCCGCTTCGGCTATGGCCAGGTACTCCCGTGGGTGCGCCGCCGGGATGGTGACATCCACGCGATCGCCGGGCCTGATTCGGTCTGGCTGGACACCCCGATCGCGCTGGCCGGCCGGAACCTCGCGCACCAGGCGACGTTCACGGTCACCGCGGGCGAGCGGGTGCCGTTCGCGTTCACCTGGATGCCGTCGCACGAGGGGGAGCCCGAGGCCGTCGATGCCTTTCAGGCGCACCGCGTGACCGAGCAGTTCTGGCTGGACTGGGTCTCCCGCTGCACCTACCACGGACGGCACCGCGAGGCGGTGGTCCGGTCGCTGATCACCCTGAAGGCGCTCACCTACGCACCGACCGGCGGCATCGTGGCCGCCGCCACCACGTCGCTGCCGGAGGACATCGGCGGCGTGCGGAACTGGGACTACCGGTATTGCTGGCTGCGCGATGCGACCATCACGCTGGAGGCGCTGCTGCGCACCGGCTACACGCAGGAGGCCCTGGCCTGGCGGGCGTGGCTGGGCCGGGCGGTGGCGGGCGATCCGGGCGATGTCCAGATCATGTACGGGGTGGCCGGTGAGCGCAGGCTCCCCGAGTGGGAGGCGGACTGGCTGCCCGGCTACGAGGGCTCCGCGCCGGTGCGGATCGGCAACGCCGCGGTCAACCAGCGCCAGCTCGACGTCTACGGGGAAGTCATCGACGCGCTGACGCTGGGCGGCCGGTCCGGGATCAAGGCCGACCGGCACTCCTGGTCGCTGCAGCGGGCCCTGCTCAAGTTCCTGGAAGCGCACTGGGATGAGCCGGACGAGGGCATCTGGGAGGTGCGCGGCCCGCGGCGGCACTTCGTGCACTCGAAGGTGATGGCCTGGGTCGCCTTCGACCGGGGCGTCCAGGCGGCGGAGGCGGGCATGCCTGGTCCCGCGGACCGGTGGCGGGAGCTGCGCGACGTCATCCACCAGGAGATCTGCGAGAATGGGTTCAACCCGCAGCGGGGCGCCTTCACCCAGTATTACGGCTCGGCCGAGCTGGACGCCGCGGTGCTGCTCATCCCCGAGGTCGGCTTCCTGCCGCCGACCGACCCGCGGGTCGTCTCCACGGTGGAGGCCATCCAGCGCGAGCTCGTCACTGACGGGCTGGTCCGCCGTTACCAGCTCCCCGAGCCGTCGGTGACCGCGGGGCCTGCCGTCGACGGCCTGACCGGCAGCGAGGGCGCGTTCCTGGCCTGCAGTTTCTGGCTGGCCAACGCCTTGCACATGATCGGCCGCGATGAGGAGGCACACGAGCTCTTCGACCGGCTGCTCGCGCTGCGCAACGACGTCGGACTACTGAGTGAGGAATACGACCCGCGGTACGCACGGCAGGTCGGCAACACGCCACAGGCG
The DNA here is from genome assembly GCA_964412845.1 of uncultured Streptosporangiaceae bacterium. GTDB lineage: Bacteria > Actinomycetota > Actinomycetes > Streptosporangiales > Streptosporangiaceae > JAWWPY01. Next base: position 22,870 of record CAYPQM010000041.1, read on the forward strand.
TTCAGCCATGTGCCGCTCATCCAGGCCGCGCTCAACATCGACCTGCACGCGGGTGCGCATTGCCGCCGGTCGGCCAGGGATGAGCCGGTCTTCTCCGGGTTCGGCGAGCCGTGACCGCAATGCCCCGTTCCACCGCGGATCCAGGTGAATTCCGGCCCGGCGGCGTGTCGCCGGTGTCCCCCCCGGCCAGCTCCCAGTCACCGCGGCCGCACATCCTGGTGGTCAACGGCCGGAAAGTCCGGCAGCCGGTCTTCGTCATCGGTGCCCCCTGCTCGGGAACGGACGTACTGGCCCGCGCGCTGAAGAGGTCGGCTGGCTTCCATGTCACCCTCGGGCAGCGCTGGGTCCTGCCGGTGGTGCACGCCTTCGCCCGGCGCCCGTCGATCTCCCGCGGCCGGGGCGACGCGGCGGCCACGGTACTCCGCGACGCGTTCGCCCAGGCCTGGCAGGTCACCCCGGACTGCTGCCTGGGCTGCACCCCGCAATGCCGCGAGGCGGGCCGCCTGGACAGCGTCGGCCCGTGCGTGAGCCCGCGCGGCATCACCCGGTACGGCGACGCCAGCCCGGATCTGCTGTATTGCGCCGAAGGCCTGGTGGACGCCTTCCCGGATGCCCGCCTCGTGCAGATCATCAGGGATGGCCGGGACGTGGTGGCGGCGATGCTGAGCGACCCGGCGGTGCTGGCCTGGTTCAAGCCGGGCTTCGTGAACGTGGACACCGAGTTTCCGAACCCGCTGCTCGGCGTCGAAACCGAGCCGGATCGCGCCGCCTGGCCCGGCCTGTCCCTGGCCGGCAAGTGCGCGATGCGCTGGCGCGGGACGGTGCGGCAGATGGCCCGGTTGCGCGGCCAGCTGGCCGCCGGACAGCTGATCACGCTCCGCTATGAGCAGATGGTCCGCCAGCCGGCCGCCGCGGCCTCGGCCATGTCGGACTTCCTGGGTACCGCTGTGTCCCCGCTGGAACTGCCGACCGCCCCCTCTTCGGTGCCGGGCCGCCCGCCGGCCAGCGAGCCCGGGGCCTGGCGCCGGACGCTGAGCCCGGCGCAGGCTGCGGAGATAGAGAGCATCGCCGGTGACGAGCTGCGCCGGGTAGGTTACGGCGCCTGACCCGCTTGCGCTCCGGGCCGGTTCCGTCACGGGGCTTGACCTTTCCCCTTGGTGAACCTGCACGCTCTACTGGCCGGGCATCGGGCCCGGTAGCGGAGGGAAGCATCGTGACCGAGCAATGGCTGTCGATCGGGGACTTCGCCGCGCGGTGCCGGCTCTCACCCAAGGCGCTGCGCCTGTACGGCGAGATGGGCCTGCTTGTGCCGGAGCATGTGGACGCCACGACCGGGTACCGCTGGTATTCGGCCGGGCAACTGCAACGGGCCCGCGTGGTAGCCGTGCTACGCCAGCTGCAGATGCCGTTGAGCCGGATCGGCGAGGTCGTTGACCTGCCACCGGCCGAGGCTGCGGCGGCGGTCGGCAGCTACTGGGCCGAGGTCGAGCTCGCGGTGCGCGGGCGCCGGGCGGTTGCGGACTACCTCCGCGGACTTCTGGAAGGCGGAAAGCAGACCATGGAACACACCTATGACGTGCAACTGCGCAGCATCCCGGCGCGCGCCGTGCTCAGCGGCATGCGGCACGTGCACACGGCGGACGCGGGCGCGGTCCTCGGCCGCCTGCTCGGCCGGATGGCGGGGGCAGGCCCGGGACTGGCCGGCATCGAGGGCTGCCCGTACACCACCTACTACGGCGCGGTCAGCGAGGACAGCGACGGGCCGGTCGAGGTCGTCCGCCCGATGGCCGACCTGCCGCAGGCGCAGCGGGCCGCGGCGGATCAGGAAGACCTGCAGGCCCGGACGGAAGCCGCGCACGACGAGGCGTACGTGCGGTTGACCATGGCGCAGGTCGGCTGGCCGGAGCAGCTGCCGGTGCTGGACGCCATCGAGGAGCACGTGCGGCAGCTGGGCCGCGAGCCCGCGACCGCGCCCCGCCAGGTGATGATCGCGGACTGGCGGACGGCCGGGCCTGACACTCCGGCCTGCGATCTGGCGGTGCCGCTCAAGCCAGCGTGACTGGCGGTGCCGCTCAAGCCAGCGTGACTGGCTGGGCGGGCTCCTGGCGGGCGAACTGCGTGAGGTACAGCTCGGCATACAGGCCGCCGGCGGCGAGCAGTTCATCATGCGTGCCGTGCTCGTGGATCTGGCCGCCGTCGATGACGAGGATCTGATCCGCCTCACGGATGGTCGACAGCCGGTGCGCGATGACCAGCGAGGTGCGCCCGTTCAGCGCGGTCTTGAGGGCGCGCTGAACGGCCACCTCCGACTCGGAGTCGAGATGGGCCGTGGCCTCGTCCAGCACGACCACCGATGGCGCCTTCAGCAGCAGCCGGGCGATCGCGAGGCGCTGCTTCTCGCCGCCGGACAGCCGGTACCCCCGGTCCCCCACGACGGTGTCGAGGCCATCGGGAAGCACCGCGATCATGTCCCAGATCTGCGCGGACCGGCAGGCCTCGATCAGCTCGTCCTCGGCGGCCGCGGGCCGGGCGTAGCTGAGGTTGGCCCGGATGGTGTCGTGGAACATGTGCGCGTCCTGGGTCACCGCCCCGACCACGTCATGCAGCGAGTCCAGGGTCACCTCTCGCAGGTCCTGGCCGCCGATGCGGACGGCTCCCCCGGACGGGTCATACAGCCGCGACACCAGGTGGGTGATGGTGGTCTTGCCCGCGCCTGATGGGCCGACCAGCGCCGTGAGCTGGCCGGACGGCGCGATGAAACTGATGTCACGCAGCACGTCGGCCGGGCGATCGGCGCGTTCGTGCACCTTGACCGCGATCGACTCCAGGGAGGCCAGCGAAACCTCATCGGCGGCCGGGTAGCGGAACGACACGTGGTCGAACTCGACGGCCGGCGCCGCGGGTGTCCCGCCGTTGGCTGCCTCGGCCCTGCTGCGCAGCGGCGCCGCACCTGGCTGCTCCGCGATCAGCGGCTTCAGGTCGAGCACCTCAAAGACCCGGTCGAAGCTGACCAGGGCGGTCATCACGTCCACCTGCACGTTCGACAGTGAGGTGATCGGGCCGTAGAGCCGGCCAAGCAGCGCGGTCAGCGCGACCAGGGTGCCCAGCTGGAAATCGCCATGGATGACCAGGCCACCGCCGAGTCCGTAGACGACGGCGGTGGCCACCGACGCCAGCAGGCTCAGCGCGATGAACAGCGTGCTGCCATACATGGCCTGGACCACGCCGATGTCCCGGACCCGGGCGGCCCGGTTCGCGAAAACGCGCGCCTCGTCGTCCGGGCGGCCGAACAGCTTGACCAGCATCGCGCCCGCGACATTGAACCGCTAGGTCATGGTCGAGCCCAGCTAGGCGTCGAGCTGCATCGATTCGCGGGTCAGCCGCTGCAGCCGGCGGCCGACCAGCCGGGCCGGGATGACGAACACCGGCAGCAGCACCAGCGAAACCACGGTGACCAGCCAGGACAGGTACAGCATGGCGCCGAGCACCAGGATCAGGCTGAGCACGTTGGACACGACCGAAGACAGCGTGGAAGTGATCGCTTGCTGCGCCCCGATGACATCGCTGTTCAGCCTGCTGACCAGTGACCCGGTCTGCGCCCGGGTGAAAAACGCGATCGGCTGCTGCTGCACGTGCTTGAACACCTGGGTGCGCAGGTCGTAGATGAGCCCCTCGCCGATCCGCGACGAGAACCAGCGCTGGGCGATGCCGAGCCCGGCGCCGAGCACCGCGAGGGCGGCGACCACCCCGGCGACCCAGAGCACGAGGCCGGTGTCGCGGCGCAGGATGCCGTTGACGATGGTCCGCAGGAGCAGCGGCACGGCGACCGAGGCGACCGAGGCCAGCGCGGTGGCGGTCAGGAAGAGGGCTAGCTGGGCGCGGTAGGGCCGTGCGTAGGACGCGATCCTGCGCACACTGCCCTTCTTGAGCCGCTGGTGGGTAACGGAGCCGTCCCGCGTGAACGACCGCATCGCATGCCAGCTTGACCCGTACATGAGCGCAGCAACGTCCTTCCTGGCCAGGATCTTCCCGTGTCAGCTGAGGGCGAACCGCGGCTCAGTGCCGACTAGGGACCGGGGGCCGACTGGGGACCGGATCAGGATTGGCCGAGCCGCGCCCGCATCAGCGCGGTCTGCGCGTGGCGCTCCGCCGCGGCCTGTTCTTTGAGGCTGTTCGCCGAGGCCTGGCTGAGCAGTTCCTTGGTGGCCCGCGCGGCCGCCGCGTCGGTCGCCAGCAGCGCGGCCACCAGGTCGCCGACCGCCCCGTCCAGGTCATCGGCGGGCACCACGAGCTCGGCGAGCCGCAGCTCCTTGGCTTCGGCCGCGCCGACCGTCCGGGTGGTCAGGCACATCTCGATCGCCCTCGGCAGGCCCACAATGTCGACAAGTGGCTTTGTCCCCGTAAGATCCGGAACGAGGCCGATGGCTGGCTCCTTCATGCACAACCGGGCGTCATCCGCGAGTACCCGCAGATCGCAGGCCAGGGCGAGCTGGAAACCCGCGCCGATCGCGTGCCCGCGCACCGCGGCCACCGACACGATCGCGGGGCTGCGCAGCCAGGTGAAACCGTCCTGGCAGGACGCGATCCACGGATCGAATGCCGGATCGGCGGGGCTCGGCGGCGGTTCCTCACCGGGGACCCCCTCGCCGGTGAAAAACCGTAGGTCAATACCCGCGCTGAAGGACGGGCCCTCGCCACGGACCACGACCACCCGGACGGAGGGCGGCAGGGCCCGGCCAATCGCGGCGAGACCATGCCACATCGTCGGGGTCATGGCGTTGCGCCGGTCGCCCCGGCACAGGGTCACCGTGGCCGCGCCCGGTGCGGGCTCGTCAAGATCGAGTCGCAGTCCCGCCCGGTCGAGGCCGGGCAGGCCGGGTGTCATGTCCTCCTCAGCGCTTCGCCCGCGACTTGCCGCGCGTCGCGCCGCCGCGACCGCGCAGGGACACCCCTGTCTCGGTCAGGATGCGGTGGACGAATCCGTAAGACCGGCCGGTGGCAGCCGCGAGCGACCGGATGCTCTCGCCGCCGTCATACCGTTTCTTGAGATCCGAAGCCAGCTTGGTGCGGTCTGCACCAGTGACCCGGGTGCCTTTCTTGAGGGTCTCGGTCACGCGTACCTCCCGTGAACTGAAGTGACCTCTGCGTTACCGTCTCTCGCCATGATCACCCATCACGGCGGGATCGGCTACCCACATCCAGGTAAGTGATCACTTCTTTTTCCGGCCGCGCCGGGCCTGCCGGCGAGGCCAGCGCTCAGGCCAGCGCGACCAGATCCGCCAGCCCGTCCGTCCACGCATCCTCGACTCCGTCGGGGAGCAGCACCACCCGCTCCGGGACCAGCGCCTCGACCGCGCCCTCGTCGTGCGTGACGAGCACAATCGCGCCCTGGTAGCGGCGCAGGCCGGCCAGCACCTCAGCCCGGCTCGCCGGGTCGAGGTTGTTCGTCGGCTCGTCCAGCAGCAGCACATTCGCCCCGGAGACGACGAGCAGGGCCAGGGCCAGCCGGGTTTTCTCCCCGCCGGACAGCACCGCGGCGGGCTTGGCCACCGCGTCGCCGGAGAACAGGAACGAGCCGAGGATGCGGCGGTGCTCAGAGTCGGTCAGGTGCGGCGCGGCCGTGCGCATGTTCTCCAGCACGCTCCGGCTGGTGTCCAAGGTCTCGTGCTCCTGCGCGTAGTAGCCGAGCCGCAGGCCATGGCCAGGTATTACCTGGCCGGTGTCAGGTTTCTCAACACCGCCGAGGATGCGCAGCAGGGTGGTCTTGCCCGCGCCGTTGAGCCCGAGCACCACGATCCTGCTGCCCCGGTCCACGGCCACGTCGACGCCGCTGAAAACTTCCAGGGACCCGTAGGACTTGGACAGGTCGGTCGCGGTGAGCGGCGTCCGCCCGCAGGGCACCGGATCGGGGAACCGCAGTCGCGCGACCCGCTGCGCCGCGCCCTCCGCGGCGACCCCGGCCAGCAGCCGCTCCGCCCGCCGCTGCATCCCCTGGGCGGCCTTGGCCTTGGTCGCCTTGGCCCGCATCTTGTCCGCCTGGGCCTGCAGCGCGGACGCCTGGCGGTGCGCGTTGGCCCGCTCGCGCTTGCGCCGCTTCGCGTCCGTCTCGCGCTGCTCGAGGTAGGTCTTCCAGCCGACGTTGTAGATCTCCAGGCAGCTGCGGTCCGCGTCGAGGTGGAAGACCTTGCTCACGACCGCTTCCAGCAGCCCGGTGTCGTGGCTGATCACGACGAGGCCGCCGCGGAATGACCGGAGGTGGTCGCGCAGCCAGCTGATGGAATCCGCGTCCAGGTGGTTGGTCGGCTCGTCCAGCAGCAGTGTTTCGGCGCCCGCGAACAGTATCCGGGCCAGCTCGATGCGCCGCCGTTGCCCGCCCGACAGCGTGCTGAGCGGCTGGGCCAGGACCCGGTCCGGCAGGCCCAGGCTGGATGCGATCGAGGCGGCCTCTGACTCGGCCGCGTAGCCGCCGAGCACGACCAGGCGCTCTTCCAGCTGGCCGTACCGGCGCACGGCCGCGTCACGCAGGGCTGGCCGGCCGTCCGCCATCTGCTCCTCCGCGGCCCGCAGGCCGGCCCTTACCTCATCGAGCCCCCGCGCGGACAGCACCCGGTCCATGGCCAGGCCGTCGAGGTCGCCGACCCGGGAGTCCTGCGGCAGGTACCCGATGGTGGAACCGCGGCGCACCGTGCCGGCCGCAGGCAGCATCTCGCCCGCCAGCACGCGGGCGAGAGTTGTCTTCCCCGCGCCGTTCCGGCCGACGAGGCCGATCTTGTCACCGGGCCCGATCTGGAAGCTGGCGTCCTCCAGCAGCAGTTGCGCACCTGCCCGCAGCTCTACACCCGTTGCCGCGATCACTGGGAACCACTCCAAAGAAGAAGGGAAGGGACGTCGGGTATGAGCAGAGCCCGACGCCGGGGCGCCGCGTCACGAGAGGAGTGGCAGCATCTGACCAGGATACCTGCCCGGCCCATGCACCCTCGCGGGATTATTGGCTGACTCCTTCGCCATCGGTGATCTGGATGCGTACCGCACGGAACATCCTCGGTGTCTCCCGGAGCACCACCAGCCGGGGATCGGGCACGGTGAGGAAACGCTCCACGGCCAGGTCGAAGTAGGGGCGCAGCCGGGGGTCGTCACGCAACCCGGTCACGGCCCGCCGGTCCCCGCCCAGCACGACCGCGTCGAGCCGGCGGAGATAGGGGCCGAACACCGCCGCGGCGGTGTTCGCGGCGGCGGTGAGCGCGTTCGCGGCCTGCTTCTCCCGGCGCCTCGCGAACCGTTGCTGTGACTGGCCGCCCGCCGCGCTGCGCCCGTGCACGAGACGCGAGCCCACCTTGGATGCCTCCAGGTGCGGCGGCGAACCGGTGAAAACCCCGGCGGCGTATCCGCCGAGCCGCACCAGCAGCACCCCCACCGTCCGGTCGGCGGCGCAATGCGCGGCGATCAGCTCGGCCTGCCTGGCCATCATCCTTGGCCGGTCCCCGGCATCCGGCCCGGGAGGCAGGGGCGGGAACGGCAGGTGGCAGGCGGCCACCGTGCCGTCGGCCGCGCGGAACACGACCGCATCCGGGCCGGGCTCGGCCGAGGTCTCGCCGTGCCGGTGCACGAACGAGCCGATCCAGCCGGTGATGCGTTCCGGTGCCACCTCTACCCACCGGGACGCGCCAGGCCCGGGTTTTGCCACCAGGCACCGCCTTCGTGTGTTGCCCGCCTGCGGGTATGACCGGCCTCCGGGTGACCGGCCCGCACGGCCCGTTCGTTCAGTTTAATATTGACGGTGTGGAGCGAAAGACAGGCTAATGATTAATTATCAGCGGGCCAGGCACCCGTGACACTGAACCAGCTCCGCACTTTCCTCGCGGTGGCGGAGAGCGGCTCCGTCCGCGCCGCGGCCCAGCATCTGGTGGTGACCCAGGCGGCGGTGTCGGCCTCGCTGGCCGCGCTGCAGAAGTCGCTCGGGGTGGCCCTGCTCCGGCCCGACGGCCGTGGCTTGCGGCTGACGGACGCCGGTGAATCCTACGCCGGCTACGTCCGCCGCATCCTCGGCCTGCTGGACGAGGCCGGGCTGGCCGCCGCGGCCGCCGCCGACCCGGAGCGCGGCGAACTGCGCATCGCGGCCGTCACCACTGCGGCGGAGCAGATCCTGCCCGCGCTGCTCGGCGGCTTCCGGGCCCGCCATCCGCGTATCGGCGTGCGGCTGGAGGCGGGCAACCGGGAGCGGGTCCGCGCGCTCCTCGACCGCCACCAGGTGGACCTGGTCCTCGGCGGCTCGCCCGAGCCCGGCTGGGACGTGCGGGTGCACGCCGTCCGCCCGCACGACCTGGTGGTCGTCGCCGCGCCCAGCCTGGCCGGCGGCGTCCTGGACACGAACGTGGCCGCGGGGGTCATGGACACGAACGTGGCCGCAGGCGGCCCAGCTGGCCGCCTGCTGCCGTGGCTGGCCCGCCAGGCCTGGCTGCTGCGCGAGCCCGGGTCCGGGACCCGCGCCAGTACCGACGCCTTGCTGGTGGACCTGGACATCGCACCGCTGACGCTCATGGTGGGATCCAACGGCGCCATCAGGGAGTCGGCGAGTGTCGGGCTCGGCGTCACGCTCGTGTCACGGGAAGCGGTCGCCGCCGAGATCGCCTCCGGCCGGCTCGTGGAGTTGCCCGTGCCCGGCACCCCGCTGCACCGGGACTGGTACCTGGTCGCCCATCCGGGCGCGCTGCCGCCCGCCGCGCACCGGCTGGTCGCCCACGTGCTGCGCGAGGGCGGCTTCCACCTGCCGGGCTGAGGCACCCGGAGGCAGCCCCCTTCCTGCTGCCCCGCGGTCATCAACATCTGTCAACCATTTGCTTGATTGACGGCGCTAAACCCTCAATAGACAGGCTAGATGTCGGCTGGCATCGTGACAGTGCAGGACACGTCCACCACGGAGGGGAACCATGCCGGCCGCTCAGGACCGCTGGAACGCAGGCGTCATCCCGTACGCGCAGATGGGCTACTACGAGCCCGACTACGAGCCCAAGGACACGGACGTGCTGGCCGCGTTCCGGATCTGCCCGCAGCCCGGTGTGCCGCCGGAAGAGGCGGGCGCGGCGGTGGCCGGTGAATCCTCCACCGCGACCTGGACCGTGGTGTGGACCGACCGGCTCACCGCCCACGAGCACTACCAGGCCAAGTGCTACCGGGTCGACCCGGTGCCCGGCCGCGACGGTGAGTACATCGCGTACATCGCGTACGACATCGACCTGTTCGAGGAAGGCTCGATCCCGAACCTCACCTCGTCCATCATCGGCAACGTGTTCGGCTTCAAGGCGCTGCGCGCCCTGCGCCTGGAGGACATGCGGATCCCGCTGGCCTACGTGAAGACGTTCCAGGGTCCCCCGCACGGCATCGTGATGGAACGTGAGTACCTGAACAAGTACGGTCGGCCGCTGCTCGGCGCGACAACCAAGCCCAAGCTCGGCCTGTCCGCGCGCAACTACGGGCGGGTGGTGTACGAGGCACTGCGCGGCGGCCTTGACTTCACCAAGGACGACGAGAACATCAACTCCCAGCCGTTCATGCGCTGGCGTGACCGGTACCTGTTCACGATGGAAGCGGTGAACCGCGCCACCGAGCGCACCGGCGAGATCAAGGGGCACTACCTCAACGTCACCGCGGCGACCATGGAGGACATGTACGAGCGGGCCGAATTCGCCCGGGAACTCGGCAGCATCATCGTCATGATCGACCTCACGGTCGGCTACACGGCGATGCACTCGATGTCGAGATGGGCCCGCAACAACGGGGTCATCCTGCACCTGCACCGCGCGGGCCACGGCACCTACACCCGGCAGAAAACGCACGGCGTGAGTTTCCGGGTCATCTCCAAGTGGTGCCGGCTGATCGGCGTCGATCACATCCACGCGGGCACCGTGGTCGGCAAGCTGGAAGGCGACCCGTCAATGGTCCGCGGCTACTACGACACGCTGCGCGAGTCCCGGATCCCGCTGAACCTCAGCCAGGGCATCTACTTCGACCAGGACTGGGGGTCCATGCCGGGCACCATGCCCGTGGCCTCCGGCGGAATCCACGCCGGGCAGATGCACCAGTTGCTCGGCTATCTCGGCGAAGACGTCGTGCTCCAGTTCGGCGGCGGCACCATCGGCCACCCCAGCGGCGTCGCGGCCGGCGCCACGGCCAACCGGGTCGCCGCCGAGGCCATGATCAAGGCCCGCAACGAGGGGCGTGACTTCGTCCGCGAGGGCGACGACATCCTCGCCGCCGCCGCCAAGGGATGCCCGCCGCTGCAGGTCGCACTGGACACCTGGGGCGACATCACCTTCAACTACGAGTCCACCGACACGCCCGACGTGGTCGCGACGCCGACATCCTGACTGGAGCCTTCATGCGGATCACCCAGGGCACGTTCTCCTACCTGCCCGACTTCACCGACGACGAGATCAGCGCCCAGATCCAGTACTCCATCGACCAGGGCTGGGCGGTGGCGGTCGAGTTCACCGACGACCCGCATCCGCGCAACGTGCTCTGGGAGATGTGGGGGCTGCCGATGTTCGACATCGCGGACGCCTCGGCCGGCCTGCACGAGGTCACCGCGTGCCGGGCCGCCTACCCGCAGCACTACATCCGGGTGATGGCCTACGACGCGAGCCTGGGCCGGCAGACCACCGCGCTGAGCTTCATCGTCAACCGCCCGGCCCACGAGCCCGGCTTCCGGCTGGACCGGCAGGAGACGGCGGACCGGCGCATCCAGTACACCCTTCATTCGTACGCCGCTGACCAGCCGTCGGGCGAGCGTTATGCAGGCCATGGGGTTTCCCATAACGGGGCAGCCGGCCGCCGGTGAGCATGCCTGCCGAGCCCGCGCCGCGCGGCTTCACCATGGCCAGGCCTGGTGCCGCCCGCCCGGCGCCGGCGCCGCCGGACGGCCCCGGGCCTGGCCTGGAGCCGCTGGCGCCGGACGCGATCGTGGAACTGGGCGCGGAGCAGCAGGCCCTGCGGATCTCCGAGATGCTGGACCGCCTCGACCGCGAGTTCATCGGCCTCGCCCCGGTCAAGACCCGGGTCCGCGAGATCGCCGCGCTGCTGCTCATCGACCGGCTCCGGCAGCGGTACGGGCTGACCTGCTCACGGCCCAGCCTGCACATGTGCTTCACCGGCAGCCCGGGCACCGGCAAGACCACCGTGGCCACGCAGATGGGCGCGCTGCTGGCCGAGCTCGGTTACCTGCGCAAGGGCCAGCTGGTCAGCGTGACCCGTGACGACCTGGTGGGACAGTATGTCGGGCACACCGCGCCCAAGACCAAGGAGGTGCTCAAGCGGGCGATGGGCGGGGTGCTGCTGATCGACGAGGCCTACTACCTGTACCGGCCGGAGAACGAGCGCGACTACGGCCAGGAGTCCATTGAGATCCTGCTCCAGTTCATGGAGGCGCACCGCGAGGACCTGGTGGTGATCATGGCCGGCTACGCCGACCGGATGGACGTGTTCTTCCGGTCCAACCCCGGCATGGCGTCCCGGGTGGCCCACCACATCGACTTCCCCGATTTCAGTCTCGACGAGCTGATGCAGATCGCCGGGCTGATGCTGGAGCGTGAGCAGTACCAGCTCTCCGGGCCCGCGCACGACGCCTTCCGGGAGTACGTGGCGCTGCGGATGAGCCAGCCGCGGTTCGCCAACGCCCGGAGCATCCGCAACGCCATCGACCGGCTGCGGTTGCGCCAGGCCCGGCGGCTGGTGGCGGCGGGCGGGCAGATCGCCCGGGATGACCTGATGCAGATCAGCGACTCCGATGTCCGGGCCAGCCGGGTCTTCGCCGCGGCGGCGCCGGAGCAGGTTACGCCCGCTCCGGACCGGCCGGCAGGAACGGGATAGCCAACCGGACGGTGGTGCCGCGGCCTGGGGCGCTCGACAGCTCCAGTTTCCCGCCGAGCAGTTCCGCCCGCTCCCGCATCCCGGACAGGCCGAAGCCGGTCGGAGCCAGCAACCCCGACCCACCTGATCCGCCCGGGGCCGATCCACCCCGGGAGACATCGAATCCGATGCCGTCGTCGCTGACTTCCAGGAAGGCCCGGTCGCGCTGCTGGTAGAGGCGCAGCGTCACGGTTCGCGCACCGGCGTGCTTGGCCACGTTCTGCAGGGCTTCCTGGGCGGTCCGGTAGACCGCCGTCTCCACATGCTCGGCCATCCGGCGCTTGGTCACCTCGACCCGCACCTCCAGCCCGGGGAAGGAGTGGCCGAGGCTCTCCAGGCTCGCGGCCAGGCCAAGATCGTCCAGGACCGGCGGCCGCAGCCCCGCGATGGCCGAGCGCGTCTCATCCAGCGCCGCCGCGGCCAGCTCCTGGGCCCGTGCCACCTGCTCGGCGGCCACCTCAGGTTCATCCGGGATGGCGTCGGCGGCCGCGGAGAGGTGGAAGAACAGGCTCACGATCCGCTGGCTGATCCCGTCATGAATCTCCCCGGCGAGCCGGCGGCTCTCGTGTTCCTGCCATTCCACGAACTGCTCGGTGAACTTCTCCAGCGCCTCCTCCCGTTCGGCCAGCCGCGTGTGCAGCCGGGCGTTCTCGATCGCCCCGGCCACCAGGCCCGCCACCGACCGGAGCAGCTCCACGTCCGCGGCGGTGAACTCGCGGCGCAGCTTGGTGTGCACATTCAGGACCCCGATCAGGTGACCGAGGGGGGTGACCACGGGAACTGACAGCATCGAGGTGAACTCCTCGCCGCGCAGCGCCGGGATGTAGCGGTACCGGGGATCGGAGGTCTTGTCGTCGACGAGCACGGCCGGCTCCCCGTGCGAGGCGACCCACCCCGATACGCCCTCGCCGAGGCCGAGCTCGATCTTGCCGACCAGACCGTCAAAAGGCGGCGTGGCGCCGCGCAGCTGCAGGGTGCGGCCGCGCTCATCGAGCAGGTGCACAAAACAGACATCCGTCCCTGTGGTCTCGGTAACGAGCGTGGCGACGCCTTGCAGCATCCGGTCGAGATCGAGGCCGGCCGATATCGTGTCGATGACCCGGGACAGCAGCTGGGCTTCGCGCTCCGCGTCGCCCGCGAGCCGCGGCCCGGTCAATGGAACACTCCCTCGCGCAGGGCGACGGCCACGGCGGCGGCCCGGTCGGAGACGTTCAGCTTGCGGTAGATGCCCCGGGAATGGGACTTGACCGTTTCCTCACTGACCACCAGCTTCATCGCGATCGCGCGGTTGGACAGCCCGGATACCAGCAGCGAGAGAACCTCGCTCTCCCGCTGGGTGAGGCCCAGGTGCGCCCCGGGCCAGAACTCACCACTGCGCAGCCGGGCGGCGGACAGCGCCACCCGCCCGGCCAGGCTCGGGTCGATAAGAACCTCCCCCTCGCCGATGCGGCGCAGGTAGTCGACCAGTTCGCCGCCGCGGATCCGCTTGAGCAGGAAGCCTGCCGCGCCGACGCGCAGGGCCTGGAAAAGGTACTGCTCGTCGTCGTAGACGGTGAGGAACACGACCTTGCACTCGGGGTTGGCCTTGAGGATCTCGCCGCACAGGTCAAGGCCGCTGGCGCCGCGCAGCCGGACATCGAGCAGCACTATGTCCGGCTTGAGCTCGGCGACCAGCCGCAGCGCTTGCTGCGCGTCGCTGGACTCGCCGATCACCTCGGCCTGCTCCCGGTAGGGCCGGAGCATGGCCTTGAGACCGTCGAGCACCATCTGGTGATCGTCGACGATCACCAAGGTCAAGGGCCCCTGCGTCAGGTGGTCCATGCCGAGAACCGTACCCATCTGCGGCGGCCGTGGCGCGCCTCGCAACGCCGGGCGGGCGGCCGGGCCACGTCTGGCTGGCTCACGTCCGGGCCTCCAGCATGTGCCAGAGCAGCAGTAGCTGGGCGATGGCGAGGGGCTCGCTGCGCTTGCCCGGTGAGTACTCGCCGAGTGTGTCCGGCAGGCCGGTGCCGGGGTCGAAGGACAACTGTTCCCAGATTGCCTTCTCCACGATCCGGCTGTCTTCGCGCGGCGAGTAGCCGTGCACGTGCAACGCGTCCACCGGGCGGCCGTCGCTGTCGCGGATCAGCTTGAGGTGCACGGTGCGCCGGTCGTCATCGGTCAGCACATGGGACAGCTCAGGATGCTGGATGGTCGGGCGCAGCAGGATTTCAGCGGACAGCGGCGTGCCCGCCGGATCCATGTGCCCGGCCACCGGGGCGAACCGCACCGAGATGTCGGCCCACTGCCGCTGGGGGCGGATGAAAGCCGCGGATTCCGGCTCACGGCGCTCAAGCTCGGCGAGAACCTGCTCCGGGCGGTAGCCGCGCTCCGCGCAGTCCCGCTTGAGCTTCCACTCCCGCCGGATGTCCTCTGGGGGATCGAGGTAGACGGTGATGTCGAAGCAGGCCCGGGCCAGCTTGGTGTGCAACGGCAGCAGGCCCTCGACGATCACGAACGCCTTGGGTTCCACCAGCACCGGCCGGACCAGCCGGCCGGTGGCGTGATCGTAGACCGGCTTGAGGATCGGCCGGCCCAGCGCGAGCAGTTGCAGGTGCTGCTCCATCACCTCGATGTAGTTGCACTCTGGGTTGAGCACCGTGAACGGTACGTTGCGCCGCTCAACCCGGTCATAGCGGTGATAGTCGTCCACGCACAGGGCGATGGCCCGGTCCGCGCCGAGCGCCTCGGCAATCCCCCGGGTCAGCGTTGTTTTCCCGGCCGCACTGTCGCCGGCGATGGCGATCATGACCGGGCGCGGTGACTCGGGCGCGGCCTCGTTGCGGCGCAGGCGCATCAGCTTGTCGGGCATGGTCACCTCACCTCCCCGGCCCAGCGACAGAAAGTGACCGACAGTTGACGCCGGCTGCTCCTGCGCGGGGTGAACTATCACGATATGTGGGACGGAAAGAGGCCGCCTCCCCCGGAGCGGGGAACCGGCGGGGGAGGAATCCGGCCGGAGCCGGGCGTGGGCCCAGTGTGGGCGGGCGGGCGCCGGGCCCGGCCGGTGGGCTTCCTCCCCCGGCCAGTTCCACCGGGCGGGGGATGCCGCCGACCTGGACGGCCGTCTACCGTCAGCGGATGGAACGCTTGGTCTCGGTCGCGTCAGCCCTGGTCCGGCCGCTGCGAGGCATTCTCGCGGCGGATGAGAGCGTGGCCACCATGTCGGCACGACTCGCCGCCGCAGGCGTCGCGCCCACTGCGGCGAACCGGCGGGCATACCGCGAGATGCTGGTGACCACACCCGGGCTCAGCGCCGGGATCAGTGGCGTCATCTTGTCCGACGAGACGCTCCGTCAGCGACTGCGCGACGGCAGGCTGTTCCCCGCCGCGCTGCACGACCTGGGCATCCTGCCCGGGATCAAGGTCGACATGGGCACGCAGCCGCTGGCCGGAGCATCAGGTGAGACCGTGACCGAGGGCCTGGACGGGCTGGGCCCCCGGCTTCGCGAGTACTTCGGACTCGGCGCCACGTTCACGAAGTGGCGGTGTGTCCTGCGGATCGGCGCTGGCCGGCCAGCGCCGATCACCGTCCGGGCCAACGCGCAGGCGCTCGGCCGGTACGCGGTGGCGGCCCAGGAAGCCGGCCTGGTGCCGATCGTCGAGCCCGAGATCCTGATGGACGGGCCGCACTCGCTGGCCCAGTGCGAGACGGTAACGTCGCTGGTCCTGCTCGAGGTTTTCAGCGAACTGCGCGACTACGGGGTTGAGCTGGCCGGAGTGGTGCTCAAGCCGAACATGGTCCTGCCCGGCACCGACGCCGGGATGACGGCCACGCCGGCTGACGTGGCGGAGGCCACGCTCAACGCCCTGACGGGGGTACCAGTCAGCACGGCCGGTATCGCGTTCCTGTCCGGCGGGCAGCGGCCGGAACACGCCACCGAAAATCTCGCCGCCATCCAGCGGCGGCCGCACATCTGGCCGCTGACGTTCTCATTCGGCCGTGCCCTGGTGGATCCCGCGCTGGCCGCGTGGCGTGGCGAACCCGAACACTGGGCGTCAGGCCAGCGCGCCCTCGCCCGGCGGGTCTCGATGAACGCTGCTGCGCTGGGCGGCCGGTACACCCCAGAACTTGAGCTTGATCCCGCCTGAGCCGCCGTCACCAGGCTCATCACCAGGTCCGCCAGCCGTCGCGGCGCTGATATCCGTTCCTAGCGGCGTACTTGGATGAGCCCGTGGCTGCCGTCCGTTCGCCAGGGCGCTCCGGTCGAGTCGAGGCTGGCGCGGACCGCTGGGTCGATGCCGGTGATGACGTCGGATTTGAGCGTCCGCAACGCGGCCACCGGTCCAGGGAAGTAGGAGGCTACGTCGCTGAATGGGGTCGCAGGTGGCCAGTCCCGGTCGCCAACAAGCCGCCGGTAGTTGAGGTCGCCCTTGAGGATGGTCAGCGACGCCTGCTTGAACCGGCCCGCGAGATCGGCGGGCATACGGTGATAGGACCATGGTGCGGCGTAGAACTCGTGCGTGTACAGGAGCAGTGTGCCTTCCGCCGCGGCGGCCAGCAGCCTCCTGGCGATCTGCGCTGAGCTGCCCGGGGTTTCAGACAGTCGGTGCAGGCCGGCGGCGACATCGGTGGTCGTCGCGTCAGACACGTAGTAGGGGTGCGGCTTCACGTGCACGGTGACCGAGGCCGCCTGGCCGTGCTGCAGGAAGTGGTCGATGAGGACGAGGTCGGCCATCAGTTCCCGGCCTGCGTTGTCCGCGACCAGGACGATGTGTGACGTGGCGCTGAGCGCGGCGCGGAGTTCAGCGCTGTGATCATCAACGAGCCTCGTCTGCCCAGCATGACCTGATCCGGCTGTCCTGCCGATCCGGAAGCCCAGGTCGGCACGATTGCCCCACAAAGACGCCAGGAGTTTGGCTCGCTCCTGCTCCTGCGCCGGCTGCCGTTCCAGGTCATCAAGCGCCGCCAGATCGGGCTCCAGCGCCGGGGCATGAAGCTCAGCGGTTTTCAGGTACTCAAACGGGTCAACCCAGTACCAGGGACCCTGCTCGAAGAAGTGCACGGCGTCGAGGAGCCGCCGGTAGAAATATGACTCCGACCACAAGAACGGCGCCTCCAGCCACGGCCTCCCGAAGTGATCCTTGCCCCACGAGTGCCAGCGGCCGTGGTCGTGCGCGTCGGGGCCGAGGGGTGCCATCAGCCCGGAGGAGATCTCTGCCAGCAGCGCCGCCAACCCGCGGCGCTGCGCAGGGCCGTACGGGTGGGCGTCTCGGATCTGGTTGACCAGCGCGGGAGTGCGATCGTGCCAGACGCCCCAGGCGAATCCCGCCGGATCGTTGTTGAGCAGTTCAGGCGGCAGCGCGGTCACGGCCGGTTCCTGTCGCACCGCTACCCGCTGTCCCCGGCACCGAGGCCGTGCTTCAAGCCGGCGCCGGGCGCCGTCCCGAATCGGGTACCCGGGACGGCAAACATCCGCGGGAAGCCCTCGGCCACCCGCCGGTCGCCGGTGACAATCAGGCGGCCGCCGCGCTCGGCCTCGGTGAGCGGCTCGCGGCCGAAGGCGACTGAACGCAGCGTCGCCACGTCTGTGTCAAAGGTGACGGCGGGCTGCTCAGTACGGCCGCGGACGATGTCGATCGAGTTATCGGCAACCGTGACCCGAAACCAGCCGCCGTCCACCCGCAGCGCGAACGTCGCCTCGGCCGCCGCGGCGGGATCGAAGACAGTCTTAAGCGCAACGAGCAGCGCATTGACGCTGAGTTCCCCGGACGTCGTCACTGGTTCCCGACTGCCCCAGCGGCCCAGTGCCAGCAGGACCGGCTCCAGCGCCTGCCCCCGGTCGGTGAGCTCGTAGATCGCGACGCTGGCAGGCGGGTCGAGCACATCCCGGCGGACGATACCCGCGTCCTCAAGGTCACGCAACCGCTGCGAGAGGACGTTCGGGCTGACCCCGTGCAGACCGCTGCGCAACTGGACGAACCGCTTCGGCCCGAAGATCAGCTCGCGCACTACCAGCAGCGCCCACCGATCCCCGATGACATCGAGGGCCCGGGCAATCCCACACGGGTCGTCGTAGCGACGGATGTTCGGCATGGCCATCACTGTAGTCAACATGGTTGTATTTTAGTAGGGTCTAATCCTATTCTAGGACTGTGCTTATTTCACAGGGCGGTACCCAGGCTCCCGGAGGAGGCTCATGAGTGGCTACGTCATGATCCCAGGCGCTGGTGGTGCCGCCTGGTACTGGCACCGCGTAGTCCCGCTGCTACAGCAGGCTGGGCATGAGGCGACCGCCGTCGACCTGCCCGGTGACGACAATCTCGCTGGGCTGCCTGAGTATGCCCGCCTGGTGGTCGACGCGATCGGCGACCGGGACGAGGTGGTTATCGTCGCTGCCTCACTCGGCGGGTTCACCGCGCCGCTCGTCACCGCGAAGGTGCCGGTGCGCGCCATCGTCCTGGTGAACGCGATGATCCCGGTACCCGGTGAGACACCCGGCGCCTGGTGGGACAACACTGGATCGATGCAGGCGCGCAGCGCCGCAGCTGAGGCCGGCGGCTACGGCACCGAGTTTGATGAAGCCGTGTACTTCCTGCACGACGTCCCGCCCGAGGTCGTGGCGACTGGCGCGCAGCATCAGCGGCCTGAGGCCGATGCGGTGTTCGGGTCAGTCTGCGACTTCGACGCGTGGCCGCCGGTCCCGATCCATGCCGTGGCTGGGGCCGGTGACCGGTTCTTCCCCGCCGAGTTCCAGCGGGCGCTGGCGCGAGACCGGCTCGGACTCGAGGCGGACGTGCTGCCGGGCGGCCACTTGATCGCGTTGTCTCAGCCATCCGCCCTGGCCAGCTATCTGCTCGCCCTCTGACCTATCGCCCGCCGAACCAAGGAGGTTTCCATGACGGAGCCACGTACCCTGCTGACCGGTCTCGCGTTCGGTGAGTCACCACGCTGGCACGACGGCCGCCTCTGGTTCTCCGACTGGCTCACCCACGAGGTGGTGGCGGTTGATCTCGACGGCACGAGTGAGGTCATGGCCCGGGTGGACTTTCCATCACTGCCGATGTGCATCGACCGGCTGCCGGACGGGCGCTTGCTCATCGTGTCGCCCAGCGATGGACTGCTCATCCGCAGAGAGCCCGACGGGTCGCTGGTGCCCCATGCTGACCTGAGCGGCATTGCCCGGGGCTTCAACGAGATCGTGGTGGATGGCCGCGGCAACATCTATGTCAACGGCGGCGGCTTTGACCTGATGGCTGGTGAGGAGTTCGCACCGGGAATCGTCGCGCTGGTCACCGCGGACGGCTCGGTACGGCAGGTGGCGGACGGCATCGCCTTTGGCAATGGCATGGCAGTTACCCCCGACAACTTGCACCTGATCGTCGCCGAGTCCTACGGGAAGAGGCTGACCGCTTTCGACATCGCGGCTGATGGCGGCCTGTCCAACCGGCGGGTGTGGGCCGATCTCGGCGACGGGGTCCCGGACGGCATCTGCCTCGACGCCGAGAACGCCGTCTGGTACGCCGACGTCCCCAACGAGCGCTGCGTACGCGTCCGGGAAGGGGGTCAGGTGCTGCAGACCATCGACCTCGACCGCGGCTGTTTCGCCTGCATGCTGGGCGGCCCGGACAAGAGAACCCTGTTCCTGATCGCTACTGAGTGGCACGGCACGGCGAACATGGCCAACGAGGCACGGACCGGCCAGATCCTAACGATCCAAGCGGCCGTCCCCGGCGCCGGCTGGCCGTAGCAGGCACAGAGCACCGGCCCGGCACCGCCGGGCCCACGGGAGCGGTGTTCGAGGACGATACCCAAACTAG